>JBHJOG010000187.1:0-23406 GCA_050329975.1 Alphaproteobacteria bacterium | reverse complement strand
TTGGGGAACGCTTCGGCCAGCGACGGGTCCAGCCCCTCCATGGCGGCCTGGTTCGGCACCTTGTAGAGGATGTTCTCCGCCACCCAGCGGTGGTTGTCGCCGTCGAGCACGAAGTTGATGAAGGCCTGCGCCGCCTCCTTGTTCTCCGACGCCTCCATCACCACCATGGTGTCGACCCACAGGTCGGAGCCCTCGCTCGGCACCGCGAACAGGATCTCGGGGTTTTCCGCCGTGCCATAGTTGCACCAGCCGTCCCAGGCATGGACCAGCGATGCCTCGCCGGACACCAGGCGGGCGTAGAACGTGGTGTCGTCGAAAGCGAGGACGCTGCCGGATGCGGCAATCAGCAGGTCTCGCGCCTCCTCGATATGGGCGGGCTCGGTGTCGTTGACCGAATAGCCGAGGGTCAGCAGGCCGGCGGCCATCAGCCAGCGATCGGTGGACAGCAGGGTGATCCTGCCCTTCAGGTCGTCGGCGGGCTCCAGCAGGTCGCGCCAGCTGTCGGGCGTCTCGCCGACGAGATCGGCCCGGTAGCAGAGGCCGGTCGTGCCCCAGGCATAGGGCATCGAGAAGCGGTTGCCGGGATCGTAGGCGAGTTCCTGCGCCTGCGGATAGAGATTGGCTGCGTTGGGGATCAGTGCAGGATCGAGCGTCGCTGCGAGCCCGAGCGCATTGAGCGCTTCCGCGAAGGGCGAGGACACGAACACCACATCGAAGCCGGTGCCGCCGCTGGCGACGAGGCGACCCATGATCTCCTCGTTGGTCGCGTGCAAGGACAGCTCTGCCTCGATCCCGGTCGCCGCAGTGAAGCGTTCGAGCAGGTCCGCCGGCATGTAACCGTCCCAGTTCGAGATCACGATCGTCTGCGCGACGGCCTGGCCTGCGGCTAGCGCCGTCCCGGCCGAGAGCATCAATGCGGCCAGCGTCACCCGTGTCGGATCCATGCGCGCGTCCCCTCTGTTGCTGCCGCCCGGCCCGGACCGGAGCGTGCGGCTCACCCGCCTGTGCTGACAATATCAGTCTTCGCTTGCTGCGGAAGTGCGATCTCGACGGTCGCCGCGGCACCGCAGGGGGCAGATGCTGCACAGCCGCATTTGAACAAACCGGAAAGGCTGATACAGACATCCTTCGAGCGGCCGCTCCGCGCCGCCTCCAGCCTCAACGGAACCACAATGAGCCGCAACTTCCTGGTCATCGATCCCGAGGATGGCCTCAATGTCCTGAAGGGCCTCGCGTCGGCGGCGCGGGTGAGCATCCTCAAGCTGCTGCACCAGGGCGGCGCCCTCAACGTCAACGAGATCGCCGAGAAGCTGTCGCTGCCGCAGTCGACCGTGTCATCGAACGTCCAGATCCTGGAGGAGGCCGGGCTGATCCGCACCGAGACCCAGAAGGCGCGCAAGGGCAACCAGAAGATCTGCCGCTCGGCCTTCGACGAGGTGCTGGTCGTGTTCAAGGAGGACCTGAAGGCGATCCGCTCGAATGCGATCGAGGTCTCGATGCCGCTCGGCCTCTACACCAGCTGCGACGTGACCGCGCCGTGCGGGTTGTGCTCGACCGACGGCATCATAGGCCTGCTCGACGTGCCCGACACCTTCCTCGATCCGGACCGGATGAACGCGGCGCTGGTCTGGTTCACCCGCGGCTACGTCGAATACCAGTTCCCCAACAACGCCCGCCTGTCCAAGGCCGAGATCGAGGAGATCGAGTTCGTCATGGAACTCAGCTCCGAGGTGCCGGGGACGAGCGCGGACTGGCCTTCGGACATCACGCTGTCCGTCAACGGGGTCGACGTGGGCACCTGGACCTCACCAGGCGACTTCGGTGACAAGCGCGGCGTCTACACGCCGGACTGGTGGAAGCTGAAGGGCTCGCAATACGGCAAGCTGAAGAACTGGCGCATCGGACGCAACGGCGCCTTCATCGACGGGATGAAGATCTCCGACGTGTCGCTCGGCGACCTGGACATCGCCAGCCATCATTCGATCCGGATGCGCATCGGCGTCCGGGAGGATGCGCGACATCCCGGCGGCATCAACCTGTTCGGACGCGGTTTCGGCAACTACGACCAGGACATCGTCCTGCGGCTGCACACCCGGCGGTAGGCGTCGAACGCCGGCGTCACAGCTCCACCGGCTGCCCCGAGGCCGCCGAGCGTTCGATCGCGGCCAGTACGCGGGTGGCAGCGAGCCCGTCTTCCACCGTAGCCAGTGGCGGGGCGTCGCGCAGAACCATGTCGACGAAGCGGGCGATGGATTCCAGCACGAAGCCGCCGACGCGGGTGTCGCCGGTGGGCGTGATCCCCAATGTGTCGCCGTAGCGCAGGCCGCCGGCGCCCATCTTGCTGATCGCGCCGTTGTGCGACGGATTGCCGGAGATCTGGCCCTGGTCGCCGACGAGGTCGACCCGGAAGTCGAACACGATCGGGTTGGCCTCGGACAGGATCCAGCTGTTCTCCATGGTCACTGCGGTGCCGTTGGCGAACTCCAGCAGCGACAGGTGGACGTCTGCGGTGTCGACGCCGCGGCTCTCGAGCACGCCGCGTCGGGTCACCGCGTAAACCCGCACCACCTCGTCGGCGAGCACGAAGCGCAGCACGTCGACCAGATGGCTGCCGAGGAACCACAGCGCCGACGACCGGGCGGCCCAGCTCAGCATCTGCAGCGGCACGAAGGTGGTGTTGCTGAGCTTGGCTGTGCCGTGCACGGGGCGCCCGATCGCGCCGGCGGCGATCTCGTCGCGCAGGGTGGCGAACACCGGGCTCGCCCGGTTGTGAAAGTCGACCATCAGCTTCGCGTTCGAGGTCGCCGCCGCCGCCGCGATCTGCTCGGCTTCCTCGAGCGTGGTCGCCAGCGGCTTCTCGCTCAGCACGTGCTTGCCGGCGGCGAGAGCGGCGAGAATGATCGGGGTGTGGGTGAAGTCGGGGGTGGCGATCGACACCGCGTCGACATGGCGGTCGTCGATCAGCGCCCGGTAGTCGGTATAGGCGTTGGCCGCGCCGGCGCTGGCGCGCATCGCCTGGGCGCGGCTGGTGTCGGTATCGCAGACTGCGATCACCTCGGTTTCGGGAAGCGCGGTGAAGACGCGCGCGTGGTTGGCGCCCCACAACCCGGCGCCGATCACACCCATGCGAAGTCTGCTCATGTTTGGTCCTGCATCTGAAAGGTCAGCCCTTGACCGACCCGAAGGTCAGCCCGCGGACGACGTAGCGGTCGAAAACGAGGAAGATCACCATCGGCGGGATCATCGCGATCACGGCGGCGGCGGCGATGTAGTTCCAGGTGACGCCGGCGGTGGCGAAGTAGCCAAGGGTGCCGACGGGCAGGGTGGCGGTGCTGCGCGCGCTCAGTACGAGCGGGAAGGCGGTGTTGTTCCAGGCGAAGACGAAGGCGAACATCGATGTGACGATGATGCCCGGGCGCACGATCGGCAGGGTGATCCTGAGCATGATCTGGTACCAGCGGGCGCCGTCGATCCGCGCCGCCTCCTCCAGTTCCACCGGCACCTCGTCGATGAAGCTCTTCATCAGCCAGACCGAGAACGGAATCGTCAGCGTCTGCAGCACCAGCACCATGATCAGGTAGCTGCCGGCGAGCCCGATCTCAGTGGCGACGACGAAATAGGGAATCAGGAAGGCGACCGGCGGCGCCATCAGCAGCCCCAGGTACCACAGCATGATGTGCTTCTTGGCCCGCAGCGGGAAGCGCGACAGCGCATAGGCCGCCGGCACCGAGAACGGCAGGTTCAGGAGCACGGTGCAGCTGGCGACGATCAGGCTGTTCACCGCCTGCGGTGCGTTCGCTCCCGGGTCCACCAGGGTGTGGCGAAAGGCGGCCCAGGTCGGTTCGAAGAACAGCTGCGGCGGCATCGAAAAGGCGCCGCCTGGCGGCCGGATCGCCAGCAGCACGAACCAGAAGATCGGGCCGATGAAGAACAGGATCGCCAGCAGGGCGCAGCCGTAGAGCAGGGCCCGGGTCAGCGCGGTGTTCTCGCCGACCATCCTACAGGTCCCGGTTCTTGAACGAGACGTAGAGGAAGATCCCGATGAAGATGTTGACCAGGATGACGATGATCCAGGTCAGCGCGCTGGCCAGTCCGATGTTGAACTGCACCAGCCCCAGCTCGTAGAGCGAATAGCCGAGCGTGCGCGATGCCGTCCCCGGCCCGCCGCGGGTCAGCACCAGCACCAGGTCGAAGGTGTTGAACAGCTGCATGAAGCGCAGCATGACCACAATCAGCGCGGTCTGCCGGATCAGCGGCAGCTTGATCCGGATCAGCATGGTCCAGCGCGAGGCGCCGTCCAGCCGCGCCGCCTCCATGATGTCCTGCGGCACCGACAGGAGGCCCGCGTAGAGGATGATGGCGACGAACGGCGTCCACTGCCAGACGTCGGCAAACAGTACGCTGGCGAGCGCGGTGTTGGCATTGCCGAGCAGCCCCTGCAGCGGCGGCGACAGCCCGATCGAGTTCAGAATGTAGACGGCGAGCCCGCCGCTCGGGTCGTACATGTAGCGGTAGAGGAAGCCGACCACGATCGGTGCGATCGTCGTCGGCAGGATCAGCAACGCGCGCGCCACCGACATGCCCGGCAGTGCCGTCGCCAGCACCAGCGCGATCGACAGCCCGAGCACGAACTCGATCACGGTGCCGGCGACGGTCAGGGCGACCGTGTTGCCCAACGCGCGCAGGAAATCCGCGCTTTCCAGCACCTGCGCATAGTTGTCGAAGCCGACGAAGGCGACCGGCTCCGGACTCACCGCCAGGTTCCAGAAGTAGAAGCTGTTCTTCAGCGCAAAGCCGAGCGGATAGGCGATCAGCGTACCGAGCAGCAGCACCGACGGCAGCAGCAGGGCATAGGGCAGGAACCCGGTGCGGGCGCGCACCGGCCGGCGGCGCGCGGTGGGAGAGATGGCGATGTCGGACGGCATCAGTAGCGACTGGCTCCGGCGACATCCCGGCTGGCTTGACGGCCGACGCTGCAGAAGCGAGGTGCGTCCTTCGACAAGCTCAGGATGAGGACAAATCTTTGTGGCATAGGGAAAATTCCGCATCCTGAGCTCGCCGAAGGACGCAACGCCGATCGGTCCGGGACACCTTCAATGCTCCAAGTACTCTTGAGGACAGAGCGCAGCCCACCCGATGCGCCGACGTCACCGCCGGCGCATCGGGGTTACCCGTTCCCGGGACCCGACTACCCGGCGAGCTCGGCGATCACCGCCTCTGCCGCCTCCAGCGTGTCGTCGTAGCTCTCCAGCTGGTAGGGGATCATGAAGCTGCCCTTCAGGATGTTGGTGAACAGCTCCTTGGTGTCCGCCAGCACCGCCGCGGGGTCGCCCTCCTCGGAAAGCGCGCGGTTGAGCTGCAGGCCGAAAATGCCTTCCAGCGCGGCGTAGCTCGGCATCGGCGGGCGGGGGATCTTGCCGTTGCCCTGGCCCATCATGTCCAGCTGGACGTCCAGATAGGGATAGATCGCCCGCACCTCCTCGTCGGCATAGAGCGACGTCCGGGCGAAGTCGGAGAACTGGTAGTTGTAGGTCGGGACCATCGCCATCTTGCGCTGGGTGGCGGCCGAGGTCGCCCATTTGACGAACTGGTATCCCGCCTCCTGGTTGTCGGAGCTGGACGGCACGCCCAGGCTCCAGCCGCCGATGCTGATGGTCTGATCGACCCCCGCCGCCTTCGGCAGCGCAGCGACGGCATAGCTGTCGATGATCTCCGACGGCGTGCCGGACATGTAGCCGTTGTTCTTGATCAGGTAGAAATACGGTGTCCACCAGAAGAACATGCCGACGTCGCCCTGCGAATACCGGGTGCCGGCGTCGAACCAAGTGTAGTTGATCGCCTCCGGCGGCGAGAGCTTGTACAGGTCCTGGTAGGTGGTCAGAGCTGCGATCCACTCCGGGCTGTCGATCGTTGGCTCGAAATCCCACGGCGCGCGCGGGAATTGCCTGAACCATTCCGCGCCCATGCTGCCCGAGACCTGGGTGAACATGTGGACCACCGGCGTGGGCTGGGCGCCGCACATCACGGTCGGGAACAGCGGCCGCCCGCCGCTGGCCTGCTTGCCCTCCATCGAGCGCAGCACGTCGAGATAGGCGTCCCAGGTCCAGCTCTCGTCGGTCGCGGTCGGCGGGGCGGAAATGCCGAACTCGTCGAACAGGTCGGTGCGATACATCACGCCCTGCGCATAGGCCGCGATCGGCAGGGTTACCAGGTTGCCGCGCCAGAGGTTCATCGAGTGCAGCACCTGGGGCACGAAGTCACCGAGGTCGAGCTCGGCATCGCCCTTGGCGAAGTCGTTGAGCGGAATGATCCAGCCGTTGTCGGCATATTGCCCTGACCACATCTGGTCGACGGTAATGACGTCGGCGTCGGAGGTCTTGGCGACGAAGGAGGAAACCAGGCGCGCCTGCAACGCGTCATAGCCCAGGCTCTCCAGTTCGACGGCGATGCCGGTCTCGGCCTCGAAGTCCGGCAGCACCTCCCTCAGCGAGAAGAAGAACGGGTCCTCGACCACCAGCACCCGGACCGACTGGCCTTGCGCGCGGGCGCGCCGACTTCCGGCGGTGACGAGCGGGCTGGCGGCCGCGGCGACGGCAGCGCCGGAGCCGGCTTTCAGCAGGGATCTGCGGGTGACGGATGAACGTTCGACAGGACGCATCGATACTCCCCCTTCTGGTCTCGCCTGGCGCGTTGGCTGCGCCGGTGCTGATGGCGCACGCAGACGCAGGAACTCGATAACCGGGGGATGCAAGGCCGGCACACGGATCGCCGGCCCGTCGTCATCGACTTGATCCTCGGCTCGCCGCTCCTGCTGCTTCGTGCTATGTTCGAGGCTCGCACATACCGGATTGGCTGTCAATTCGCAGTGACCGCAGTCGGCAGGGGTGAGCCGGCGGGCCTTTCCCGGCGTCCGGGAATGGCGTAGCAGGAGCCCTTGCGCGTAACGATCGACGAGGTCCGGAAGAAACGCATGGACGGCGACGAGACACAGGAGTTGATACCGGGCGGGCGGCGGTCGGAGGTGGAGAGCCGGGCGCGGCTGCTCGGGCCTGAACGCGCCGGCCGCCAGGGAGCACGCCAGAGCGGGCGTGAAGGCGGGCGACCGCTGATCTCGCCCGCCGCCATCGGCCCGGCCAATCGCGGCCGGGTGCTGCAGGCTCTGTTCGACCTGGGGCCGACCAGCCGGGCCGAACTGGCGCGCTACGCCCAGGTCAACCGCACCACGATCTCCGGCATCGTCCAGCCGCTGCTCGACCGGGGCGTGCTGGTCGAAGGCGAGCCATTGCCGGTGGCGGTCAGTGGCGGCAAGCCGGCGCGCCCGCTCTGGTTCTCGCCCGACGCCGGGCCGATCTGCGCCGCCATGCTGATGCCGGACATGGCGCACACCGCGCTGGTCTCGCTCACCGGCGACATCTATGCCGAGCAGGTCTGCCGCTTCGCCGCCGACCCGGCGACCGCGGAGCCGTTGATCGAGGGCCTCGCCGGCTGCCTGGACCGGACGCTGGCGGAGGCCGCCCGCCCGCCGCTCGGCATCGGTGTCGCCGTCGGCGGCATGGTCGACACGGACGCCAACAGCATTGTCGCCGTCAACCTGGCCCCGGCGCTTGCCGGCTACCCGCTGGGCCGAGAACTCGGTCGCCGCTTCGGGCTGACGGTGTGCCTCGATCACCACCCGCGGGCGATGCTGCTCGGCGAGCGCTGGTTCGGTATCGGCCGCGGCCTGCGCACCTTCGCCGCGATCTACACCGGCGAGGTCTTGGGCGGTGCCCTCTACCTCGACGGCCATCTCTACCGCGGGCCCGGCGGCGGCGGCGGCGAGCTCGGCCACACCTTCGTCCAGCTCGACGGCGACCTCTGCCGCTGTGGCCGGCGCGGCTGCTGGGAGACCATCGCCACCACCGGCTGGCTGCGCGCCCAGGCCCGCGCCGCCGGCCTGCCGGAGCCGGACGCAATCGATGCCGCCCGCCTGGCCGGCCTGGCCGCCGCCGGCCACCCGGGCGCCGCGACGCTGTTCGACCGCTACGCCCGCAACGTCGCGGTCGGCATCGCCAACCTGCACCAGACCATGTCACCCGAGGTCTATGTGCTCTACGGCGATGTGGTCGGCGGCGGCGCCACGATGCGCGACGCCATCGCCGCCCACGTCCGCGCGCTGGTCCCCGCCCGCCCCGGCCATGAGCTGACTTTCGCCCTCGGCGACACCGAGGACCGCGCCACCCTGCGCGGCGCCGCCGGGCTGGTGCTGTCGGAGACCCTGCAGTTCGCGCTGTGACCTCTGCGACCTCAGGGTTCCCGCTCGAAGGGCACCCCGTCCTGCGGCGCGCTGTCGTGCAGCCGCGCCCGATTGTGCCCGCTGTAGACCGCGGCGGCGACCGTGCCTGGTGCGACGACGTCTCCGATCGCGTGCAGTGTCTTCCAGGGTGCGGCGCCGTTGCCGGCAAGGGCCTGCAGGTGGCGGAGGAGCGCGTCGCGTGGGGCGCGGCCGGTGACCAGCACCACCGCATCCGCCTCCAGCTCGGCGACCGCGCCGGTGTAGACGCAGGCGTGCTGCGACGTGCGCCCCAGCCGCACCGGCTTGCGCCCGGTCAGCAGCGCGACACCCCGCTCCAGCAGCCGGCGCTGGATGCGCTTCTGTTCCAGCGTGTGCACCGTCCAGGAGGAGACGATCGCGTCGGGCGTGATCAGCGTCACCTGCAGGCCGGCCGCGGCCAGCCGTTCCGCCACCACCCCGCCCATGTAGTAGTGGTCGTCATCGTAGAGCAGCACCCGGCCGCCCGTCGGCAGCCGGCCGGCCATCACGTCGTCCGGCGTGAACACCGGCACGTCCGGATCGATCTCCACGCCCGCACGCAGCGTGCGTCCGGCGCCGTCGCGCCGCCACGCCGAGCCGGTCGCGATGACGATGTGCGGGAAGCCGTAGCCGAGCACATCGTCGGCCGAAAGCTCGCTCGCCCGGTAGATCTCGACGTTGGGCATCGCCTGCAGCTGCCCGATCCGCCAGTCGGCGACCCGGCCGTAGCTGGCGAGGCCCGGCAGCAGCGCCTCGCGCTTCGACCGGCCGCCGAGCGTGTCGGTCGCTTCGGCCAGCACCACCGGGTAGCCGCGCTGGCCGAGCGCGCGGGCGCACTCCAGCCCGGCCGGCCCGGCCCCGACCACCAGCACCGGGTCGTCGCTCGCCGCCGGCGCGATCCGTTCCGGATGCCAGCCCTTGCGCCACTCCTCGGCCATGGTCGGGTTCTGGGTGCAGCGGATCGGGCTCATCGTCATGTCGCCGGAAACGCAGATGTTGCAGCCGATGCACTCGCGGATGTCCTCGATCCGGCCGTGCTCGATCTTCCACGGCAGGAACGGGTCGGCGATCGACGGCCGGGCGGCGCCGACGAAGTCGAGCACGCCCTTCCTCACCAGCGAGACCATCCGGTCCGGCGACGTGTAGCGGCCGACGCCGACCACCGGCTTGGACGTCATCGCCTTGACGAAGCCGATGAACGGCTCCTGGTAGCCCTCTTCGGCGAAGCGGGCGGTCTGGCTGTCGTTCGCCCAGTCGGAGATGTTGACGTCCCACAGGTCCGGCAGTTCGGCCAGTAGGCCGACCACGTCGCGCATCTCGCCCGCCGAACTGAGGCCGTCCGGCCCGCGCAGCTCGTCGACCGCGATCCGCAGCGCCACCGCACAGGCGTCGCCGACCGCGTCGCGCGTGTCCTCCAGCAGCTCGCGCAGGAAGCGCAGCCGGTTCCCCAGGCTGCCGCCGTAGTCGTCGCTGCGCTGGTTGTAGCGCGGCAGCAGGAAGTGCATCGCCAGCGACAGATCGTGGCCGGCGTAGACATAGACGATGTCGTAGCCCGCCCGCTTCGCCCGCAGTGCCACGTCGCGATGCCGCCGGCGGGCGGCGCGGATGTCGGCCAGGTCCATGGCCCGCGAGGCGATCGGATGGTACTGCAGGATCGGGCCGCCGGAGGGGCTCAGCACATGTTCGCGGCTGTACAGGTTGGAGCAGGCCAGCCCCTGGTGCACCGGCTCGATCGCGGCCAGCGCGCCATGCGCGTGCACCGCCTCGACCATCGCCGCGTGGTAGCCGATGTCGCGGTCGTCCCACAGCCGGCCCTCGATATAGGGGCTGATGTCGGAATGCCAGTCGACCTCGACCTCCTCGGTCGAGACCACCGCCCAGCCGCCCTCGGCTTTCACCCCCCGCATCCCGGCCATCGCCTTCGGATAGCGATGGCCCATGCCGTTGCAGTGCGGCACCTGGAAGAAGCGGTTGCGCGCGACGACCGGGCCGATCGGCACCGGCTCGAACAGCAGGTCGTAGCGCGGGTCGCGCGCGGGGTGGGGAGGGGTCATCGTGGCGGCGGTCCCGGTCCGTCTGTGGTGGATCTGCTATAGGCCATTGCCACGGCCGCCGCCATGTGCCGGGCGCCGTTGTGCCGGGTTGCGAAGATAGGTCAGGGATGCTATCCTAGACAGTAGTACACGTATAAGTCGCATCGGGGGAATGCAATGGGATTCTCGGTGAACTGGGTGGCGATCAAGGGGGCGACGGCCGATGAGGCCTGCGCGGCGATGGGGTTCGAACGGACCGGAGAGTTCGCGAACGATCCGACACATAAGGAGCTTGTGGGGTGCGAGCTGCCGAACGGCATGTATCTGGTGCAGGCGGATGGCCGGGGGCCGTTCACCGCATTCAGCGAGACCTACGCGGAAAGGCAGGCGCTGCCGAACGAGGCCATCCATTTCATGTGTTACGACACCGTGATGATGACGACGATGGGGTGCGTGGCCGACGGCGAGCGCAGGTGGAGCATCATGCGCTACGAATCCGGCGAGCCCTTCGAGCTGGAAGGCGAGATTCCCGCAGAATACCACCGGCTCCTGGCCCAGGCGAAGGAGAAGCAGGCGACGGCGGGCGACGAGGTCGACTACCTCTACGACGTCACGGCCCAACTCGGCTTCCACCTGACCGGCTACCAGCACGATCGGGTCCAGGAGGACATCCGGTTCGAGGTCCTGCGGGCGCTGCCGTCGTCGCCCTACGCGCCGGTCGCAGCTCCCGGTCGAACGGGCTCCGCCCGCCATTCGTCAAAGCCCCTTCCGTGGCCGGGGACCGGCGGCAGGCCGTGGTGGAAGTTCTGGTAGGCGTTATGCCCCTTCTGCCCGATGACAGGCGACGCTGACGCCGGACGGGAAGGGGCGGAGCGCGGGGTCTTCGATCAGACAGCGGTCGACCGCGATCGGGCAGCGCGGGTGAAACCGGCAGCCTGCGGGCACCGCGAACGGGCTCGGCGGCTCGCCCGCCAGGCGGGGGCGGCCTGCCTCCTGCCGCCAGCTGCCGACCCCGGCGGGCACGGCGGCGGCGAGCGCTCGCGTGTAAGGGTGGCGTGGCCGTGACCACACCGCCTCGCTCGGACCGGTTTCGACGATCCGGCCGAGATACATGACCGCCACCCGGTCGGCGATGGCGCGGACGACGCCCAGGTCGTGGGAGACGAACAGGATCCCGATCCCGCGGTCGCGCCGCAGGTCGAGCAGCAGGTTCAGGATCTGCGCCCGCACCGAGACGTCGAGCGAGGCCACCGGCTCGTCGCAGACCAGGATCTCCGGCTCCAGCGCCAGCGCGCGGGCGATCGCCGCCCGCTGCAACTGGCCGCCCGACAGCAGGTGCGGCCGCCGCGCGCCCAGCGCCGGATCGAGCCCGACCTGCTCCAGCAGCCGCTGCGCCTGCGCCCCCACGGCCGCGGCGCTCTGTCCCAGCAGGCGTAGCGGCAGCCCGATCGACCGGCCCACCGTCCGCCGCGGGTTGAAAGAGGCGAGCGGCTCCTGGAACACCAGCTGGACCCGGCGGCGCAGCCCGGCGTCGACCTTGCCGGCCTCGAGGAGCGGCCGGTCGCCGAGGCGGACGCTGCCGCGATCCGGCTGGTCCAGGCCGACCGCGATCCGCGCGAGGGTGGTCTTGCCGCAGCCGGATTCGCCGACCAGGCCCAGGATCTCGCCCCCATGCACCGCCAGGTCGACCCCATCGACCGCGCGGGCGACCCGGCCCATCGTGCGGAAATGGCGCCGGATCGCCTCGAGCACCAACGCGGTCACGCCTCGCCCGCCCGCCAGCAGGCGACCCGCCCGGCCTGCCACGGCGCGAGCGGCGGCGTCTCCTCCCGGCATCGCGCGATCGCCAGCGGGCAGCGGGCGGCGAAGGCGCAGCCGGCGCCGCCCGCCGCCGGCATCTGTCCCGTCAGCTCCGGCAGCCGGGCGCCGCCGGTCGGGGCGCGGGCGGCAAAGGGCAGGGTCGCCTGCGCAAGCGCGCGGCTGTAAGGGTGGGCCGGCCGCTCGGCGATGTTGCGTGCCGGACCCTCCTCGACGATTCGGCCGGCATAGAGCACGGCGATCCGGTCGGCGACCGCGGCGGCGACCGCCAGATCGTGGGTCACCAGCAACAGCGCCATCCGCTCCCGCTCGACCAGTCCGGTCAGCAGGGCAAAGATCTGCGCCTGCACCGTCGCGTCCAGCGCCGTCGTCGGTTCGTCGGCCAGGATCGCCGCTGGCCGGGCGGCCAGGGCAGCCGCGATCGCCACCCGTTGCTTCATCCCGCCCGAGAGCTGGTGCGGGTAGGCGTCGGCGCGCCGGCGCGGGTCGCCGATGCCGACCTGGGCGAGCAGAGCCTCGGTTTCCCGGCGCGCGGCGCGCCCGCGCCGACCCTGGTGCACCAGCACCACCTCGTCGATCTGGCTGCCGACCGACAGCACCGGGTTCAGGCTGCCGCCCGGATCCTGGAAGATCATGCCGAGGGCATGTCCGCGCAGCCTCGCCCGCTCCCGCTCCGGCAGATCGGTCAGGGTGCGGCCCAGCAGCCGGATCGTCCCCCCGACCCGCGCCGTCTCCGGCAGCAGCCCGGCCAGTGCGAGCAGGGTGGCGCTCTTGCCCGACCCGCTCTCCCCGATCAGGCCGAGGATCGCGCCGGCGTCGACCGACAGGCTGACCCCGTCGACCGCCAGGGTCTCCCCGGCGCCGGCGCGGAAGCGGACCTCCAGGCCCTCGACATCCAGCGCGGGCGCATCGGCGGCTGGTCCGTCGGCTGCGGCCATCCTCACCCGTCCCGCCGCGACGCCAGCCGGGCGGCGATCCCGTCGCCGGCAAGGCTGACCGCGAGCACGGTGAGCGCGACGGCCGCACCGGGGATCGCGACCAGATAGGGCGCACTGCGCAGGGCGGCGCGGCCGTTGGCGACCATGCCGCCCCAGCTGACCTGGTTCGGGTCGCTCAGGCCGAGGAAGGCGAGCGCGGATTCGACCAGGATGGCGGCGCCGACGGTGACACCGACCAGGGCGACGACCGGCTGCAGAGCGCCGGGCAACACTTCGCCGAAGGCTATGGCCAGCGGGCGCATGCCGGCCATCCGCGCGGCGTCGACATAGTCGCGGCTTCGCAGCGACAGGATCTCGGCCCGGACCAGCCGGGCGGTCGCCGGCCAGGACGAGATCGCGATCGCCAGCACGATGTTGGCCAGCGAGGCGCCGAGCACGCTGACCATCGCCAGCGCCAGCAGGAAGGCCGGCACGGTCTGGAACGCCTCGGTGATTCGCATCAGCAGGTCGTCGACGCGGCCGCCGAGGAACCCGGCCAGCGTGCCGATCAGGATACCGATGCCGATCGCGGCCGCTGCCGCCGCCAGCCCGACGATGAGCGAGACCCGCGTGCCGTGGATCATCCCGGCCAGGACGTCGCGGCCGAGCTGGTCGGTGCCGAGCGGGAAGCGCGGGTCGGCGAAGGGTGCGAGCAGCGGGCGGGCGACCATGTCCAGCGGGTCGCCCGGCGCGAGCCACGGGGCGCCGGCGGCGACCAGCGCCATCAGCAGCAGGCAGCCGCCCCCAATCCAGCCGCCAGCCGTCCACCCTCCTCGCATCGGGCCGGCCCCCGTCATCGGCCCGCACCCGGCTGGGCGCGGGCGTCGGCCACCCGCGGGTCGAGCCAGGCATAGGCCAGGTCGACCAGCAGGTTGATGACGATCACCAGCAGCGTCCCGGCAAGCAGGATACCGGCGACCAGCGGCAGGTCGCGCTGCCGCACCGCCTCAAAGGCCAAGCTGCCAAGGCCTGGGATCGAGAAGACATGCTCGATCACCACGCTGCCGCCGAGCAGGTTGCCGGTTTGCAGGCCGAGCATGGTGACCACCGGCAGCAGCGCCGGGCGGGCGATGTGGCGGCGGATCACCCGGCCGCGCGGCAGCCCGCGGGCGCGCGCCGCCCGCACCCAGTCGCTGGCCTGGGTCTCGATCATCGCCCCGCGCATCAGGCGCAGGTAGAGCGCCATGTAGGTCAGCGCCAGGGTCAGCACCGGCAGTACCAGGTGCCAGACAAGGTCGGCGGCCCGGGCGACGAAGCCGCCGCCGGCCCCCATGGTGGCGATGCCGCCGAGCGGGAACCAGTCCAGCTTGACCACGAACACGACCATGAAGATCAGGCCCAGCCAGAAATTGGGCATCGCGTTCAGGATCAGGCCGCCGACGGTGATCCCGCTGTCCAGCGGCCGGCCGCGGTGCAGCGCTGCGATGCCGCCGAGGACCGAGCCGAAGGCGGCCGACAGCAGCACCGCCGAGCCCATCATCAGCAGTGTGGTCGGCAGCCGCTGCGCGATCGCCTCGACCACCGGCATCGACACGGCGACCGACCAGCCGAAGTCGAGCGTCGCCACTGCCTGGGCGTAGATCAGGAAGCGCGTCGCCGCCGACTGGTCGAGCCCCCACTCCCGGCGCAGGCGCTCGGCGAAGGCGGTGTCGCCGCCCGCGCCGGCCAGATAGGCGTCGACCGCATCGCCGGAGGCCAGCTCCAGCAGCCCGAAGATCCCCGCCGCCACGATCAGGAGCACGGGCACGGACTGCAGCAGCCGCCGGAGGACCGTCCGACCGATGCGCGATCCCATTCGGTGCACTCGTGGGCGGCGCGCGGCCGGTCAGCCCTCCAGCCAGGTATCGGCCCAGGCACTGGTCGCCCAGCGCGGGTTGTTCGAGACCCCGTGCACCTTGTCGCTGGCGACGGTGGTGAAGGTGAACTCCACCAGGTTCAGCAGCGGCAACTGCTCGGCGGCCAGCCGCTGGAATTCGCCGTAGAGCGCAATCCGCTGCTCGGCATCGATCTCCTGCGCCGCGGCTGCGATCACCGCGTTCATGTCCGGGTCGTCGTAGCCGTACTGGTTGGAGAACGGCACCCCGCCCGGCAGCCCGCCCTGGAACAGGATCGTGGTCGAGATTGCGGGATCGTTGCGATAGACCGGCGAGCCGATGGCAAGGTCGAAGTCGTGGTCGGTGTATACCGCGGCGAGGTGGCCGGCCGGGTCGGCGGTGACGACGTCGACGGCGATGCCGACCTCGCGCAGCGCCTGGCGGACGTAGTCGCCAGTCGCCCGCGTCTGCTCGAACCAGGGCGCCGGCCGCAGCCGCAGCGCGAAACGGGTGCCGTCCTCGCCGCGCGGATAACCGGCCTCGTCGAGCAACGCCTCGGCCGCCGCCGGATCGAAGCCGGGCGGAGTCGCGGCGTCGCTGTAGAAGTCGGTCGCCGTCCGTGGGATCGGCCCGGTCGATGCTGTCGCCCCGTAATCGAGGAAGACGGTGTCGACGATGAATGCGCTGTCGATGGCCATCCGCATCGCCCGGCGCACCCGGGAGTCGGCGAGCTCGGCCCGCCGGTGGTTGATCTCTACCGTCACCTGGTAAGTGATGCCCTCATAGCCCTCGGTGTAGACGCTCAGGCCCTCGATCGCGTCCAGCCGTTCGAGTTCGTAGAGCGGGACGGCGGAGAAGGCGGTGAGGTGGATGTCGCCCGTTTCCAGCGCCGCCGCCTTGGCGCCGGCATCCGGCAGCAGGCGGAACACGATCTCATCGAGATGGGGCTGGCCGGGGGTCCAGTAGGCATCGTTGCGGGTCAGGCGGAAATACTCGCCCGGCCGGTGCTCGGCGAACACGAACGGCCCGGTTCCCACCGGCTTGTTGTTGTATTCGTTGTTGGCGATGTCGGTGCCCTCGTAGAGATGGCGCGGCAGCACGCTGGTCAGCGCCGGCATCGCGTTCTCGATCAACTGCGCCGGGGTCGGTTGCGAGAAGCGGAACACCGCGGTGAGATCGTCCGGCGTCTCGACCGCCTCCAGGTGCGCGAACACCACCTGACCGAGATTCTGCAGCGGCTTCCACACCTCCATCGCCGAAAAGGCGACATCCGCTGCGGTGAAGGGGGTTCCGTCGTGCCAGGCGACATCGGGCCGCAGATGGACCGTGTAGCTGAGCCCGTCGTTCGAGCCCTCCCAGGCGGTGGCGAGCAACGGGCGCAGGCCGGTCTCGTAGTCCATCTCGGCCAGTGGCTCGATCACCTTGCTGGAGACGAAGAAGACCCCGTTGGATGCCACGATGGCGGGATTGATGTTGCGCGGTTCGCCGTCGGCGGCGACGACCAGCGTGCCACCGGTCTGCACCTCCTGCGCCAGGGCCAACCAGGGCGTCCCGGCAGCGGCGCAGAGGCTCAGTGCCGAGCCCGACTTCAGCACGGCGCGGCGGGAAATCGGCAATGTCGTCATGTCACGGTCTCCGATCTGGATTGACGCGGCGCCGGATGCTCCGCGGCAAGGCGGGGGACTGTGAACTCGCCGGGCCGGGAGCGCGATTGCGCCTGTCCCGGTTTATCGCCGGTTACGGCACGGGTTGCAATTGATTGCCCCGCCGTCCCGGCGCGATCGACGCGCCCTTTCAGGCGTCGAGCTGGCGCCGGATTGCTTCGCCGTCGGCGCCGCCGTCGCCCTCCAGGCGCCGATCGACGATCTGGGCGAGCGCCTCGATGTACCGGGCGGCCATCTGGCGCTGATCGGGCGTCAGGGTCTCGCCGTGGCCGCGGAGCGCCTCGCACAGGTCAGAGGCGATCTGCCCCATCAGTTCGAAGTCGAACATCCGCGCCTGCGCCTTGCAGTCGTGGGCCATCCTGAAGACAGCTTCCGGGTGAATGGCGTCGGCCGTGCCGACAGAGAGCTGGTCATGCAGCCAGGTCAGCTGCTGGCTGGCACCGTCGATCCAGGTCTCTCGGAGCTGCTCGAACGACGCCTCCTGCATCCACTGGCGCACGGCGCCGATGGATGCCTGGCCGATGCTCGCGCCGGCTGAGCCGATCCTGCCGGCGCCCGCTCCGGCCATCACGCGCCCCATCTCGCCGAACAGGTCGTGCTGGTTGATCGGCTTGGCGGCATAGCCCGTCATGCCGATGGCCAGGTATTTTTCGCGGTCGCCGCTCATCGCATCGGCGGTCAGCGCGATGACCGGGATGCTTGCCCATTCCTTGCCGCTCGCCCGGATGTGCCGGATGGTTTCGCGCCCGTCCATCACCGGCATGTGGACGTCGAGCAGGACCAGGTCAAACGGTCGGGCCGCGAGCAGGTCGAGCGCCTCCTTCCCGTTGTGCGCCTCGGTAATATGGACCTCGAGCGGATCGAGGAACAGGCGTGCCACCCGCCGGTTGACCATGTTGTCGTCGACCAGCAGAACCCGCAGACCGCACAGCAAGCCCGCCGACGGAACCTCCGGGTCCTGATAGGGTTCCGCGATCCGCTGCTCGGCCGGGAAAGCCTGCAGGGTCAGCGTGAACTCGGAGCCGAAGTCGAGCGCGCTGCGGACAGTCACGTCGCCGTTCATCATCCGTGCCAGCTTGCGCGTGATGGCCAGGCCGAGGCCGGTGCCACCGAACGCCCGGGTGGTGGAGTCGTCTGCTTGGGTGAACTCGGAGAACAGCCTGGGCAGGACGTCCGGGGCGATGCCGATGCCGGTGTCCTTGACCGCGATCGACAGCAGGATCGCCCCGTTGTCCAAGGGCTTGGCGCCGACATTCACGAAGACGCCCCCGCAGCTGGTGAACTTTACCGCATTGGCGATCAGGTTCGCGGCGCACTGACGCAGCCTGACCGGGTCGAGCCTGAGGTGGGAGGGCACAGCCTGGTCGACGGTGATGTCGAGGGTGAGTCCTTTCTCGGCGGCCTGGGGCTCGAACAGCTTCGCCACCCGGCGCAGGGCGTGCCGCAGATCGGTGTCCACCGGGCAGACGTCGAGCCGGCCGGAATCGATCTTGGCCAGGTCGAGCACGTCGTTCAGGGTCGACAGCAGCGTCTTGCCCGAATCCAGAATGATCTCGACCTTCTCGCGCTGGCGGGCGGGCAGGTCGTCGCCTGCCAGCGACTGGGCCATGCCGAGGATGCCATTGAGCGGGGTGCGGATCTCGTGGCTGGTATGTGCGATGAAGCGAGACTTGGCCTCGTTGGCGGCCGACAGCCGCTCCGCTTCCAGCTGGGCGTTGCGATAGTCGGTCACGTCGAAGATGATGCCGACCAGTCCGGGCGAGCCGTCGGGCAGGGTCAGCGGCACCTTCTTGGTCAGGGCGTACAGGTCGCCGACCGTCTCCTCGTTCACGCTGATCGCGCCGGCGATCACCTTGGCGTCCTCGGCGTGGAAGACCTGCACCTGCGCATCGGTGAATCCCACGTCCGAATCGGTCTTGCCGTAATAGTCTTCGACCCCGATAAGCTTGCGGAACGCTTGGTTGGCATAAATCCAGCGGTGATCGGCATCCTTGACGAAGATTGGATCGGGCAATGCCTCGAAGATCGCGTGCAGCACGGCCGTCTCGTCGCGATTGGCTTGGTTTGGCGGGGCTGCGCCCGAAACTGAGCTCATCATGGCAGGCATACCATTGCTGGACGTGATCAGCGTCCATTCAACCATGGCATGATTAAGCAACCTTTTATGGGCGGGAGAAGATGCCGCAGATGACCGTGCCGGAACCTCCATGGCCCTGGACCGTACACGCCGATCCGGCTGCGCTCGGAGCCGAGTTGGCCGCGGCGATCGTCATGCGCTATCTGGAGGCAAGGACGGCGGAGCGTCCGTTCCTGCTCGGCTGTCCGGGCGGCCGGACCCCCCGGCCGATCTACGCCGAGATGGCGCGGCTCGGCGGGGTGCTGGACGTCGACTGGAGCGGGCTGCACATCGTCATGATGGACGACTATCTGGTCCGCGACGGCGACCGGATGGTGGCCTGCCCGGCGGACGCCCACTTCAGTTGCCGGCGCTTCGCCGAGCTCGAGATCGTCGGGTTGCTCGACGAGGGGCGGGCGCCGGCGAGACGGGTCGGCCGGCTGATGATGCCCGATCCGCAAGCGCCGGCCGACTATGACCAGGCCATCGACCGGCTCGGCGGCATCGACGTCTTCATCGTCGCGAGCGGTGCATCCGACGGCCACGTCGCTTTCAACCCGCCGGGCACGGCAGCGGATTCGACGACACGGATCGTGCCGCTCGCCGAGACGACGCGCCGGGACAACCTGAAGACCTTCCCCCGGTTCGGCTCCATCGACGAGGTGCCCACCCATGGCTTGACGGTGGGTCTGGCCACGATCGCCGCGGCGCGGGAGGTGATGATGGTGCTGCATGGTGTGGAAAAGGGCCTGAGCCTGCGCCGGCTGCTGGACGCAGAGGATTTCGATCCGGCCTGGCCGGCGACGATACTGCACCGCTGCGGCGGCGCCACGCTCCACGTGGACCGCGCGGCCTGGACAGCAGCGGACCGAGTATGACTTGAACGAGACTGCCGCGCCCGATCGGGCGCGGCAGTCCTTGGAAGACAGCACGATGGGCGTGCTCGCAGCTGGATCAGGCGGCGCGCACGGCCTCGAGGAACCGGTCAACCTCGGTCCGCAGGGATTCGCCCTGCTTTGCCAGGTCGCCGGCGGCGCCGAGCACTTGACTCGCCGCGGCACCGGTCGCGCCTGCCGCGTCGGTGACCCCGGAGATGTTGGACGAGACCTCCTGGGTCCCCTGCGAGGCCTGCTGCACGTTACGCGCGATCTCCTCGGTCGCGGCACCCTGCTCCTCGACGGCGCTGGCGATCGCGGTCGCGATTTTCTCGATCTCGGCGATGGTTGTGCCGATTGTTTCGATCGCGACCACTGCCTCGCCGGTAGCACCCTGCATTGCCTGGATCTGCGAGGCGATCTCCTCGGTCGCGCGCGCCGTCTGGTTGGCCAGCGTCTTAACCTCGGACGCCACCACGGCAAAGCCTTTGCCGGCGTCACCAGCCCGCGCCGCCTCGATGGTGGCGTTGAGCGCGAGCAGGTTGGTCTGGGCGGCGATCTGGTTGATCAGGTCGACCACGGCGCCGACCCGGTTGGCGGCTTCGGCAAGGCCTTTGACCGTGGCGTTGGTCCGCTCCGCTTCCGCCACGGCCTTGCCTGCGATCGCGGACGACTGGACCACCTGGCGCCCGATCTCGCTGACCGACCCGGACAGCTGCTCTGCGGCTGAAGCGACGGTCTGCACGTTGGCCGACGCCTGCTCCGATGCGGCGGCGACCGCGGTCGCCTGCTGCGAGGTCTCTTCTGCGGTGGCCGACATCGACTGGGCCGTCGCCTGCATCTCGTTGGCGGCCGACGAGAGGGTGCCGACGATGCCGCCGACGCTAGCCTCGAAGCGGCGGGCGAGGTCGTCCATCGCCCGCCGCTTCTCCTCGGCGGCGCGATTCTCCGCCTCGACCTGCTCGTCCTTCAACCGCTCGATCTCGAGCGCGTTATCCTTGAACACCTGCATCGTCTGGGCGATCTCGCCGATCTCGTCCTTGCGCTCCAGGCCATAGACGTCGACCCGCAGGTTGCCGCCGGCGAGCTCGCGCAGACCGGCCACGATCGCGCGGATCGGGCTGATGATGCCAACTCTGGATACCGTCCAGCCGAGCACAAGCCCGCCAACCACCCCGAGGCCGGCAATGACCATGATCATGGTGCTGCTGCTCTCATACTCGGCGGTGGCATCGTTGGACACGGCGCTGGCCTTTGCCATCGTGTATTCGGTGAATCGGACAATGGCCTGCTCCAGGGCCTCGGCTTCCGCCAGGCTGCTCATCGCCTCGCCGCTGACCTCAAGCTGTGCCGCGCTCAGCTGGTCGGTCCCCGCGTGGCGTTCGGCGGCTGTAAGTGTGTGGTGGAGGTTATCCAGGTATATGTCGAAGGTGGCCTGGACGTCGTCGAGCAGGCGCCTTTGCTCCGCATCGGCGGTGGTCGCCAGTCTCGCCATCCGCTCCCCGAATTCGGCCACCTGCTCGTCTACGATCTGCCGCGACGCCTTCAGGTTGTCCTCGGTGAGCTCGGCGGCGACACGGAACTCGGTGCCGTTAAGCCGGAGGACGGTTTGGCGCATTCGTGTTGCCGCTACGCTTTCTCCTGCCGCTACCTCCATCTCATTGGTGGCTTCGCTCAGGCTTTGCAGCGACGTCACGCCCGTGACGGAGATGACGGTGCAGATGGCGGCCAGCGCGCACACGATGGCGACGACCTTGGTGGAGATCTTGAATCGAGCAAGCATGATGTCCTCACGTGAAGGGGCGCCCCACAGCGCCTGCGGTCGTTGGCGGTAGAGGATTGGATTGGCGTCGGAGGCGCGCACGCGCGCGGCTCCGGACATCGAGGCCCTGATGGCGCTCGTCACTTCTGCGCGCCGATCCTCGCCGGCGCACGGTGGTTTTGGTTCGCCGCACGGTCGCCCAAAACCGTTAAGTGCCGCTTACCCGCATTGCGGGCACGGGGGGCTATTGCCTCGTTGGCCGATATGTCGCAGCGACCAAGCCGCAGTCTCCGCGGGGGTCGAACATTAGCCCTCGCCGCGCACGGTTCGGATCAGGGTCGGCCGCTCCGGGTCAGGCTCGATCCTTCGGCGCAGTCGGGTCGCCCGGATGTCGATGCTGCGGTCGTTCTCGCTGCTGTCCGGCCGGTCGTTGACCGTCCGCAGCCGGGCGCGGGACAGCACCTTGTGCGGGTTGCCGGCGAATAGCGCGACCAGGTCGAACTCCAGGGCTGTCAGGGCGATCTCCTCCCCGCCGGCCCGCGGGGCCGGTGTCGGCGACCTCGATCAGGACCTCGCCGTCGGCCGCTGCGGTGCGCAGCACGAGACGACGCGGCGCCGATACCGCCTGCATCGCCTGCTGGGCATTGATCAGCAGGTTGGTGACTACCTGGTGGAGCTGATCGGCGTCGCCCAACACGGGCGGCAGGTCCGATCCCAGCTGCCGCTCAACTGTGATGTCGGCCGTTCGGAGGCTGTAGGCGAGCATCTCCAGCGCCGCTTCGGCCAGATTGTTGACCTGCACTGGCGCCTGCGCCCTCGGCTCGCTCCGCGCCATGGCGAGGAAGCTGCGGACGATGCGCGCACAGCGCTCGGCGGCGGCGTGGATCATCTCGCCGCGGCGTCGCGTGCTCTCGTCGCCGCTGTGGTCGCGCAGCATGGTGGCGTAGCCGGTGACGATGGACAGCGGGTTGTTGAGCTCGTGGGCGACGCCGGCGAGCAGGGAGCCGAGGGCGGCCAGCTTCTCGCTCTGGTGCAGGGCCTCGCGCTGGCGAGCGAGCTCCGCGGCCACCGCCCGCTGCTCGGTCACGTCGCGGCCGACAGCCTGGATTTCCACCAACCGCCCGGCGTCGTCGAAAATGCCGACGTCGGACCACTCCTCGATCCGCGGCTGGCCATCCGGCCGGCGGGTCCTCAGTTCGACGATCGCGGCGGGCCGCTCCGGCGTCAGCGAGGCGAGGTGGCGCTCGTGCAGCTTGCGGTCCCCCGGGTCCACGAGCGCGAAGTCGCAATAGTCCGGGCCCATCAGCGCGTCCCGCCCGATCCCGACATAGCGGACATAGGCGTCGTTGCAGAAGGTGAGCTGGCCCCGGGGCGTGAAGCGGGCGACGAACTCGCTCTGGGTCTCGACGACCGCCCGATAGCGCAGTTCGCTCTCGCGCAGGGCGGTTTCGGCGGCCTTGGCCGCGCTGATGTCGCTGGTCAGCAGCACCCGGCCGCCATCGCTCATCCGGTTCTCGCGGATCCTCAGCCAGCGGCCGTCGGCGAGGCGATGCTTGTGCTCGATCCTCCCGCCGCCCGGCGAGGCGCCGTTCGGCGAAGTCCGGGCCCATATCGGGATGATAGATCGGACCGACCGCAAGCCCCTCGCGGATCCAGTCCTCGAACCGCTTGCCGAGGGCAAGCACCGAGCGGAGGCTGGGCGCCAGGTGGTCGGGGTAGCGGCGATTGTGGAAGACCAGCCGGTCCTCGGCGTCGAAAATCGCCAGCCCGTCGGGATGCTGTCGACCGCAGCCAGGAAGCGCGCCTCGGCCTGATCCAGCCGCCTGCGGGTGTCCCGGCTGATGCCGAACGCCGCGCTGACAAGTTGCGCCCACGGCCGCCAGAGACCCGGGACGGACTCTGCCGGACCGGCTCGGTCTTCCGCTTCCGCCTGGATATGCTTGAGCAGGCGCAGGGACGGGCGGACGAAGCGGCGCTGCATCAGCAGGTGGGCCGCCAGCACGGCGGCGAGCAGGATGCAGAGGATCGCGCCATATCCACGGTGCGTGGTCGAGGCG
>JBHJOG010000186.1:0-2667 GCA_050329975.1 Alphaproteobacteria bacterium | reverse complement strand
CGGCGAGATCACTGCCTTCGAGATGCCCGATCCGGCCGCCCGCGACCCGCACACCGCGGAATTCGACCAGAACGGCATGCTGTGGTTCACGCTGCAGCAGAGCAACATGGTCGGCCGGCTCGACCCGGGGACAGGCGAGATCGCTCTGGCGACCATGCCGACAGCCGACTCGCGGCCCTATGGCGTCAAGATCGATGCCGAGGGCACTCTCTGGGTGGCTTGCAACGGCAGCAACTGCCTGGTCAGGGTCGATCCCGAAACCATGGAGCTGACCGAAGTCGCGCTGCCGATCCCGGAGACGACGGTGCGCCGCCTCGACATCGCCGATGACGGCACGATCTGGTACGTCAACTCGTCGCAGGGCCGTCTCGGCCGCTACGATCCGGCGACCGGCACCATCGACGAGTGGCCCTCGCCGAGCGGCCCGCGCTCCCATCCCTATGCGCTGGCGGTGGTCGACGGGATCGTCTGGTACAACGAGTCCGCGATGCGCCCGGACGCTCTGGTCCGCTTCGATCCGCAGACCGAGACCTTCCAGAGCTGGCCGATCCCCTCAGGGCAGATCCATGCCGGCATCGTGCGGCACATGCGGCCGACCAGCGACGGCAACCTGCTGATCCACCAGAGCAGCACCAACCGTATCATGCTGGTGACGCTGCCGGCGGCGACGACGAACTGAGCCTGCCCCCAGGGGCTTGAAGTCACAAGGCGCTGAATCAGCGCTTCGAGAGCAGGAAGATCGCCTGGTCGCAGAACAGGTTGGCCCAGCGGCCGGTCGCGTCGTTGCGCGAGACGCGGCCCTGGCTGTCGAGGCCGATGCTGCGGTCGATCCGGATTTCCATCTCGCGGCAGAGATCGACGAAGTCGCTGATGGTGCAGAAGTGGATGTTCTGGGTATCGTACCAGCTCTGCGGCAGGGTCGGCGTCACCGGCATCCGGCCCTTGACCAGCAGGTGCAGCCGCATCGCCAGCGAGCCGAAATTCGGCAGCGAGACGATGGCGCAGCGGCCGATGCGGACCAGGTTGCCGAGCACGTGCTTCGGCGCCCGCATCGCCTGGATGGTCTGGCTGAGGATGCAGACGTCGAAGGCGCCGTCGGGATAGTCGTCGAGATCGGTGTCGGCGTCGCCCTGGATCACCGACAGGCCTTTGCCGATGGCGGCGGAGACCCCGTCCTGGGCGAGTTCCATCCCGCGGCCGTCCACATCCTTGTGCCGGGCGAGATGGTCGAGCAGCGCGCCGTCGCCGCAGCCGATGTCGAGCACGCGCGCCCCCTCCGGCACCATGTCGGCGATCAGCCGCAGGTCGGTCCGGATCGGCCCGATCGCCTGGGCCAGCGGCGTCTCCGGGGTGAAGGCGTTCATCCGCTTCTCATCCGGCGATCTGGGAGAAGTCGGCGACGCCGTCCATCGCGTCGCGGATCTCGGCGAGCAGCCGCAGCCGGTTGGCCCGGCGGTCCTCGTCGCCGGCGACGTTGACCGTCACGGCGTCGAAGAAGGCGTCGACCGGCGGCCGCAGGGCGGCCAGCGCGCCCATCGCGCCGACGAAGTCCTCGGCCGCGACCGCGGAGGCCATCGCCGCGCGCGCAGCGTCCAACCCTGCCTGCAGCGCAGTCTCCTCCGGCTGGAGGAACAGGTCCGGATCGGCGGGCGGCGGGAAGCTGCGGCCGTCCTTCTTCTCCTCGATGCGCAGGATGTTGGCGGCGCGGCGGTAGGCGACCAGCAGGTTGGCCCCGTCGTCGCCGGCGAGGAAGGCGCCGAGTGCCCGCACCCGGGCAATCAGGCGGACCAGGTCGTCGTCGGCGGTGCGCGCGAACACTGCGCTGATGTGGTCGTGCGCGATGCCTTCCGCCTTCAGGTGCACCTTCAGCCGGTCGGCGAAGAAGGCGAGCAGGTCGGATGTCAAGTCCGATGGCTCGACAAGGCTGCCAACCTCGGCGGGGTAGCTCGCCAGCGCCGCGGCGAACATATCGGCGAGCGACAGCCGAAGCCGGCTCTCCAGCACAAGCCGGATCACGCCCAGGGCGGCGCGGCGCAACGCGTAAGGGTCCTTGGAGCCGGTCGGCTTCTCGTCGATCGCCCAGAAACCCACCAGGATATCGATCTTGTCGGCCAGCGCGACCGCAACGCTGACCGGCGCCGTGGGGCACGGGTCGCTTGGGCCGGCCGGCGCGTAGTGGGCGGCGATCGCATCCGCCACCTCCGCATGCTCGCCGTCGCCCAGCGCGTAGTAGCGACCCATCACGCCCTGCAGCTCGGGAAACTCGCCGACCATGCCGGTGGTGAGGTCGGCCTTGGCCAGCCGGGCGGCGGAGCGCACCCGGCCCGTCTCGGCGCCGTCGATGCAGCGAGCGACGGCGACCGCCAGCGCCTCGACGCGGTCGACCTTGTCGCCGACCGAGCCGAGCTTGGCGTGGAACACGATGCCGTTCAGCGCCGGCAGCCGGCTCTCCAGGGTCTGCCGGCGGTCCTGGTCCCAGAAGAAGGCCGCGTCGGAAAGGCGGGCGCGCAGCACCCGCTCGTTGCCGGCGACGATCGCCTTGCCGCCATCCGTCGCCTCCAGGTTGGAGACCAGCAGGAACCGCGGCGCCATCGCGCCGTCGGGGTTGCGCAGGGTCAGGTATTTCTGGTTGGCGGCCATGGTGGTGCGCAGCACCTCCGGTGGCAC
>JBHJOG010000185.1:0-5796 GCA_050329975.1 Alphaproteobacteria bacterium | reverse complement strand
GCCGGCTGTCTGGGTGGAGGTCGTCGACCACGACTACGCGTCTGACGCAGACACGGCGACCTCGGACTGCGGCTCCCCGGTGCTGTGATCCGGTCCCGGAAAAGCTAGCTCCCGAGCCGGGCCAGCGCCGCCGCGAGGCGGGCGCGCTGGTCGGCGGCCTCGGCCTGGCGGGATCGCTGCTCCAGCACCACCTCCTCGGGGGCTCGCGACAGGAATTGCGGGTTCGAGAGCTTCGCCTCGATCTTCGCTACCTCGGCGTCGAACTTCGCCATGTCCTTGGCCAGCCTCGCCTTTTCCTGGGCGAGGTCGACGACGCCGCCCAGCGGGAGCACCACGGTCACCGTGCCGACCACCGCCTGCGCGGCACCCCTGGTCGCCGCCTCGCCGGCCGTCTCCGCGCTGGCGGTGATCGAGGCCAGGCGCGCGACCCGGCGAACCAGCGCATCATTGGCCGCCACCCGGGCGAGCGCTGCCGCATCGGTGCCATAGAGCTGCGCGTGGAGTTCGGCGGAGGGCGGCACGTTCAGTTCGGCGCGCACCGTCCGGATCGCCGACACCAGCTCGACCACCCAGTTGAGCGTGTCGGCCGCCTCGACGTCGACCAGATCGAGGGGAGCGTCCGGCCAGGGCGCCGTCACCAGCAGTCCGGCTTCGGCGGGGCCCAACTTCTCCCACAGCTCCTCGGTGACGAAGGGCATGAACGGGTGGAGCAGGTGCAGAATGCGACCGAGCGCCCAGGCCGTCGTCGCCCGGGTCTCCGCCGCTTCCGCCAGATCGGCGCCGGCGTCCTGCAGGATCGGCTTGGTGAACTCCAGATACCAGTCGCAGAAGCTGTGCCAGACGAACTGGTAGACCGCGCCGGCAGCCTGGTCGAACTTGAACTCCTCCAGCGCCGCCGTCACAGCAGCCGTGCAGCGGACGGTCTCGCCGACGATCCAGCGATTGACCGGCAGCGACGCCTGCGCCGGGTCGAAGGCCGGGTCTGGCCGGCAGCCGTTCATCTCAGTGAACCGGGCAGCATTCCACAGCTTGGTGGCGAAGTTGCGGTAGCCGGCGATCCGCGCCTTGGCCGGCTTGACGTCGCGCCCCGGGGTGGCCAGCGCAGCCATCGTGAAGCGCAGCGCATCGGCGCCGAACTCCTCGATCAGCGCCATCGGGTCGACGACGTTGCCCTTGGACTTCGACATCTTCCGGCCCTGCTCATCGCGGACGATGCCGTGGATGTAGACGGTATGGAACGGCGCCTCGGGCATGAAGTGCAGGCCCATCATCATCATCCGGGCGACCCAGAAGAAGATGATGTCGAAGCCTGTGACCAGCACGTCGGTCTGGTAATGGCGCTTCAGTTCAGCCGTCTCGTCGGGCCAGCCGAGGGTGGAGAATGGCCACAGCGCCGAGGAGAACCAGGTGTCGAGCACGTCGGGATCACGGCTGAGCGTCGTTGGCGCGCCGTAATGCACATCGGCCTCGGCCTGGGCGTCCGCCTCCGTCTCGGCGACGAAGTAGCGGCCGTCCGGCCCGTACCAGGCGGGAATCCGGTGGCCCCACCACAGCTGGCGCGAGACGCACCAGGGCTGGATGTTGCGCATCCAGTCGAAATAGGTGCGCGCCCACTGCTCCGGTACGAACCGCGTCCGCCCGTCCTCTACCGCGGCGATCGCCGGCTTGGCCAGGGTCGCGGCGTCCACATACCACTGCTCGGTCAGGTAGGGCTCGATCGGGACCCCGCCGCGGTCGCCGTAGGGCACGGTGTGGACATGGTCCTCGATCCGGTCCAGCAGGCCGAGCGCCTCCAGGTCGGCGACCACCGCCTTGCGCGCCTCGAAGCGGTCCATGCCGCGATACTTCTCCGGCACCTCATCGTTCAGCCGGGCCTTGATATCGAAGATGTTGATCATCTCCAGCCCGTGGCGGCGGCCGACCTCGAAGTCGTTGAAGTCGTGGGCCGGCGTCATTTTCACCGCGCCGGTGCCCTGCTCCGGGTCCGCGTAGGGGTCGGCGACGATCGGAATCCGCCGCCCGACCAGCGGCAGGATGCAGTGCCGGCCGACCAGATGCCTGTAGCGCTCGTCGTCCGGGTGGACAGCGACGCCGGTGTCGCCCAGCATCGTCTCCGGCCGGGTGGTGGCGACCACGAGATAGGCGCCCTCCCCGCCCTCCACAGGGTAACGGAAGTGCCACATGTGGCCCCGGGTCTCGACCTGCTCCACCTCCAGGTCGGAGATCGCGGTCTCCAGCTTGGGATCCCAGTTGACCAGGCGCTTGTCCTTGTAGATCAGGCCCTGGCGGTAGAGCTGGACGAACACCTTGAGCACGGCCCGGCTCAGGCCCTCGTCCATGGTGAACCGCTCGCGCGACCAGTCGCAGCTCGCGCCCAGCCGGCGGAGCTGGTTGATGATCATGCCGCCGGACTCGGCCTTCCACTCCCAGACGCGTTCGACAAACGCCTCGCGGCCCATGGAGCGGCGGTCCATGTTGCCGCCTTCCTCCGCCAGCTGGCGTTCAACGACCATCTGGGTGGCGATCCCCGCATGGTCCATGCCGGGCTGCCACAGCACATCGCGGCCCTGCATCCGCCGCCAGCGGACCAGCACGTCCTGCAGCGTGTTGTTGAGCGCATGCCCCATGTGCAAAGTGCCGGTGACGTTGGGCGGCGGAATCACGATGGTGTAAGGCGCTCCGCTGCCTGCCCGCCCGCAGGCAAAGGCGCCGGCCGCCTCCTCGCGCGCGTAGTGCCGCGGCTCGATTTCGGCGGGGGAGAACGTCTTTTCCAGCATCTCGATCCTCGAGGAGGCAATTCCGGCGGGGTTTCGCGCTTCCGGCGCAGGGCCGGTCTCAGCGCGGCGTAGCGGGGACGCGCCCCGTTATCAAGCCTGTTGAGCCCGCCCGGCGCCGCCGGGCACGCATCGGTCAGGCAGAACGGGACGGGCTACCGGCGGCCGGCGCCCTGGGCAGCGAGGCGCTCGATCTCGCGGCGGACCAGACGCTCGACCATGGGCGGCAGGTTCTCGTCCAGCCAGTCGCGCAGCATCGGCCGCAGCAACTGCCGCACCAGTTCTTCG
The DNA here is from genome assembly GCA_050329975.1 of Alphaproteobacteria bacterium. Classification (GTDB taxonomy): domain Bacteria; phylum Pseudomonadota; class Alphaproteobacteria; order CALKHQ01; family CALKHQ01; genus CALKHQ01. The sequence goes on along the minus strand of JBHJOG010000185.1, from coordinate 2,734 downwards.
ACCGTGACTCCGCCGATGTCCGAGGCGCCGAGCTGGTCGGCGATCCGGCGGCCGGCGGCGGTGCTGAGCACCGCGAGGGAGCCGGCGGCAGCAGCGGCGGCATGGTCGGAGATGATCGAATCCCCCTCTTCGGCCTCGGCGTAGGCGGGGCCCGGCGCAGGTGGATGCAACGGCTCGTCGCCGAGCAGTTCGTCGATATCGTCCGACTGGTTGCCGCCGTTGCCCAGGTCGACCACCGTGCCGTCGTCGTCGAGCATTTCGGTCAGTTCCAGGACCTCGTCGTCCGGCTCGTCGGGGATCAGTGGCTCAGCCGGCGGCTCCGGGGCGAAATCCTCGGCCAGCATGACCTCGTCGGCATCGAATTCCGGCTCAGGCGGCGGCGCCGGCTGGGCGGCCGGCCGGGCGGGCTTGGACGCGGCATCGTCCCCCTCGCCCTCCTCCGAGATGATCCGCCGGATGGAGGCGAGAATCTCCTCCATCGACGGTTCTTGCTGGCCGTCAGCCTCGCTCATCCGCGCCGCCTGTCACTGCTGCATGTTCCATCGGTCCATGAACCGGCAAAATAAGTCAGTTCCCCGGCATTGTCCAAAGCTGCAGGGCCGGCAGGCCGACCGCGCGCGCTCATCGGGTCCCGATCCAGTCGTCCTTGACCGCATCGTAGTGCTGGGTCACGTCGTAATATGCCACGGGAAGGCCGAGCTGCTGTGCAGTCAGCCCGCCGATCGCCCTTGCCAGCGTGTAGGTCGCCACCACCTCGTCGCGCTGCGACCGTTCCACCGCGACCTGGGCATTGAAAAGCTCCTGCTCGGCGTCGAGGACGTCAAGCACGGTGCGGGTACCGACGGTCGACTCCTGCCGGGTGCCCTCCAGCGCGATCTCCTGGGCTCGGACCTGGGCGCGGAAGGAGACGATCGACGCCTGCGCCGTCTTCAGCTGGTCCCAGGCGGCGTTCACCGCTTCGGTCACCAGCCGCTTGGCCTGGTCGAGCTCGCTCTGGCGCTGCGACAACGTCTCGCGCGCCGCCCGCAACGCCGCATATTCCGCACCGCTCTGGTAGAGCGGCACAGAGAGCTGGGCAAGGATCGTCCCTCGCCGGGTCTCCAGGTTGGGCTGGCTGCTCTCGTAGCCGTAGCTGAACTCCCCCTGCAGGGACAATGTCGGCAACAATACCGAGATCTGCTCATCCACCGCATCTTCCGCCGCGCGCAGCGCGAACAAGGCTGCAGCCACGTCGGGGTTGTTGCCGAGCGCGATCGCGATCGCCTCTTCGCGGGTTGCAGGCAGCCCGCTCAACGCGCGCGGCCGAACCAACTCGACCGGCAACGGTCCGATCACCTGCTCGTAATTGGCGATCGAGGTGGTCAGCAGGCCTTCCGCCTGTATCCGGTTGGCCACTGCCTCGGCGAGTCGGGCCTCGGCCTGGGCAACGTCGGTCCGCGTCAGTTCGCCGACCTCGAACCGGTCCTGCGTCGCGCTCAGCTGCTCGCCCAGCACGCGCTCGTTGTTCCGGTTGAGCTGCAGGACGGCCGTGTCCCGGACTACGTTGGCGAAGGCGGTGGCGGCGTCCAGCAGGACCGTCTGCTCGGTGGAAAACAGCTGGGCGCGAGCCTGCTGCACCAGGTTCCTGGCCCGCTCCAGCGTGGCGAACTCGCCGCCGCCGCTGGTGATCGGCTGATTGATGGTGATCGACCCGCTGCGCGGCTGCAGGTCGACGCTTTCGCTCTGGCCCCGCAATTCCTGGGTGGTCGTGGTGTAGCCTGCCTGTCCCGACATGGTGACGGTCGGCCGCCAGTTGGAAAGCGCCGTCGGCACCTGCTCGTCGGTGCCGCGCAGGGAAGCCCGGGCGGCAAGCAGCCGCGGGTTGCTGCCGTAGGTCTGCGCCAGGGCGTCGACCAGCGTGTCGGCAACGGCCGGTCCCACTGGCATCGCTACGGCCAGCGCCAGCAGGCAGCCTCGAAGGCGCGTTCCGCCAAAGGCTGCCAAGCGACCCGGACATCTTTTCGCCATCAGCCGTCCCTCATGCAAGCCATCGCCCTGTTCTGACATGTCGGCGCACACACCATGCCGATGTCCGGCAAAAAAATCAATGTGTTAGCGCATCTTTTTGCCACGGGGCGCCGGCTGCGCCGAACCGGCCGGCGAAGCGGGCTCAGAAGACGAATCCCGGCGCCGGGCGGAACGCCTCGAGAATCGGTATGGCGGCGTCGTGAAAATCCGTGCGCGAGATCGCCCCGCCCGACTTCAGCAGCAGGACCAGTCGACCGGGCCCTGCATTCGGCCGGACAACGGCCACCAGCCTGCCGCCCTCCGCCAACTGATCGATGATCGCCGGCGGAATCGCTGGGACGGCGCCGCTGATCAGGATCACGTCGAAAGGCGCCTCGGAGGGACAGCCGGCGGTCAGGGGTCCGGTGACAACCACGGCATTGCCGATCGCAAGCTCGGTCATCGTATCGTTGGCCTGCTCGGCCAGCGTGGCCACCTCTTCGATCGCCACCACCGTATTGCTGAGCCGGGCGAGCACGGCGGTCGAATAGCCGGTGCCGCAACCGATATCGAGCACAATATCGGTGGGTTTCACGCCTGCATGGCCGACCATGCGGGCAAACACCATCGGCTCGATCAGATAGCGGCCGTGGCCGATCTCGATATCCTCGTCGACATAGGCGACCGGCCGCTTCGACGCCGGCACGAACTGCTCGCGCGGGATTTCCCCGATGGCGCGCAGCACCCG
>JBHJOG010000184.1:0-6285 GCA_050329975.1 Alphaproteobacteria bacterium | reverse complement strand
AGGCAGGACGGGATGCAGTCGATCCGCGCGTCCCAGTTCGGCTGGTGGAAGAAGGCGATCGACTGCCGGCGGCTGCGACCCTGCGCATCAGGCGGCGGGTTGACCACCCGGTGCAGGGTCGAGCGCCAGCGGTCGTTGGTCCAGCGCTGCATCAGGTCGCCGAGGTTGACCACCAGGCTGTCCGGATGTGCGGGCACGTCGAGCCAGCCGCCGTCCGGCCCCAGCACCTGCAAGCCCCCTGGCGCCGCCTCCTGGCGCAGGATGGTCAGGCTGCCGTAGTCGGTGTGAGCGCCGGCCCGGATCTGACCGGGCTCGGGCGGCACCGCCTGCTCCGGGTAGTTGAGGATGCGAAGCCCGCTGACATGGCGGTCGATCATTGGCGCGAAATGGCCGGGCGGCAGGTCGAGCGCGATCGCGAACAGCCGCATCAGGCGCGCCGCCAGCACGCTCATCGCCTCGTAGTAGCCGCGCATCGCCTCGGCGAAGCCGGCCGGTCGCGCCGGCCAGATGTTCGGACTGTGCGCGAAGGCCTCGTCCGGGTCCGCGAGCGGCCCGCGGGGCGCCTGCGTGAAGGCGCAGGAGTAGCTTTCCTTCAGGTCGGCTGGAGTCTCCTCGCCGAGCGAGTAGGCCAGCGTCTCTGCCTTGAACGGACAGTATCCGTAAGGATAGCCGGCATAGGGCACCTTGGCTGCCAATCGCTCGTCGAGCGGCAGGTCGAAGAAGCCGCGGGCGGCGGCCCATGCGTCGTCGAGCACGGATTGCGGCACGGCGAAGTTGGTGATGGCGAAGAAGCCGACACGCGCGCAGGCATCGCCGACCGCGCGCGCCACGGCCGCCTCGCCGGCCCTGTCGAAGTGGTCGAGGTCGATGAGCGGGATGGACATCGGGCGAACCATCTCCGCCGGCATCGCGGCGGTCAAGCCCCGGCCGCCCCGAACAGGGGGCCGGGGCCTTTCCTGTCCGGTCAGAGCGGCGCCGGCGGAAGTGGCGGGTAGCTCAGCGACGCCGGTTCCTCGATCACCGCGGTGCCGTCGAAGAACGTCCGCGCGCGCTGGAGTGCGAGCTGGCCGATCGCCGAGCCCATCTCCTGCCCGCGCAGGTTGGAATCCTGGAAGTGGATCCCGCCGTAGAGCCGCGACAGGCCGGCCTGCCGCGCCGCGTCGAACAGCGTCGGCCACTGCAGGACCATCGGCGGGCCGTCGTAAGTGTCGAAGCTGAGATCCGCGTCGACGAACCGGCCCAGAATGTCCGGCCCCGGCTCGTCATCGAGGTCGAGCATGATCGTGGTCGGGTTGTCCGGGTCGTAGAAGGTGTCCGACCCGACATAGCCCGCGATCGCGGTCGCCGCCGACATGCTGAAGGTGCTGTGCCCGGAGACGTAGTCCGGGAATGGCGGCGTGACGAAGTTCGACTCCTGATAGGGTACCCAGGCCGAGCCCGAGATCTCCTGCACCCCGAGCCCGTAGCCGGCCCAGGACTGGATCGTCTCGCCGCCCCAGATATGTCGGATCGCAGTGATCGGCCGGATCGTGTCGTAGGCGAGCTTGGCGTCCCAGGCGGCGATCGCCGCGTCGTGCATCGCCCCGGTCAGCACGAAATAGAGCTGGGCGGCCTGGCCGATATCGAGGCCGTCGCGCAGCGCGATGCCTTGGGCGATCTGGTTCCAATGCCCCGGCGGCGTGTCCGAGCGCGGGCCGTCGGCCCAGAACTCGGCGATGCAGCGATAGGGGCCGCCGACGACCGGATCGGCCAGTCTGCCGGAAATCTCCACGACCTCGCGAAACTGGTCGAGGAAGGCCTGGTGGCTCGTGGTGCTCCGGCCCACCGCGTCGACATAAGGGCTGTGGTCGCCGTAGACCGGCGGCGCCGGCGGACGCACCGCGTCGCCGGAGGGCATGGCGAACGGCTGCACGATACCCCATTGCGGGGTCAGGAAGCCCTGGACCCTGAACGAGTCCGGGTTGTTCGGGTCGACAATCGGCTGGCCGCGCTCGTCCACCACCGCGCCCGTCGGCACCGTCAGCGGCTGCCAGTGGTTCGGATCGAGACTCTCGCTGGTCGGGTCGACATCGGGCCCGTTCACCGCGCTGTAGCCGATTGCGTCGGCGAAGTTGTTCTGCCAGTTCGAGCCGTCTTCCGCCCAGTAGGCGAGCACGGCGTTAGCGGCCAGGTTGCCGACACCGGCCGGCGTCGCCGGATCGAGGTTGCTGAAGTCGACCGGCAGATCCCGCGCTTCCATCATCGCATCGAAGATCGCCTGGTTCTGCGGATAGAGCGCGCTCAGCGCCCGGTGCGCGGCATAGCTGATCGCCACCGACATGTTGTCCTCGGTCCGCTCGGCGGCGGGCCGGCGCAGCGCGTCGCCGTAGCGGGTGCCGACCGCGACCCCGTCATAGGCGGCCCAGGCGTCGTAGATCGCGTTGTGCAGGATGTGCAGGGCACGGGAGGAAACCGTCGGCCGCGGCGGATTGACCCGCACCGCCGCCAGGATGGCCTCGTTCCAGTTCAGCACGATGTTGTCGTAGAACAGCGGGATGTGCTCGCGCGTGGCGTGGGGGCCGCCCGGCGCAGATGCGAGCGCCGGTGCCGTGATGGTGACGCAGCCGAGCGCAATCGTCGCGCTCGCGAGCAACAGTGTCTTCCGCAGAATCATGGCATGAGTCCCATCGTGGTAAGAGCGGCGTGAGAGTGCATTGCAACCAACATGAACTGCAAGTTATGTTTCGTGAATGCGCGTGAACGATTGGTGAATTGGCTCGGCGCGTCGCGATTTGGTCGCGCGGCCCGCCTCCCCGGTTCAATCTGCACCTTCACCACTCTCATCCTGTGCCCCGGATATCAACCTTCCATTAAGTCGGCTGCGGTTGTGGCGAATTCATGGTTGACAGACAGGTCGGGGAGCCCCTTTGCTCTTCGCATGCCGCGCACCCGTGCCAGCCACAGCCGTTGGTGGCCGCCTTTCCAGGCGGCGCGCGCGCTTATCTGAGTGCAGCAGCCGCCCGGGCTTTGGGCGGCGAGACTTTCCGGCACGTGAAATCTCTCTTCCCTCGCTCGGGCCGCCCGAGAACGGAGGAGAGAGAGCATGAGCAAGGAGTTCGACCTCGCCGGTGTCGTGCCCTGGGGCCGCACCGCGGAGGAATACGAGGCGTTCCTCGACCTGGCCGACGTGCGGCCGCAGGCCCGCGTGCTCGACTGCGGCGGCGGGCCCTCGTCCTTCACCGCCGAGTGGGCCGAGGCGGGACGGCCGGTGGCCGCCGTCGACCCGCTCTACGTGCTCGACCGCACAGAGATCCGGGCCGGCTTCGAGGCCGCGGTGGAGCCGATGCGCCATGGCCTTGAGGCCGCCCGCGACCGCTTCGTCTGGAGCTATTACCGCTCGCCCGAGCAGGTGATCGCGCTCCGCCGCACCGCGCTGGAGCGGTTCTGCACCGACCGGGAAGCGGCGCCGACGGGACGCTATATCCACGGCGCGCTGCCGGCGCTGCCCTTCGCGGACGACGCCTTCGACCTCGTGCTCTGCTCGCACCTGCTGTTCCTCTACAGCGACCGGCTCGACCGCGCATTCCATGTCGCCGGCCTGCGCGAGATGCTGCGGGTGGCGCCGGAGGTCCGGCTGTTCCCGCTGAACGACCTGGACGGCGCGCCCTCCGCCCACCTGGAACCGGTGCTGGCGGCGCTGGCCGGCGAGGTCGAGGCCGCGCGGGTGCCGGTCGGCTTCGAGTTCCAGCAGGGCGCCCGCGACATGCTGCGGGTCACCCGCCGCGGCTACAGCCCGGCCTCCTGCAACGCCGCCTCCTACAGCTCCGCCCATTGGCGCAGCAGGTCCTGATAGGCGTTGGCCGCCAGCTGCTGCATCTCCTCGTCGGCCTTGCTGGCGACCATGTGGCGGCGCAGCAGGTTCAGGTCGCTGACGATCCGCCGCTGCTCCGAGTTGCGCACCATCGACTGCACCCAGCCGATGGTCGCCAGCCGGGCGCCGCGGGTCACCGGGCTGACCCAGTGGCGCAGGTTGCCGGGATAGAGGATGGCGCTGCCGGCCGGCAGCTTGACCTCCTGCTCGCCGAACTCGGTGGCGATGTGCAGCACGCCGCCGTCGTAGTCGGCGGGGCTGTTCAGGAACAGTGTCATCGAGATGTCGGTGCGCACCGCCCGCTCCATGCCCGAGCCGACCACGCCGGCGTCGTAGTGCGCGCCGTACTGCATGCCGACCTCGTAGCGGTTGAAGGCGATGTGCATCCGCCGCGGCACGGTGAGCCGGGTGAAGTCGTCGTTCTGCAGCAGCGCCTGCTGCACGATCGCCGCCACCTGCTTCGCCGGCTCGCCGCTGGCCCGCATCTGCAGGTTGTGCTTGCGCCCGGCCGCGATGGCGCCGGAGGTCGCCGATCCGTCGTCGAACTGGGTCTGGCGGATCAGCGCATGGGCCTTGCCCAGCTCCGCCGGAGTGAGGATGCCATCGATCTGCGCGAACATCGAAACCTCGGGGCTGTGAGTCGGAGCGAGCATAGCCGTCCGCCCACTGTGCGTCATGCCCGGGCTCCGTTGCCGCGCACCTCAAGCCGCCCGCATCGCCCCTAGGAGATCGCCCGGCCGTCCCAACAACTGTCCGATGCCCTGGACGCCCGCCCTTGGGACGCTGTCAACCCCTGGCCGGCATCAGCCGCCGCGCCCCGGCTCGGGGAAGAAGGGCGTCGGCTCCATGCCTTCGCCGCCGCCGCCGATCCTGACCTCCCACTGCCGGTCGCAGATCTTGGTCTGACCGCTCTCGTAGTACTCGTAGTGGCCGCTTCCGCTGGCCCTGAACAGGTTCGAGATCGCATTGCCGATCGCCCTCAGCCCGCCCGCGAGCCAGCTGAAGAACCCCTTGTTGGCGGCGTCCCTGGCGATCGCCTGCTCGGTGATCGGCTGACGCGCGTTGAAGCCTTCGGCCTGAAGAGCCGCGGTGGCCGCGGCACGCAGCCCCGGCATCGCGCGCTCGGCGCTGGCGAGCGTGTCGGCGCAATAGCCGGAGGCCACCCACCCTGCCGCCGAGGTCTCTGCCTGGCTTTGCGTAAACTTGCCGGTGAACGCGATGCGCTGCGCGAGCACGTGCCGGATGCCGCGCTGGTCGCCGGTCAGGCAGTACGCATAGGTCAACACACGGATCTCGTGATTGACCGGCAGGTCGATCATGTCGGACTGCGCGGATGCGGCCGCGCCGGTACCGAACAGGACCAGCATTGCCAGGATCAGGCGGACTATCACAGCAACTCTCCCATCGTGAGGTAGATCATCGGACACGAGTGCAAAGTTGCAACCCGGCGTGTGCAGCTTCTCATGCTGCAAGAACCCGATCAAGAGCAAGTATCAACCGGGATCGACTTCTTTCGACCGACAGCTGCCGACAAGAGTTGGCGATGGGCGACGACCAATATCTGGCCAAGCGAAGAACTGCCGCAGGACTGCGGTGGATGAACTGTGCTGACGTATTATTTTACGTCGCGACCGCCTGGCGGCTGGCACCTGCGGCGCTGGTCAGGCCGGGCGCGGTGGCGGCGGTGGCAGGCGAGGCGGTGACGGCGGTGCCGTCACGTCCCGCCCACGAGGCTGCGCCCTCTACCGGCAGTCATAGGCGTCAGTACCGGCCGGGCAGGCGCCAGTGCCGGTGCCGATCCCCGGCTCATCTCACTCGCCGTCGAACGCATACGGGCAGCTATTCGCGAAACGGCAAACTGTCCGTCGGAAATCGGGTACGGCGACATCCGCCTGCGTCGCCGAACCGAAATTCAAGATCAGCAATGCGGCGGCCAGTGCGGCCGCACCACCGCCGGCGCGACCGGCCCGGGCGCGATGCCAGCCACGATCTGCCTGTGGAGTTCGGCAAGTCTCATGGCATCGGCGTCCCGGACGCGTCGACCTTGTCAGGACTCGTCCGGAGCGCTGAGACCGCTACCGATCAGTTGATGCGCAGCCGGCACTGAACCTTGGTGCCGCTCGCACAGGTCGCGCCGTCGCCCGAGGCATCCTCCCTAGAGAACTCCCAGCCGCTCCCGAGACTGGCACAGTCGGTGGGCGATGCTGCGCAGAAGGGCGCCGTGCCAAGCCATTGGTACTGGTAAACGGGTTCAACTGGCGCTGGGGCGGGCGCGCCGCCGCCGCCACCGCCAGGAATGCAGCCGACCAATGCGACGCCGATCACGCCGAGCCACGCGACCTTGTATTTGGCCTTCATTCTTTCAATCCTTCTCATTAATGATTGCGTGCATATCACCGGCTAATCTACCAACCACGCGCGCGCTGTCAATACCA
>JBHJOG010000183.1:0-15608 GCA_050329975.1 Alphaproteobacteria bacterium | reverse complement strand
TGTCGCGGACGACGGCGCGGGCCTGCTCGGCGAAGCGGGCCCACGGCTCGCCCAGCGGCGCGCCCTGGTCGGCGGCCGCGCGCAGGTCCCGGTAGCTGCTCCGGATCTCGCTCCAGCCGGCCATCGACCCTGCTCCTGTTGCCGCGGGGCAGGTCCTTTAGCACGCAAACGCCGTGCGATCCAATCGGTGGCTACCGCCCCCGTCGTTTCCGACCTTTGCCCATGGCGCGTTTGCCGCCCGGCAGGATGCCGGCGGGGACGGACTTGATGCCCGCGGCGATCTTCGGGTCGATCGGTGCCTGGTTGACCGGCATTTCCAGGTCGTAGGCTTCCAGCCGCTTCACCTCGTCGCGCAGGCGCGCCGCCTCCTCGAACTCCAGGTCGGCGGCGGCGTCGCGCATCCGGGCTTCCAGCTGCTTCAGGTAGGTCTTCAGGTCGACCCCGACCAGGTGCGGCGCGGCCGCGTCGCCGGTCTCCACCGTCAGGTGGTCGGCCTCGTAGACAGACTGCAGCAGGTCGCTGATCGCGCTGCGGATCGTTTCCGGCGTGATGAAGTTGGCGGCATTGTAGGCCTGCTGGCGCTCGCGGCGGCGGTTCGTCTCGTCCAGCGCCACCCGCATCGAGTGGGTGATGGTGTCGGCGTAGAGGATCACACGGCCATCGACGTTGCGGGCGGCGCGCCCGATGGTCTGGATCAGCGAGACCTGCGAGCGCAGGAAGCCTTCCTTGTCGGCGTCGAGGATGGCGACCAGCGCGCATTCCGGGATGTCCAGGCCCTCGCGCAGCAGGTTGATGCCGACCAGCACGTCGAACTGACCGAGCCGCAGGTCGCGGATGATCTCGATTCGCTCCATGGTGTCGATGTCGGAGTGCAGGTAACGCACCCTGACGCCGGCTTCGTGCAGGTATTCGGTGAGGTCCTCGGCCATCCGCTTGGTCAGCGTCGTCACCAGTACCCGCTGGCCGAGCGCGGCGCAGGCCTTGGCCTCGTGGATCAGGTCGTCGACCTGGTGCTCGACCGGGCGGATGATACAGACCGGGTCGATCAGCCCGGTCGGGCGGATGACCTGCTCGATGAACACGCCCTGGGTCCGCTCCAGCTCCCACGCGCCCGGCGTGGCGGAGACGAACACCGTCTCAGGCCGCATCATCTCCCATTCCTCGAAGCGGAGCGGCCGGTTGTCGACGCAGGACGGCAACCGGAACCCGAATTCCGCGAGCGTCGACTTGCGATGGAAGTCGCCGCGGAACATGCCGCCGATCTGAGGGACGGTGACGTGGCTCTCGTCGCAGATCAGCAGCGCGTTCTGCGGCAGGTACTCGAACAGGGTCGGCGGCGGCGCGCCCGGTGGCCGGCCGGTCAGGTAGCGGGAGTAATTCTCGATCCCGGCGCAGGCGCCGGTCGCAACCATCATCTCGATGTCGAAGGTGGTGCGCTGCTCCAGCCGCTGCGCCTCCAGCAGTTTGCCGGCGCGGGTCAGCTCGTCCAGCCGGACCGCCAGGTCTCGCTTGATCTGGCCGACCGCCTGGTGCAGCGACGGCTGAGGCATTACGTGGTGGCTGTTGGCATAGACGCGCACCGCCTCCAGGGTGGCGGACCTGGCCCCGGTCAGCGGATCGAACTCCTCGATCTTCTCGATCTCGTCGTCCCACAGCGACACCCGCCAGGCGCGGTCCTCCAGGTGGGCGGGGAACAGCTCGATCACGTCGCCGCGGGCGCGGAAGGTGCCGCGGACGAAGGCGGCGTCGTTGCGGCGGTACTGCAGCTCGGTGAACTGGCGCAGCAGCTGCTGGCGATCGACCTGCTGGCCGACGGCGAGCCAGATCGTCATCGCCTGGTAGGTCTCGACCGAGCCGATGCCGTAGATGCAGGACACGGAGGCGACGATGATTACGTCCCGGCGCTCGAGCAGCGCGCGTGTCGCCGAGTGCCGCATCCGGTCGATCTGTTCGTTGATCGAGGATTCCTTCTCGATATAGGTGTCGGAGCGGGGGACATAGGCCTCGGGCTGGTAGTAGTCGTAGTAGGAGACGAAATACTCCACGGCATTGTTCGGAAAGAACTTCTTCATCTCGCCGTAGAGCTGGGCGGCCAGTGTCTTGTTCGGCGCCATGATCAGCGTCGGCCGCTGCACGTCGGCGATCACGTGCGCCATGGTGAAGGTCTTGCCCGAGCCGGTGACGCCGAGCAGCACCTGGTCGCGTTCCCCTGCCCGCAGGCCGGCGATCAGTTCGCCGATCGCCTGCGGCTGGTCGCCGGCAGGCACGAAATCGGAATTCACCACGAACGGCTCGCCGCGATCGGGCACTGGCAGACGTTCGGGCGGCGCCCATTCCGCGGGGCGTTCGACGACGAGCTGTTGCATGGTCAGCAATATAGGCGCGCCGGTGTCGCATGGCCATGTGCGGCCGGCGCGACGGTGACGGCAACACGGTCGCGGCGGGGCATCATGCCGCATGCTCCCGGGCGCAGAGCGCGGTGAAGGCCGCGATCGCCGGCTGCCGGTCCGGCAGCAACGCCCGGAGCATCGCGCTGGCGAAAGTGACCGGGGCACTGCCCGGGGCGGTGATCACGCCTCCGTCGCTGACAGCGCCGGCCGTGTTGGCGTAGAACCCACCGCCCCGGTAGTTGCCCGCGTTCTGCTGCAGGTAGTCCAGGCTGTTGCTGGTGTGGCGCAGGTCGTTCAGCAGGCCGGCGCGGGCGAAGGCCAGAGTCGCGCCGCAGATGGCGCCGATCACCTTGCCTGCGCCATGGGCCTCGGCGAGGATGGCGCCCACATAAGGCGCCCGCGGACCCTCCCATTGCGGCGAGCCGACCAGCGCCAGAGCGTCGTAATCCTGTGCCCGCAGCGCCTCGGCCGGCTGGTCGGCCGCGACCTGCATCCGCCCATCGAGGTGACAGGGGCGCCGCCGGGGGTCACGAAGCTGACCCGGCCGGCGAAATGGCCGCGCAGTGCAGCGGTGAGCAGCGCCGGCTCCCAGTCGGCGAACGCGTCGATCAGCAGCACGGCCAGATGCGGCGACGGCATGGTCTTCTCCTTGTCCCAGCGAGGTGAGGGAATCCGCGAGCCTCCGCCCCGCCGAAGCGCCGGTTCGGACCGCTTACCCTCGCAGGCTATGCCGCCCCTCCTGACAGCTTACTGTCAGGAGGCAGGAGTCGCACCGGGTCCCGGCGCCCTGAATGCGAAAAGGGGAGCCGCTGGGGCTCCCCTGGTCGCCGGGCCGGATGAACCGGAGCTCAGTAGCAGTAGTACTCGTAGTAGGCGTTGCCCCAGGCGTCCCACAGGATGATGTACTCGCAGTAGACGGCGACCTCGATGGTCTGGCCGGCGACGGTGGCGACCGCCTCGTCCTCGACCACAACGGTCGGGGCGGCGAAGGCCTGGGCGGTGAGCGCGGCGGAAACGGCGAGGGCGGCGGCGAACTTGGCGGCGAAAGCGAACATGGGTCTGTCTCCAGTGTCTTGGCCCGGTCTGCGACCTTGGCCCGTTGCGATGACCTGGATTTGGCGACCGACCCGTCCCCCGGTTGTGAACCACCGCACAGGGAGATGCCGATAGTTCGATCCGCCGTGCAATCTTCGCCGGGCCTGCCGGAGCGGCGTCAGACCTGCGGATGCAGCCCGGCGTAGACGTGGACCATCATCGCCACGCCCCATAACGGGACCAGCAGGTTGAGGAAGGGGATGCTCATGCCGATGGCGATCAGCACGCCGGCGGTAAAGATGGCGAATCGATGCCTGGCTCGCAGGCGCCGCACCTCACGGACCGGCAGCCAGCGTATCGCCACCAGCTCGAAATACTCGCGACCGAACAGATAACCGTTGAGCAGGTAGAAGACGGCCAGGTTCACCGCCGGCACCAGCAGGTAGATCGGCAGCACCAGCAGGTTGAGCATGATCACGACGACCAGGAAGCGGACGGTCTCGGCCAGCATCTCGCCGAACGGCTGGCTGCGGCCCTCGCCGAGCCACCGATAGCGGCGGCGGGCGACCCGGCCGGCGGCGGCGTCGAGAAACATGCCGAGAATCATCGTCGCCAGCACCGGAAACAGGATCAGCGTCAGCACCACCAACCCGAAGCCGCTGGCGACGTCGGCGATCCACTCCAGCCAGCCGGTGGAGAAGAAGGTGGTCTCGCGCAGCGCATAGCCGAGCCCGAGCCACAGCGCGAGCAGCAGCGCCAGGTTGAGCAGCACCGTCAGCCCGAGGATCGAGATCAGCGCCGGTGTGAACAGGTCGACAAGCCCCGCCGCGAAGGACAGCGCGAGGCGCGACCCGTGCACCCGGTCGGGGCGGACGTCAGACATGATGACCGGGAAGGTCCTGCATCAACATGCCGAAGGACGGAGTTCCCCTGGTCCGGAACGCGCAGTCAATTCATGAACCAGCCGTGGCTGACGACGATCGATTGGCCGGTGAGCGCGTTGGTGGGGAAGGCTGCCAGGAACACGGCCGTTTCGGCGATGTCCTCCATGGTGGTGAACTCCTTGTCGACGGTGCCGCCGAGCATCAGCCGCTCCACCACCTCCTGCTCCGAGATGCCGAGGCTTGCCGCCTGCTCGGGAATCTGCTTGTCGACCAGCGGTGTCCGCACGAAGCCGGGGCAGATCACGTTGGAGCGGACGCCGTGTGCGGCGCCCTCCTTGGCCATCACCCGGGCCAGCCCGAGCACTCCGTGCTTGGCGGCGACATAGGCGGATTTCAGCGGCGAGGCCTCGTGGCTGTGCACCGAGCCCATGTAGATCAGCGCGCCGCTGTTGTGCCGGTACATGTGCCGGACGCAGGCCTTTGTGGTGAGGAAGGCGCCACCGAGATGGATGTCGATCATCTTGCGGAACTTGTCGTAGGGGAACTCCTCGATCGGATGGACGATCTGGACGCCGGCATTGGAGACCAGGGTGTCGATCCGGCCCCACTGCCGCGCGATGGCATCGACCCCCTCGTTGACCGCATCCTCGTCGGTCACGTCCATCGCCACCGTCATCGCGTCGCCGACGCTCGCGCGCAGAATGGTGGCCGCGGTCTCCTCGGCGCCGACCTTGTCAATGTCGCAGACCCCGACGCGCCCGCCCTCGCGGGCGAAGGCGAGCGCGATTTCCCGGCCGATGCCGCTGCCTGCGCCGGTGACGACCGCGACGTTGTCTTTCAGTCTCATCCCGACCTTCCCCTCGACAAAATCCCCGTCATGCCCGGTCGGAGTGCCGGGCATCTGCTGTCCATGGGGCTCGGCGCCCCGACGCCATGACGTGCAAGAGGCGGACCGCCCGCAAGCTGCCGACCGCTCAATACATGTGCTGGCCGCCGTTGATCGACAGGGTCGATCCGGTGATGAAGCCGGCGTCGTCGGCGGTGAGGAACACCACCCCGCGGGCGATCTCCGAGGCCTGGCCCAGCCGGCCGACCGGGATCCGCGCCACGATCTTTTCCAGCACGTTCTCCGGCACCGCCCGGACCATCTCGGTGTCGATATAGCCCGGTGCGATCGCGTTGACCGTGATTCCCTTCCCTGCGCCCTCCTGGGCCAGCGCCTTGGTGAAGCCGTGGATGCCGGACTTGGCCGCCGCGTAGTTGACCTGCCCGTACTGGCCGGCCTGGCCGTTGATCGAGCCGATGTTGACGATGCGGCCGAAGCCGCGTGCGCGCATGCCTTCGATCACTGCCCGGCACAGGTTGAAGCAGGAACCGAGATTGGTGTCGATTACCGCCTGCCACTGCTCGTGGCTCAGCCGCTGCAGCGTGCCGTCGCGGGTGATGCCGGCATTGTTGACCAGGATCTCGATCGGACCGACCTCGCCCTCGATCTGCTTCACAGCCGCCTGCACCGCGTCGAAATCGGCGACGTCGAATTTCCGGGCCTGGATGCCGGTCTCCGCCGTGAACGCCTGCGCGGCGGTATCGTTGCCGCCGTAGTTGGCGACCACGGTATGGCCGGCGTCCTTCAGCGCTGTCGAAATCGCTGCCCCGATACCGCGGGTTCCCCCCGTGACCAGTGCCACCCGAGCCATCAGACGTTCCTCCTCCGTTGCCGGTGCACGAACGGCACCTTTGCTGGTGCGGGGAATTAAGGAACGGATTGGCCCGGCAGGCAAGGGCGGCCCGGGATCGTGGCCAAATGGTCAGGCCGCGAGCACCTGGTGCATGTCGAGGAACTTCTCCCTGCGGCGCGCACGCAGCACGCCGCCGTCCATTTCACTCAGCTCGGCCAGCGCGGCCTCCACCCTGTCACCGACGCTGGCCATTGCCACGGCCGGATCGCGATGGGCGCCGCCCAGCGGCTCCTCGATGATGCCGTCGATGATCCGGTGGTGCAGCAGGTCCTGCGCAGTCAGCTTCAGCGCCTCTGCGGCGTCCTGGGCATTGCTGCTGCTGCGCCACAGAATCGAGGCGCAGCCCTCCGGCGAGATGACCGAATAGATCGAATGTTCCAGCATGTAGACCCGGTTGCCGGTGGCGAGTGCTATCGCGCCGCCGGAGCCGCCTTCGCCGACGATCACGCTGACCAGGGGTGTCCGCAGCGCCAGGCAGGCCTCGATCGAGCGGGCGATCGCCTCGGCCTGGCCGCGTTGCTCGGCCTCGATGCCGGGAAAGGCGCCGGCAGTGTCGACGAAGGTCAGCACCGGAAGCCCGAACCGGTCGGCCATCTCCATCAACCGGCGCGCCTTACGATATCCCTCCGGGTAGCCGGCGCCGAAGCGGTGCTTGACCCGGGATTCGGTGTCCTTGCCTTTCTCGGTCCCGAGCACCACCACCGAACGGCCGCGGAACCGGCCGAGTCCGCCCATCACCGCGCTGTCGTCCGCATAGAGGCGGTCCCCGGCAAGCGGGGTGAAGTCGGAGATCAGGCTGGCCACGTAGTCGCCGAAATGCGGACGGTCGGGGTGTCGGGCGACCAGGGTCTTCTGCCAGGCCGTCAGCTTGCTGTAGGTCGTGCGCAGCTGCCGGTCGACCTTGACCTGCAGCTTGCCGATCTCCTCCTCGATATTGACCTCGGCATCGGTGCCGAGGTGGCGCAACTCGACGATCTTGCCTTCCAGCTCGGCGATCGGCTTCTCGAACTCGAGGAAGTGCCGCATGGGGCGTTCCGCTTCATCGTTGCGCCGGGCGCCGTGCGGGGCGCCGGGCAGAGACATTCGATCCTGGGACAGCCATATCGATCATTCGGGGTTCCGCGCAACCCCGCCGTGTCCCGCTGTCACCTTTCGATTGGTACGGTCCCGGGGCCCAGGTCCCGGCTGGCCGCCGCTACGATGTCGCCGAACTCGCTCAGATAGACGGACCCGCGCATCGTCCGCTGGATCAGCACGTTGCGGCGGTCGGCCTCGTCGCGGCGTCGGCGGACGAAACCCAGCCGGGCCAGCCGGTCGACCGCCCGGGTGATCGCCGGCTTGGCGATGTTCAGCGCATCGGCCAGCCCGCGCACCGTGTGCGGCGGCTCGGTCTTGTAGACCGAGAGCATCACCGCCAGCTGCCGGGCCGAAAGGTCCGGCGCGTCGCGTCGCACCGATTCGACTATGGCGCGCCGCCAGAGCTCGAGAGCGATCTGCGGGTGGAGGAGGGGCATCGGTGGTCCGTCAGTCGTTTCCGTTTGGATCGTTACGTACAGAAAACGATGGCGGACCGCTGCGCAAGCCGCAGCTAGAGCGAGCGGGCGACCCGGAAGCCGAAATCGGGCTCGGTCAGCCATGGCCATGCGAACATGCGGTTGGCGGCCCGCAGGTTCAGCGGTGCGCTGTACCAGCTGCCGCCGCGGCCGACATAATACTCGACCGTTTCCGCCCACCAGACCGAACCGTCGGTCGGCGCCAGGTGGTAGTTGGGCCGGTAGCAATCGGCCACCCATTCGGTGACGTTGCCGAGCATGTCATGCAGCCCGAAGGCATTGGGCGGGAAGCTGCCGACCGGCGCCGTCATCCGCCCGTCCCACTCGCTGCCGCAGCGGGCGCAATTGGCGTTGCCGCTGCCGATCTCGTCGCCCCACCAGTACAGCGTGTCGCTGCCGGCGCGCGCGGCATATTCCCACTCGGCCTCGCTCGGCAGGCGGTAGCGGTGGCCGGTCCGGCGCGACAGCCAATCCAGATAGGCGGTGATGTCGCGCCAGGCGACGTTGACCACCGGCCGGTTGCCGCGCCCCCAGCCCTGGTCGTGCGGCACATAGGTGCAGGCTCCGGCGGCGACGCAGGCATCCCATTGGGCGAAGGTGACCTCGAACCGGCCGATGGCGAAGCTGCGGACGCTGACCTCGTGCGGCGGCCCCTCGTCCGGCTCGTGACCGGTTTCGCCGGGCGACGAGCCCATCGTGAAGCGTCCGCCCGGCACCACCACCATCTCCGGGCAGCCGGCGCAGTCGCGGAACCGTGTCATGTCCGCAGGTGCAGGTTCCTCCACCGCTTCCTCTTCGTCGGGCGGGGGCGTTTCCACCGGCGCCTCCGCGGCCTCGGGCGGTGCGTCGCCAGCGTCTTCCAACCCATCCTGGGGCGATACCGTGCGCGCAAGGCGGAAGCCGGTGCGGTCCGACCGGTCGAACGGACCGCCGCCGGAGCGGGCCGCGGCACGCACCGCTTCCGGGGTCGAGGCCCAGGATCCGCCGCGCTGGACATGGACCGCGCAGGCTTCGGCTGCGGCCAGCCGGCCGCCGTCCGACGTGCCCGCCACCCGGTCGGCCAGGCAGTCCCGGGTCCATTCCTGGACGTTGCCGAGCATGTCGTAGAGCCCGAACCCGTTCGGCGGGAAGCTGCCGGTCGGCGCAGGCCGCCGCCCGTCCCAGCGGCTGCCGCAGCCGTCGCAGTTCGCCCGGCCGACGCCCGGCTCCTCGCCCCAATGGCGGGCGGTCGCGGTGCCGGCCCGCGCGGCATATTCCCACTCCGCCTCGGTCGGCAGGCGGTAGCTCTGGCCGGTGGCCGCAGAGAGCCAGGTCGCATATTCGATCGCGTCCTCCCAGCCGATGTTGACCACCGGCATGTCCCCACGGCCCCAGCCCTCATCATCGGGCACGTGACTGCAGCCGCCGGCCGCGACGCAGGCGTCCCATTGGGCGAAGGTGACCTCGCGGGCGCCGATCGCGAAAGGCTGGGCGATGGCGACCTGGCGTTGCAGCGGATTGTCGCCGCTGCGGCCGGCTTCCGCAGCCCCCGGCCCCATGGTGAAGCTGCCGGGCGGAACCACCACCATCTCGGGGCAGCCGGCACAGTCGCGGAAGGTGGCCAGGGCGGCCGGCACTGGCTCGGGCTCCGGTTCCGCCGGGACCGGTACCGCTTCCGCCGCTTCGGCCGCCGGCGCCGGCGCGTCGGCGAAGACGCCCATCTCGGTGAGGTTGAACAGCGCCATGTCCCGCTCGAGCGTACTCACCGACAGCCGCGATGCCGCGCGCGCGACTTCGATGCGGCCGAACAGCTCCTCGGCGACCCCCACAAGCGCATCCGGGCTCGCGGCCGCGCCGTTGCCGCCCGCGCCGTCCTGCACGGTGGCACCGGCCAGGGCCTGCAGCGCGGCCACGCCGGCGCGCCCTTCCCCCTCCACCAGGCTGCGCCAGAACCCGTCGCCGCCGCGCAGTCCCGCCAACAGGGCCGTATGCGGCCCCAGTTGCGCCGTGGCCTCGATCAGGCCGCGCAGGGCGTACAGCCGGTCGATCAGCTGGAAGCTGACCGGCGCACCGGTCGAGATCGCGTTGAGCAGGCCGGCCCGGTCGAACCGGTAGAGCTGGACCAGTTCGCGGGTGGCGGCGACCTGGGCGATACCGAGCAGGAACTGCGCGCGGGGGGCGTTGCCCGGGACGGCGTTGAGGGCCTCGGCGGCCGCCGCGCCGGCCTGGCCGTCGAGCGAAGCGCCGCCTGTGGCCGAGGCCACCACCCGCTCGGCCAGGCTGGCCAGGGCGCGGCGCAGGGCGCGCTCGTCGGCCATCTCCAGCGCGGCGGCGGCCTGCAGGCTGGTCGACCAGGCATGGATCTGGTCCAGCGAGGCGGCGAGCGGGTCGAAGTCGGTGATCGCGATGGCATGCACCCTGGCGGCGGCCACATAGAGCGAAATCGCCAGGTCGGGATCGCCGAGGGTGACCGGCATCCCGTACTCGTCCTCAATCCAGAATTGCAGGGAAATATCGTCGATCGGGACATCGTAGACGCCGCGGTCGGTCTGGATCGACAGCGTCCGCGCCGAGGCGTTGCCCGGCAGTCCGGCAAGCGCCAGCGCCGCGACAACGAGGAGAATCCAGAAGGTCTTCTCGCAAGAGCTGTTCTGGACGATCCGGAGACTCGACCCCACCATGGGAAAAGGTTAAGGGAATTTGCGCGCCCCGTGAACGCCTCATCGCCGGCTCAAAGGGGTTAGCGGCGGGAGAGCGCCGCGATCAGGATCGGGCGGTAGGCGGCGAGGTCCGGGCAGGTGCGGGCGGGGTCCTTGCCGTGGTCGTCGCAGCGGCGGAGCAGGATCGCATCCGCGGCATGGGGCCCGGCGGCGAATGCGGCCGCCTCGACGGCCGTCATCGCCCCGCCCTGCAGGGCCAGGCTGCGCAGGGAGGCCGGGGACAGGCCGGTCAGGTAGCCGGGATCGACAGCGCACAGGTAGCGCTTGGCGGCGACGTGGAGGCGCACCGGCTCCACCACCCGCGGGCCGAACCAGCGGGCGAGGTGGTCGGCGCCGGTCTGCTCGTGCCGGCTGTCGATGCCCCGCTCAGCCGCATCCTCTCCCAGGTCGTGCAGCAGATGGCCGATGTCGTGCAGCAGGCCCGCCGCAATCATGGCTTGGTTGCCGGGGCGGGCGGCGGCGACCGCGGCGGCGGTCTGCAGCATGTGCTGGGTCTCGGTGACCGTCTCGCCGAAATAGGCGCCGTCCCCGCGATAGCGGAGCCGGTCGAGCAGGGCGTCGGCGATCCTGCCGCTATCGCTGTTCTCGGGGCTCATCGCTCGAACAGGTCCTTCTGCCGCGGCTTCGAGCCGGTCGGCGCCGTCCGCCGGGCCGGTTGCGCGCGCCGCGCGGCCAGGGCGCCGGCGACCAGCACCGGTACCGCGGCCTCGCGGCCCTCGCGAAACTCGATCCAAAGCGCCTGGCCGGTGGCGGTGGCGGCGGCACTGGTCACCGGCGCGCCGTCAGCATCGCGGACCACCGCATAGCCCCTGTGCAGCACGCCGCGGTAGGAAAGGCTTTCCAGGCGAGCGCCGCAGCCGTCGAGGCGCTCCACCGCCCGGCGCAGCGCCGCCTGGGCGCAGCTGCGCAGGCGGCCATCCAGCTGGGCGAGCGCGCGCCGGTGGCGGACCAGGTCGCGGCCGATCGGCGCGAAGGTGAGCCGGCCGGCGATCCGCTCCAGCCGGGCGCCGACCGCAGCCATGCGCGTTCGCTCGGCCGAGGCCAGCCGCTGGCTCGCCAGCCTGAGCCCGCCACGCTGTTCGGCCAGACGCTGCTTCGGCGTCTTCAGGCGGCCGGCGGCCAGCGACAGGGCATGGCGGCGGCGCTGCAGCGCGCTCGCCATGTCCTTGCGAAGAGCATCCGTCCGGTCGTCGAACCGCTGCCAGGCCGCCTCCAGCAGCCGACGCGGCTCCGGCAGGCCGCGGACCAGCCCGACCAGCTCGCGCCGCCGGTTGAGCATGGCGCGCTGCATCGAAGCGGTCAGCCGGGCTCGGTCCTCCGCCACGCGCGCGACCAGATCGGCGCGCACCGGCACCGCCATCTCGGCCGCAGCCGTCGGCGTCGGCGCGCGCCGGTCGCTGGCGAAATCGATCAGCGTGGTGTCGGTTTCGTGGCCGACCGCCGAGATCAGCGGGATCGTCGACTCGGCGGCGGCGCGGACCACCACCTCCTCGTTGAATGCCCACAGGTCCTCCAGCGAGCCGCCGCCACGGGCGACGATCAGCACGTCCGGCCGTCGGGGCCAGCCGGTCGTCGGCAGCCGGTTGAAACCGCGGATCGCCGCCGCCACCTGCGCCGCCGCGGTCTCGCCCTGTACCACGACCGGCCAGATCAGCACTTGCCGCGGGAACCGGTCGGCGAGCCGGTGCAGGATGTCGCGGATCACCGCGCCGGCCGGAGAGGTCACCACCCCGATTACCTCCGGCAGGAACGGCAGCGGCCGCTTGCGCTCTGGCGCGAACAGGCCTTCCGCCTCCAGCGCCCGGCGCCGCTCGTCGAGCAGCTTCAGCAGCGCACCCTGGCCCGCCAGTTCAAGCCGGTCGATGACGATCTGGTAGGTCGACTTGCCGGGAAAGGTGGTCAGCCGGCCGGTGGCGATGACCTCCAGCCCCTCTTCGGGCCGCAGCTTCATCCGGGCGAGCGCGCTGCGCCAGACCACGCCGTCGATCACCGCCTGGTCGTCCTTCAGGCGCAGGTAGCAGTGGCCGGAGCCAGGGAAGCTCGGCCGTGAGATCTCGCCGCGGACCCGGACGTAGCCGAAGGCGTCCTCGATGGTTCCCTTGATCCGGCGGGACAGCTCGGCGACGCCCATCACCGGCGCGTTGTCGCCGGCGGGGGGAGCGAATGGCTCGTCCAGGGCCGGGTCGGCGGGGTACGCCGTGTCTGGCGGTCGGTCTGGCATCCTGCTATGCGGTGTCCGCTTTTCCGGGACGGCACGACTCATGCCGCCCAACGCGGGTCAGCATAGAGCGGCCGGGGCGTCTCGCCCATGGCCAAGGCCCGCATTGCAAGGAGCGGACGGCGGCATGCGGTTTCTGGTGGTCGGTTCGGGCGGGCGCGAACATGCGCTGTGCTGGTCGCTTGCCGGCTCGCCGTTGGTCAGCGCCCTGTTCTGTGCCCCCGGCAACCCGGGGATCGCCGACCATGCGCAGTGCGTGCCGATCCGGGCGGACGACATCGACAAGCTGGTGGCGTTCGCCGAGCGCGAGAAAGTCGACCTGGTGGTGGTCGGGCCGGAAGCGCCGCTCGCTGCAGGCCTGGTCGACCGGCTGCAGGCCGCCGGAATCCGCGCCTTCGGGCCCACCGCCGCCGCCGCCCGGCTGGAAAGCTCGAAGGCCTTCGCCAAGGAGATGTGCGTGCGCGTCGGCGCACCGACAGCCGCCTATGGCCGTTTCACCGATGCGGCGGAGGCCAAGGCCTTCGTCCAGCGCAGCGGCGCCCCGATCGTGGTCAAGGCCGATGGCCTCGCCGGCGGCAAGGGCGTCATCGTCGCCATGTCGGTGCCCGAGGCCGAGGTGGCGATCGACGCCATGCTGGCTGAGCAGAGTTTCGGCGCCGCCGGGGCGGAGATCGTGGTCGAGCAGTTCCTGGAGGGCGAGGAGGTCAGCTTCTTCGCGCTGTGCGACGGCCGGACCGCCCAGGCCTTCGCGTCCGCCCAGGACCACAAGGCCGCGTTCGACGGCGACACCGGCCCGAACACCGGCGGCATGGGCGCCTATTCGCCGGCGCCGGTGTTCGACGCCGGCATGGAAGCACAGGTGATGGAGAGCGTGGTCAAGCCGATCGTCAGGGCGATGGCGGACGACGGCGCCCCCTTCGTCGGCATCCTGTTCGTCGGCCTGATGCTCACCGCCGACGGCCCGCAGGTGCTGGAGTTCAACGTGCGGTTCGGCGACCCGGAGGCCCAGGTGCTGATGATGCGGCTGAAGTCGGACCTGGCGCCGGCGCTGCTCGCCGCCGTCGACGGCATGCTCGACCAGTTCTCCCTGCGCTGGCGCGACGACACCGCGCTGTGCGTGGTGATGGCGGCAAACGGCTACCCCTCGGACTACCGGCGCGGCACCGAGATCCGGAACCTGGAGGCGGCCGGCAAGGACGGCGACGTGATGATCTTCCACGCCGGCACCGCGCGCACCAACGGCAAACTGGTCGCCGACGGCGGCCGCGTGCTGGGCGTCACCGCCCGCGCCCGGACCGTGGCGCAGGCCCGCGACCGCGCCTACGAGGCGGTTGCCAAGGTGGACTGGCCCGACGGCTTCTGGCGCACCGACATCGGCTGGCGGGCGCTGGAAAAGGGATAGGGGCGGAGGGCGAGAGCGTGCGCTACCCGATCACCAGGTCCGAATGCGCCACCGCCAGGTGTTCGTGGATCAGGCGGGAGCAGCCTTCCGGGTCGCGGTCGCGGATGTGCTCGTAGATGGCGCGGTGGACCTCGTTGTAGACCTGCATCCGGTGGCGGGTCAGCACCTTGTCCTTGGCGGCGCGCCATTGGGCGTGGCCGCGGACGTGGTTGATCTGGCGGTAGATCAGCACCATCAGCGGGTTATGCGTCGCCTCCGCGATCAGCAGGTGGAAGCGCTGGTCCCAGTGGGTGAAGGTGTCGGGATCCATCGCCGCCTCCAGTTGCTCCACGGCGGAGGCGAGCAGCGAGATGTCGCGCATGGTCGCGTTGCGCACCGCCAGCTGGATCATCGCCGGCTCGATGGTCTGGCGGACCTGGACCAGTTCCAGCGGGCTGGTGATCTCGGCGATATCGGCGTCCGCCGGCTGGCCGGAGAAGGTGACGAAGGTGCCGCTGCCGACCCGGCGCTCGATGAAGCCGTCGGCGGCCAGATCCTCCAGCGCCTTGCGGACGGTGCCGCGCGAACTGGCGAAGCTCTTCGCCATCTGGCGTTCGGCCGGCAGCCGCTCGCCGAAGGAATAAACGCCGTCGATGATCGATTGCCGCAGCTTCAGCTTGATCCAGGCGGCGCCCTTGCGGTCCACCGCCATGTCGTCGCGGGCGACCGGGATCGTCTCGTTCATGCGCAGCGTCCTCCTGCAGGCGCTTGCGACTCGCCGAGCGCGCCCTGACCAACTTGGACCGGATTATGAACCAATTTGGACCGAATGCAAGCTTCGGTACAGTATTGGCTAGGCAGCCGCAGAATTCACGCCTAGAGTTTGCCGCCTAGTGTGTGGTTCGCTTGGCGGGCGCCGCCCGCCGATCACGGAGGGTCTTCATGGCGCTGCCGTCCCATTCTCCCTATGTCATCATCGGTGCCGGCATCCACGGGCTGAGCACCGCGATGCATCTTGCCCGGGCGCTGAAGGCGCGCGGCTCCGGCGGCGGGGGGGACATCGTCGTGCTCGACAAGTCCGGGATTGCCGCCGGGGCATCGGGCATCGCCTGCGGGGTTATCCGCAACAACTACTACCAGCCGGCGATGCGCGAGTTGATGGCGCACTCGGTCTCGGTCTGGGAGAGCGACCCGGAGGCGTACAGCTACCACCCGGTCGGCTACATGCAGATCAGCCCCGAGGTGATGCACGCGCAGGTCGGCACCATCTTCGAGCAGCAGCGGGCGATCGGCTACGAGTCCGACTTCATCGAGGGCGACAAGGCCTGCACGGCGTATATGAAGGAGATCCTGCACGACTGGCGCGCCCAGGGCATCACCAGCGTGCTGCACGAGAAGCGCGGCGGCTACGCCAACAACACCGCCTCGATCTACGGCCTGGCGAAGAAGGCCGAGGACGAGGGCGTGCGGATCGTCACCGGGGTCAAGGTCACCGGCTTCAAGACCGGCAACGGCAGCGGCGCGGTCACCGCGGTGGAAACCGACCGCGGCACCATCGGTTGCGACTATGTCGTGGTCGGCGTCGGGCCGTGGGTGAAGACGGTGTGGGACCTGCTGGAACTGCCGAAGGCGGTGGATATCCGCAAGCCGGACGGCGACATGGCCCGCGACATCCCGATGTGGAAGTACTGGAGCCTGCAGGAAGGCAC
>JBHJOG010000182.1:0-2979 GCA_050329975.1 Alphaproteobacteria bacterium | reverse complement strand
TTCCGCCGATTCGTCCGCCGTGCGCCGCTGGGCGTGGTCGCGGTGATCGCGCCCTGGAACTATCCCTACCTGACCGCCGTCAACGCCATCGTGCCGGCGCTGATGGCCGGCAACGCCGTGATCGTGAAGCATTCCCATCAGACGCCGCTCTGCGCCGAGCGTCTGGTGGCGGCCGGCAGTGCGGCCGGTTTGCCCGACGGG
Organism: Alphaproteobacteria bacterium; assembly: GCA_050329975.1. Taxonomy (GTDB): domain Bacteria; phylum Pseudomonadota; class Alphaproteobacteria; order CALKHQ01; family CALKHQ01; genus CALKHQ01. Next base: position 2,778 of record JBHJOG010000182.1, on the reverse strand, counting down.
CTGCTGCAGTTCCTCCACCTCGACCACGGCGGCACCGAGGGACTGATCCGCGACCCGCGAATCGATTTCGTCTGCTTCACCGGCTCGGTCGCCGGTGGACACCGGATCGCCAGCGTGGCGGCGGAGCGGATGCTCGGCGTCGGGCTCGAACTCGGCGGTAAGGACCCGGCCTATGTCCGCGCCGACGCCAACCTCGACCATGCGATCGAGAACCTCACCGACGGCGCCTTCTTCAACTCGGGCCAGTCCTGCTGCGGGATCGAGCGGATCTATGTCGACCGCAGCGTCTACAAGCGCTTCGTCGACGGGGTGGTGGACCTGACCAACGCCTACACCCTCGGCTCGCCGCTGGACAAGGCGACGACGCTCGGCCCGTTGGTGCGGCCCAGCGCCGCCGATTTCGTCCGCGGCCAGACCGCAGAGGCCGTCGCCGCCGGCGCCAAGGCGCTGATCGACCCGAAGCGCTTCCCCAGCGACGACGGCCGGGGCGCCTATCTGGCGCCGCAGGTGCTGGTCGACGTCGACCACTCGATGCGGGTGATGAGCGAGGAGAGCTTCGGCCCGGTGGTCGGCATCATGCCGGTGGACGGCGACGAGCAGGCGGTCGGCCTGATGAACGACAGCCCCTACGGGCTGACCGCCGCGATCTGGACCGGCGATCCCGAGGCGGCGCTGGCGATCGGCGACCGGGTCGAGACCGGCACCTGGTTCATGAATCGCTGCGACTACCTCGACCCGGCGCTCGCCTGGACCGGCGTCAAGGACAGCGGCCGCGGCGCGACCCTCAGCCGAGTCGGCTACGAGGCGCTTACCCGGCCGAAGAGCTACCACCTCAGGATGGTTTGAGGCTATGCCGCCTCGCGTAAGGCCGTGCGAAGAACTCGCCCTCAGTGAAGCGTGTTCTTGGCGAACTTGCCGCCGATCATGATCGCATCGAGCCGGTCGGCGTCCTGCAGCACGCGGATGTCGTGCAGCGGATCGCCGTCGACCACCAGCAGGTCGGCGTAGAAGCCGGGCTTGATTTGGCCGATGCGGTCGGGCTCGCCCATCAGCTCGCCGCCGAGCCTCGTCGCCGCCACGATCGCCTGCATCGGGGTGAAGCCGAGCAGGGTGACGAAGTGCTCCAGGTCGCGGGCGTTGGTGCCGATCGGGTTGGTGACGCCGGCGCCATAGTCGCCGCCGGGGAGGACACGCACGCCGCGCTTGCGCAGATCGACCATGCAGGCGATCAGCGTCTCCAGCTCCTCCTCCAGCTGCGCGATCTTGGTCGGCGTCCAGTTCAGCCCGTATTTCCTGTACTCGTTGAGCTGCGACCAGGGGAAGCCGATGGTCGGCGCCACGAACACCCGGTCGCGCGCCTCCTCCAGCATGTCGCGCGCCTCCTCGTCGGCATAGACCGCGTGGTTGATCACCTGCACGCCCTGGCGCACGCACATCTTGACGCCCTCGGAACTGGTGCAGTGGGCGCCGACCATCATGTCGCGGGCGCGGGCGACTGCGACCAGCGCCGCCAGCTCCGGCTCGCTGATGACGGTGACCGTGCTGTGCGCGTGCATCCGGTCATAATCGCGGTCGCCGGAGACGTTGACCTTCAGGGTGTCGACGCCGTCGCGGGCGGCAAGCCTGGCTGCGGCGGTGAACGCGTCCGGCCCGTCGGCGACGATGGTGAAGGCGATGGCGCGCGGCAGCGTCAGGTAGTTGGTGTTGGCGTCGCCCAGGTTACCCGAGGGCGTGATCTCCTGGCTCGCCGCCCGGATGCGGGGACCGGTGAAGTAGCCCCGGTTGATCGCGTCGCGCACCGCCACGTCGAGCCGCGGTTTGGCGGCAGCGGCGCTGAACAGGCTGGTGAAGCCCTGGGCGAGCAGCAACTGCGCGTTCCTCAGCGAGATCAGCGCATGGTCCTCGACATTGGTCATGATCGTCGCCTCGAACGACTCGATGTTGTCGAACGAGATGTGGCAGTGCGCCTCGACCAGGCCCGGCATCAGCGTGCGGCCGGCGCAGTCGATGCTGTGCGCTGGGTCGGGCCCGTCGACGGGCGCGTCCAACGGCCGGACACGTGCAATCCGCCCGTCCTCGATGACGACGTCGCCGGCAAATGGCGCGGCGCCGCTGCCGTCGAGGATCATGGCGTTGGTGAGCGCGAGCGATGGCATGCTTGGTCCCTCCCGGTCTTTTGCCCGATCGTAGCGCAGATCGCGTCGCGGCGTCATTGCGGGGAGCGCTAGGACGTGGCAATTCAGGGCGGACGCAACCGCGCGTCGGCGGCAGCCTGGATCGCCACGCCGCCTGCAGCGGCTTGCGATGACGAGGCAGGGGGGACCGCCAGAGAATGCCGATCGATCCGAGGACGCTGCGCGCCAACTGGAACTTCCCGACCTCGATCCGCTTCGGGCCCGGCCGTATCGATGAGCTTCCCGCCGCCTGCCGGGCCGCCGGCATCGCTCGGCCCCTGATCGTGACCGACCCGGGGCTGGCCGGCCTGCCGATGATCGCCGACGCCCTGGCCGGGCTGCAGGCTGCGGGCCTGTCGGCGGCGGTGTTCTCCGAGGTGCAGGGGAATCCCGTGGGCGACAATGTGGTGGCCGGGGTCGCCGCCTATCTGGGCGGCGGGCATGACGGGGTCATCGCCTGGGGTGGCGGCAGCGCGCTCGATGCGGGCAAGGCGGTGGCGCTGATGGTCGGCCAGACCCGTCCGATGTGGGATTTCGAGGACATCGGCGACTGGTGGACCCGGGCCGACGCGGCTGCCATCGCGCCTGTGGTCGCCGTGCCGAC
>JBHJOG010000181.1:0-11590 GCA_050329975.1 Alphaproteobacteria bacterium | reverse complement strand
CGGGCCGCCGTGTCCTGGCCGCCGCCGGCCGGGAAGTTGACGACGAGCGTGATCGTCTCTTCCGGAAACGCCTGTGCTGCGGCCGAGGCGCCCAGGGCGATGGCCAGCGCGGCGCCGGCAACGCCGAGCCTGGCAAGCGCTCGGATGGTGGTGGTCTGGTCCATGGTCGTGAGCCCTCCTGTTTTGCGGTCCGGCGCCCCGATGCCGTGGTCGTGGACGTGACCACGACCCGTCGCCCGCCATGGGCACGTCGCGCCTTCCAGAGCCGATGGTGCGGGAGAATCGTTAGCCTTGACAAGGAGGAAATACCAAAACAGTCTTTCAGGTATCTATTTTTCGTCTATGGGCCTGAAATTGGATGCCAGTTGGGCAACTGCCCGCTCCCGGGCAGTAATCTGGTCAAGGAACGCGCAGCGAATGAGCGACGGGACGGCGGCGATGCTCGCCTTCGAGCAGAGGAATCGGCACTTCGATCGGTTGGTATCCACTGACGGGCTGATGTGGCTCGGCCAGAATACCAATCACTTCGCTCCACCGCCGGCGGTGAGCGAGGCCATGCATGCCGTGATCGACGAGGAGCGCTACCATGTCTACGCGCCGCCGGTCGGGCTCGAGGAGTTGCGCGCGCTGATCGTCGCCGACCTCGGGCTGCCGGGGCAGGCGGCGATGGTGACCGACGGCGCGGTCATCGCGCTCTATCACACCTGCCACACCTTCCTCAGGCCCGGCGATTCGCTGGTCACCACCGACCCGAGCTGGGCGTGGCCGATGAAATTCGCCCGCGCCATCGGGGCAGAGGTGCGGCAGATCCCGATCTACGGCCCGGAGCACGGCTATCGGCTCGAGCCGGGGCGACTGGAGGAGGCCATCGACGCGACGACCCGGGTGATCTACTTCGTCGACCCGAACAACCCGCTGTCGACGGTGGCGACCCGGGGCGAGATCGAGCAGATCGTCGCCATCGCCGAGCGGCATGACTGCATCCTGATCCAGGACTGCACCTACCGCGATTTCGCCTACGAGCACCACCTGGCGGCGCGGCTGGCGCCCGAGCGGGTCATCACCATCACCAGCTTCTCCAAATGGCTGGGCCTGGCGGGCCTCCGGGTGGGCGCGCTGGTGGCTGCGCCGGCGCTGGTCCAGAAGCTGGCGGACGCGCCGCCGAACGTCCTCGGTTCCAGCATGCTGGCCCAGCGGGCCGCCATCGCCGGGCTGAAGCACAAGGCGGCTTGGTTCCCGGACGTGCTGCGCCGGCAGCGCCGGAACCAGGACCGGATCCGCGAGGCCGCGTCGCGGGTGGCCGGGCTCCACCTGCCGGTCGACCGCCAGAACGGCAACTTCCTGGTCATCGAATGCGGCGAGGCCGGCGTCCGGCCGGAGGCGCTGTGCCAGGCGATGGCCGCCCGCAACATCATGATCCGGCAGGGCAGCTATCACACGCCCACCTTCGGCGACCGCTTTGTCAAGGTCAGCACGACCGTGCCCGAAGCCTGGGCCGACGCCTTTTGCGATTGTCTGGCGGAGGCTGTGGAACACGCCCGGGGCATGAACACCGACAGCGCTCTGTTCTGAGCGCCCGACTGGGGAGATGACTCGATGGATCTGGGCTTGGCCGGGCGCACCGCGCTGATTACCGGCGCATCACAGGGTATCGGCAAAGGCTTGGCCGAGACGCTGGCGGAGGAACGCGTCCACCTGCATCTGGTGGCGCGGCGCGCGGAGCCGATGGAGCGGCTCGCCGAGCGTCTGCGCCAGGCGCACGGCGTCTCGGTCGCCGTCCACGCGATGGACCTGACCGCGGACGGCGCGATCGAGCGGCTGGCCGAGGCGGTCGGCGATGTCGACATCCTGGTCAACAACGCCGGCGTGATCCCGGGCGGCGACCTGCAGTCGATCGACCAGGCGCGGTGGCGGGACGGATGGGAGCTGAAGGTCTTCGGCTACATCGCGCTGTGCCGGCTGTACTATGCGCGGATGAAGGCGGCCGGGGGCGGGGTGATCATCAACAACATCGGCAACGCCGGCGAGCGCTACGATGCGCAGTACGTCGCCGGAACCACCGGCAACGCCGCGCTCATGGCCTTCACCAGGGCCCTCGGCGGACCGAGCCTCGACGACAACATCCGTGTGGTCGGGGTGAATCCGGGCCCGGTCGACACCGACCGCATCTACAAGCTCCTCAAGGGGCGCGCGCAGGAGTGGTACGGGGACGAAGCCCGCTATGTCGAGCTCATGGAGCGATATCCCCTAAAGCGGCCGGCGCACGTGCGGGAGATCACCGACACCATCGCCTTCCTCGCCTCGGACCGCGCCGGCTACATCAGCGGGACGATCGTGACCGTGGACGGCGGCATCGCCTCCCGTTCCTCGATCATCTGAGCGGGGAGGGGCGGATGGCCTGGGCGACCACCGACGACGGGGTGCGGCTCTGGTACGAGACCGCCGGCACCGGCAGCCCGATGGTGTTCGTGCACGAGTTCGGCGGCAACCACCTCAGCTGGGAGCCGCAGATGACCGCCTTCGCGCGCCGGCACCTGTGCCTGACCTTCGCCGCGCGCGGCTACCCGCCGTCGGACGTGCCCGAGGATGTCTCCGCCTATGGTCAGGCCCGCGCGGCCGACGACATCGTCGCGGTGCTGGATGCGGCCGGGCTGGAGCAGGCGCACCTGGTCGGGCTGTCGATGGGCGGCTTCGCCGTCCTGCACGCAGCCATGCGCCACCCCGGCCGGGTGCTCTCGGTCGTCGCTGCCGGCACCGGCTACGGCGCCGAGAAGGCGCACGAGGCCTATTTCCGGGGTGTCAGCGAGCAGGTGGCCCGCGGCTTCGAGACGCTGGGCTCGCCCGAGTTCTCGAAAACCTACGCCCTCGGGCCGAGCCGGGTGCAGTTCCAGAACAAGGACCCGCGCGGCTGGCAGGCATTCGCCGACCGGCTGGCGACCCACGGTTCGCGGGGCGCCGCCAACACCATGCGCGGGGTGCAGGCGCGCAGACCTTCCCTCTACGACCTCGAGGCGGAGTTGAAGGCGCTCGAGGCGCCCGTCCTGGTGATGGCCGGAGACGAGGACGACCATTGCCTGCAGCCCGGCCTCTATCTCAAGCGGACGATCCCGCGCTGCGGCCTCGCGGTGCTGCCGAAGTCCGGGCACACGCTGAACCTGGAGGAGCCGGCGCTGTTCAACCGCATGGTCGCCGACTTCATCGGCCAGGTCGAAGCCGGCCGCTGGGACCGCCGCGATCCGCGCGCCGACCCTGCCACCGTCATGCCCACCGTCGACCTGGGCGGGCGATGACGACGGTCGCCGCCGAAGCGCGCCGAGCGGCGGAGGCGGTCGACGACGACCGGCTATGGCGACGGCTGCAGGCGCTTGCCCGCTTCGGCGCGACGCCCGCCGGCGGCGTCTGCCGCCTCGCTCTGAGCGCCGAGGAGATCGGCGCGCGCCGGCAGATCATCGACTGGGCGCAGGCGGACGGGTTGTCGGTAGGCGCCGATGCCGCCGGCAACCTGTTCGTCGAACTGTCGGGGGAGGAGCCGGCGCTCCCGCCGGTCCTCACCGGCTCCCACATCGACTCGCAGCCCACCGGCGGCCGGTTCGACGGCGCTTACGGGGTGCTCGCCGGACTCGAGGCGCTTGCCGCCATCGCCCGGACAGGCGTCCGGCCGCCGCGGTCGATCGTGCTGGCGGCCTGGATGAACGAGGAGGCGTCCCGCTTCTCGCCGGGCATGATGGGGTCGAAGGCGTTCGCCGGAGAGTGGGCGCTGGACGAGATCCGGCAGGTGCAGGACGCCGACGGGGTGAGCGTCGGCACCGCGCTGGACGCGCTGCGGTCCGCCGAGCCTGACGTGCCCGAGCGCCCATTGGGCTTTCCGGTGGCTGCTTTCGTCGAGGCCCATATCGAGCAGGCGCCGGTATTGGATCGCGCCGGCGTGCCGGTGGGAATCGTCACCGGCATCCAGGGCACCAGCCGCTACCGGATCACGGTCGCCGGCAGCGCCGGCCACGCCGGCACGGTGCCCCAGGATCAGCGCCGCGACGCGATGATGGCGGCCGCCCGCATCATCGCTGCCCTCGACCGGGAGGCGCTTGCGCTGCCCGGCATGATGCTGACCGTGGGCATGCTGCGCCTGCAGCCCAACGCGCCGTCGGTCATCCCGCGCGAGGCCTATTTCAGCGTCGACGTGCGCCACGTCGACGATGCGGCGCTGGAGTCGATCGACCGGCGGATGGTGGAAGTCGCCGCGGCGGAAGCAGGGCCTTGCACCGTCCACGTGGAACGCATCGCCCACGCACCGAACCTGCACTTCCCGCAGGCGATGCGCCGCCGGATCGCTGCCGCTGCCGACGCGCTCGGCGTTGTCGCGATCGAGCTGCCCTCGGCCGCCGGCCACGACGCCCGGCATCTGCACCCGGTGTGCCCCACCGGCATGATCTTCATTCCCTGCCGCGACGGGATCAGCCATGCGGAAGACGAGTACAGCCGCGCGGAGGATGTGGCCGCCGGGGCGCGCGTGCTCGCCCATGTGCTGATCGACCTCGCCGCCAGCCCGCCGCAACCGGGAGCACGATGAATGACCGATATCGCGGACCCCGCCAACCTTCCCGAGCGCCAGCTGCGTGATCCGAACGGGGATCCGGTCGGCCGGCCGCTGCCGGGCTGGACGGGGGTTGAGCGCCCCGCCCGGGTGACCCTGGACGGCGTCCTGACCCGGGCACAGCCGCTCTCGGAAACCCACGCCCAGGTGCTGCACGAGGCCTATGCCGGCGATGCCGACGGCCGGCTCTGGACCTACATGGCGCACGGGCCCTTCGCCGACCTCCCGGCCTTCGCCGGCTGGGTCGGCCGGGCGGCCGGCCAGCCGGACCCGCTGTTCTACTTCCTCGCCCGCCGCGACGGCTCCCCGGTCGGAGTGGCGGCCCTGATGCGGATCCAGCCGGAGATCGGCGTGATCGAGATCGGCAGCATCACCATCACACCCGACGCCAGGCGCAGCCGTGCCGCCACCGAGGCCCTGTTCCTGCTGATGCGGTACGCGATGGACGATCTTGGGTACCGGCGGCTCGAATGGAAGTGCGACGCGCTGAACGCGCCCTCGCGGCAGGCGGCGTTGCGCCTCGGCTTCCGATTCGAGGGCATCTTCCGCAACGCCACCATCTACAAGGGCCGGAACCGGGATACCGCCTGGTTCGCGATCACCGACGAGGAGTGGCCGGCGTGTCGCCAGGCCCTGCAGGCGTGGCTCGACGACGCCAACTTCGATGCCGATGGTCGGCAGCGTCGCCGGCTGGCCGATCTGCGCCGGAACTGAGCAGGGGAGGGCATTCCATTGAACACCGACGAAGCGGTTCCGGTCGTGGACCTGACGGCCTCGCACACCGAGGCCGGGCGGCAGAAGGCAGCCGGCGAAATTCGCGACGCGTGCGAAAGGATCGGCTTCTTCGCGATCACCGGCCATGCCGTGCCCGGCGAAACCATCGACGCCGCGCGCCGCGAGGTCACCGCCTTCTTCGCGCTGCCGCACGCGGTGAAAATGGAGACGCCGCAGCCGGAGGACCGCGTCAGCCGCGGCTACACCTACGTCGGAAGCCGTGGGCTGGCCTATTCGATCGGCGTCAAGACGCCGCCGGACCTGCACGAGAGCTTTGCCATGGGTCCGGTCGACCCCGCTCCGGCGGCGCTCGACGGCACCCCTTACGTCCGCTCGTTCTTCGCGCCGAACAGCTGGCCGGAAGCGCAGCCTGCGCTGCGCCCGGCGTTCGAGACCTACTATCGCGCCATGACGGGGCTCGCGAACCACATCCTGCAGCTGTTCGCGGTGGCGCTGGACCTGCCGGCGGACCATTTCGACCGCTTCGTCGATCGCCATACCAGCACCATGCGCGCGATCCACTATCCGCCGCTCGATGGCACGCCGGAGCCGGGCCAGCTGCGGGCTGGGGAGCATACCGACTACGGCAGCCTCACCATCCTGCACGGCGACGACGTGCCGGGCGGCCTGCAGGTGCGGACGCGCAGCGGCAGCTGGGTGGACGTGCACCCGCCGGCCGACGGCTTCGTCTGCAACATCGGCGACCTGATGATGCGGTGGACCAACGACTGGTGGCTGTCCAACATGCACCGGGTGGCCTTGCCGCCGGCGGATGCGCCGAGAACCTCGCGGCTCTCCATCGCCTTCTTCCACAACCCGAACGCCGACGCCGAGATCGAGCCGATCCGCGGCTTCTACAAGCCCGGCGAGGCGCTGAAATACCCGGTCGCGCGCTTCGGCGACCTCTTCCTCGCCAAGCACAGCCGGACTCAGCACATGCGCGTCTAGTCAGCCGTCGCCCGGAAACGTCCCACCGATCATCGCTCGACATCGAGACGCCGGCGGTCGACTATCCCCGCCGCCTCGAACCGCAGTGGGGACCAGATGACCGCGAACGATATTGCAGAGGCCTTCGTCGCCGCCCGCCGCGAGGCGCGCGCGCTCGATGATTTCCCGGGCGCGGTTCCGGGCGATCTCGCGGACGCCTATGCCGCCCAGGAGGCGGCACTGGGGCTCGACGGCAGGCCGCTGGCGGGCTGGAAGGTCGCCCTCATCCGTCCCGAATTCCGCGACCGATACCCAGCCGAGCGCCTCGCCGGCCCGATCTTCGCCGACGCGGTGGTGGAGTTGCCGAAAGGTGGACAGGCGACCGTGCCGGTCTATGCCGGCGGCTTTGCCGCGGTGGAGGCGGAGTTCGTCGCCCGTATCGGCCGCGACCTTGCGCCCGACGAGGCGCCGTTCGCGGAGCCTGTGGTGCGCGCTGCCATCGCGGCGCTTCATGTCGGCAGCGAGATCGCGTCGAGCCCCCTCGGCTCCCTCAACGCGCTCGGGCCGGGCGCGGTCATCTCCGATCACGGCAACAATGGCGGTGCCGTGGTCGGCCCGCGGATCGAGGGCTGGGACGGACTGCCGCTCGAAAGCTTGACCTCGCGCGCCTTCATCGAGGGCGAACTGGCAGGCGAGGGTTCGGCGGCAACCGTGCCGGGCGGACCGGTCGCGGCCGTGACCTTCCTCGCCAATCACCTGGCTGCCCGGGGCCGGACGCTGCGGCGCGGCGACATCGTGCTGACCGGGATGACCACCGGCATCCACGAGGTGGTGCCGGGAAGCCGCGCCCGGCTCGAGTTCGCCGGTGCGGCGCCGATCGACCTCACCATCGCCGCGTTCCGCCCGCGGTGAGAACCCGGCAGGACTAGGTCGCCGTTACAGGTCGCGCTTCCTGTCGATCAGCCGCCGCCTCGCCTGGTCGATGTGGAACTGCATGGCCAGCGACGCCGTCTCGCCGTCCTGTCCCCGGATCGCCTCGACGATGCGGCTATGCTCCTCCAGCACCTGGCGGGTGCGTTCCCTCGACCCCGTCCGCGTCAGGCTGAGCGACAGCGTCATGAATCCGGTGATCGCCTCGTTGAGGCTGAGCAGGGTCGCCGAGAAGAATGTGTTGCCCGTCGCGTCGGCCACGGCGGCGTGGAAGGCCAGGTCGCTCTCCGGCTTGAAGGCGCCGCGCTCGCCCTCGCGCCGGAACGCCTCGTGCGCGCGATCGATCCGGGCCATCTGCTCCGGCGTGCGCCGCTCGGCCGCGAGCCGGGCCGCGACACCTTCCAGCGGCAGGCGCACCTCCAGGCAGCGCAGATAGCTGCCGACGTCGCTGGCGCTGGCGAAGGCGGTGAAGCGGGCGGTCGGCCGGTTGATGATGAAGGTGCCGGCTCCTTGCCGCGACTGGATCAGCCCGTCGGCCCTGAGCCGCATCAGGGCCTCGCGGACGATCGGGCGCGACACCCCGAACATGTCGCAGATCTCCTTTTCCGTCGGCAGGCGGTCGCCCTCCTTCAGCCGCCCGTGCACGATGTGGTCCAGGATCTGCCCGTAGAGCTGGTCGCCAAGCCGCTGCCGTCGCCCCGGCACCAGGTGCAGGTCGGCTCCCGCCTCTGCGGCGTCGCCCTGGTCCGCGGCGGTCACCGGTCCTTCATCCAGGCGAAGATGTCGGCCGGCGCGGGTTCCTCGCGCGTGTATCCCTGCGCGCAGAAACCGCCGCCCTGATAGCGCAGCGCCACCGGGTCGCTCCCCGGTTCGGCGGGATCGAGCGCGGCGGCGTAGCGCTCGGCATCGCCCTGCGGCCTGTAGCCCAGGCTCTCGTTCCCGTTGTCGCGCCACCAGCGCCGGGTGTTGCCGGAAATGCCCCAGGCGACGCGGCAGCCGAGGCGCTCCGCCGTGAGTCCCGCCTCGACGAGCCTCACCAAGTCGTCGTGGCTGATCCAGGTCCGCAGTTGCCGCACATCCCTCGGCTCCGGCCGCGCCGACCCGATCCGGATCGACAGGCTCTCGACCCCGTGCTTGTCCCAGTAGAGCCGCCCCATCAGTTCGCCATAGCACTTCGACAGGCCGTAGAAGCCGTCGGGCCGCATGACCGAATCCTCGTCGAGCAGCGTCTCGCGCTCGTGAAAGCCGATGACGTGGTTGGAACTGGCGAAGATCATCCGCGCGCCGGCCAGACGGGCCAGCTCGAAGGCGTGGTAGGTGCCGACGATGTTCGGCCCCAGGATGTCCTCGAACGAGCGCTCCGCCGGCAGCGCGCCGAAATGCACGACCGCCGCCGTCTCCGGCGCCAGCGCCAGCATGGCGGCCTTGTCGGTAAGATCGATCCGGCGAAACACCGCGCCGCCAGGCAGCGGATCGGGAGGATCGGCGATGTCGGTCAGCAGCAGGGAATGCCCGCTCGCAGCCAGCCCCGCGCCGACGACCCGCCCGAGCCTGCCGGAGGCGCCGGTGATCACGATCTTGCCCGTCTTGGTCATGCGGTCCGGCTTCCCCCGTCGACGTGGGCGCCCTCATCCGCCCCCGGGACTCGTACCCTGCCACGGCGCGCCAAGTTGTCAAACAAATTGCCAGCCAGGGGCCAAGAACGGGATTACGCGCGGAGCTGACGGCCGGCCCGCCACGATCCTGGGGGCGGGGAAGGCGGCGCTGGAAGGCTTGAGTTCAGCGGAAATCCAAGGGGTGTCATGCAATGCGGGCCGCAGCGGGCGGGCGACCAGGTCCGCCATGACACCCGGGGGGATCGGCTCAAAACTTGTTTGACAAGTTTATCGACTGTGGCACGGTGGCGACCGGTAGACGTCGAAGCTGCCATCGAATGGGAGGATAACGAGATGACACGGAAAGGGCGGTTGCACCTGTCCTGGTGTGTCGCGCTGGGGCTGCCGATGGCGATCGGCAGCGGTCATGCCGGCGCGCAAGAGACCTTCAGCGAGGCGCCGTCACTGGCGGAACAGGTCGCGGCCGGAACCCTGCCGCCGCTGGCCGAACGGTTGCCGTCGCAGCCGGAAGTCGTCGAGCCCCTGGAGTCGATCGGCCAGTATGGCGGCCAGATCCGGTTCGGTCTGCGCGGCAGCTCGGACCACAACCACATCCTGCGCATGGTCGGCCCGCAGGGGCTGGTGCGCTGGAATCCGCAATACACCGACCTGGTCCCGAATGTCGCGCGCGAGGTCGAGGTGAACGAGAACGCGACCGAGTTCACCTTCCATCTGCGCGAGGGCATGCGCTGGTCGGACGGCGAGCCCTTCACCGCCGACGACATCATGTTCAACGTCGAAGACCTGATCTTCAACACCGACTTCGCCCCGACCCCGCCGCGCTACATGCCGGGCGGCGAGCCGATGACAGTGGAGAAGGTCGACGACTACACGGTGCGGTTCACCTTCGCCGAGCCCTATGGCGATTTCCTTGCCGAACTCGCCTCGCCACTCGGCCAGCACCCGGTGCTCTACGCCCGGCACTACTGCGAGCAGTTCCATCCGGCGTACAGCGACGATATCGAGCAGGCGATCCAGGACAACAACGCGGCCGACTGGCAGACCCTGTTCCAGCAGAAGTGCGGCGACATCGAAATTCCGTCCCGCTGGGGCAATCCCGACCGGCCGACGCTGGACCCCTGGATCGTCACCGAGCCCTATGTGGGCGCCGCAACGCGCGTGGTGATGGACCGCAACCCCTATTTCTGGCAGGTGGACACTGCGGGCAACCAGCTTCCCTATGTCGACCAGCTGGTCGCTCCCATCGCCCAGGACGTGGAAAGCCTGATCCTGGCGATCATCGGCGGACGCATCGACTTCGCGCTGCGCCATGTCGATGCGCCCTCGAACAGGCCGGTGCTCGCTGAGAACCGCGTCGGCGGCGACTACGACTTCTTCGAGGCGACGCCGGTCGGCGGCACCAACATGGTGATCAACTTCAACCTGGCCCACAAGGACCCGGAGCTGCGCGAGCTGTTCAACATGCGCGACTTCCGCGTTGCCTTGTCCCTGGGCATGAACCGCGAGGAGATCATCGCCACCGCGCTACTCGGCGACGGTCAGCCGTGGCAGAACGGGCCCTTCGAGGACCACCCGAACTACCACGAGCGCCTGGCCACCCAGTATCTCGAATTCGATCCGACGCAGGCGGAAGCGCTGCTCGACCAGGCCGGCCTGGCGCGCGGGTCCGACGGCATCCGCCAGCTGCCCAGCGGGCGTCCGGTGCGCTTCTCGATAGACGTCATCCCGACGCTTCAGCCGGAGCATGTCGACATGCTGGAGATGATCGCACAGGACTGGGAGAGGATCGGCGTCAGGATGGACGTCAACCCGCTGGAGCGGACCTTCTTCTACGAGCGCACGTCCGACGGCAACAACCATGATGCCGCTGTGTGGGGCGGCCAGGCCGCATGGGTTGCCGGCGAGATCCCGCAGCAGATCGTGCCCGTGCACCACGACAGCCGCTGGGGCATCCCGTGGAGCCACTGGTACAACTCAGGCGGCGCCCGTGGCGAAGAGCCGCCGCCCTCGGTGCTGCAGCGGATGGAACTCTACGACGAAGCCAAGGCCACCGTGGACGTCGATGCACGCCGGGCGCTCATCCTGCAGATCGCCGACATCGCCGCCGACGAGTTCGAGGTCATGTCGGTCTCGAAGGCGACCTCGACCTACGGCATCGTCAGGAACGACCTGCGCAACGTGCCGCCGGCCATGCCGAGTTCCTGGTACTATCCGACGCCGGCGCCGGCGCTGCCCCAGACCTGGTACTGGGAGAACTGACGGCCCCTGAGGGCACGAGACCGATGGGAGCGTCGCCCGGCCTGGGCGACGCTCCGGCCTCCCGCCAAGGGCTCCAGCGATGCTTCTTCTGTACATCATCCGCCGCATCCTCTGGTCCATCCCGTTTTTCTTCGCCGCCTCGCTGGTGGCCTTCGCGCTGATCCAGGCGCCGCCGGGCGACTATGTGACCACCTTCGCCGCGACGCTCGCCTCCTCGGGCGACATGGTCGATGAGAATCGGCTGGAGGCGCTGCGCACGCGCTATGGGCTCGATCAGCCTTTCCTGGTCCAGTACTGGCGCTGGATCAGCGGCGTGCTGGTCGGCGATTTCGGCATCTCCTTCGAATGGCAGCAGCCGGTCTCGCAGCTGATCTGGGAGCGGATGGGTCTGTCGATGGTGTTGGCGGTCGGCACGCTGGTCTTCACCTGGGCGGTCGCCCTGCCGATGGGCATCTTCTCGGCGGTCCGCAAGTACAGCATCGGCGACTACGCG
>JBHJOG010000180.1:0-24344 GCA_050329975.1 Alphaproteobacteria bacterium | reverse complement strand
CGAGCGGACGGGACAGGCGGGCGGCGACCGGGGCGGTGATCAGGAGCGGGCAGCCGAGGGGCTTGCACAGGGCCTCGACCCGGCTGGCGGTGTTGACGGCCCGCCCGATGACGGTGAAGTCGAGGCGGTCGGGGGCGCCGACGTTGCCGAAGAAGACCTCGCCCTCGTGCAGCGCAATGCCGGAACGGAGCGGCTGCCAGCCGGCGATGGCGGCAAGGTTCGGCGGCGGTGCGGCGGCGAGCGCATCCACAGCGGCGATCGCCTGCTCGGCGGCGGCGAGCGCCGCCTCGGCCGCGGCCTGCCCCTCGGCCTTGCTGGCGAAGGGGAAGACGGCGAGCAGGCCGTCGCCGATGAACTTCAGCACCTCGCCGCCATGGGCGATCACGCTGCCGGCCATCCGTTCGAAATAGGCGTTGAGCAGCGCCAGCACGTCGGCGGCCGGCAGCCGGTCGGTCAGGTCGGTGAAGCCGCGCAGGTCGGAGATCCAGATCACGGCACGAATGGCCTGGCCCGAGCCGCGCTTGATCGCACCCTGCAGCACCTGCCCCCCTGCGGCGGGACCGAGATAGGTGTCGAGGACGTTGGCGGCGATGCGCTGTGCGATGTGCCGCTCGACATGCAGCGCGAATGGCTTGAGCAGGCGGGCGATGGTGGCGAGCGCGCTGACGCCGAAGCCCTCCGGGTGGCCGGTGGCGACGGTGGCTGCGTTGTGGTGGCTGCCGCCGGAGCTGAGCGGCACGTCGAGATACTGGGTCAGGCCGCGCTCGGCGAGCTCGGCCATCAGCGGATATTCGGCGCGGTTTCCCGGCTCGCGCGGGTCGAGGCAGAGCATCTGCCCCTTCTCGATCACCCGTGACAGCGGATTGCGCCGGTACTGGGTGGTCTCGAGTGCCGCGGCGTCGACCTGGACCTCGTCCATCAGCCCGTCGGCGGCGTTCCAGTTCCAGGCGAAGCCGAGCAGCTGCGGGTGCAAGGTGCCGACGTGCAGGCTCGCGCGGTCCAGCGGCATGCCGGCGGCGACCATCCGCCAGACCAGGGACTCGAACAGGACCATCAGGTCGCTCTCGCCGATCGCCGACCCGAGCAGCCAGTCCTGGATCGCGTCGACCGTGGTCTCGCGAGGCGCCGCGTCGCGGCCGCGCGCCGAGCGTCGCTTCAGGTGGACGAAGGGTGGATAGGCGCGTGGCGCGGGGTCGAGGGCGCGTCCATCAGTCGTCGCCATAGGTTATCCGCACGACTTCGATCTCCTCCACGCCGGTCGGCGTGCGCACCCGGACCACGTCGCCTTCCTCCGCCTTGTGCAGGGCACGTGCGATCGGCGAGATCCAGCTCACCTCGCCTAGGTCGTGCCGCGCCTCGTCGACGCCGACGATGCGGATCGTCCGCTCTTTGTGGTCGCCGGTGGGGTCGTCGCCGGTGGGGTCGTCGGCGGTGGCATAGACGACGGTGGCGCCGAAATAGACCCGGTCGCGGGCCTTCTGCTGGCGCTGGTCGACCACCTCGGCGATCTCCAGCCGCTTGCGCAGGAATCGGATCCTGCGGTCGATCTCGCGCAGCCGCTTCTTGCCGTAGATGTAGTCGCCGTTCTCGGACCGGTCGCCGTTGCCGGCGGCCCAGGACACCACCTCGACGACCTGCGGCCGCTCGACGCCGGTCAGGTGCTCGAGCTCGGACGCCAGCCGGGCGAACCCGGCCGGCGTCATGTAGTTCTTCGCCCCCGCCGGCAGCGCCACGTCGGCCTCGGGGAGGTCGTCGTCGTCGCTGTCGCTTTCCTTAGTGAAGGCCTTGCTCATCGTCCTGTCGCGCTTCGGGTGTGCGGGCGGACAGGGTAGGGCCTTCTCCTTCGCCGGGAAACCCCGGATCTGGCCCGGTCGGGGTTCCGGCGGCGGCCCCCCGGTCCGCCGCCGGGCGCCTGCCCCGACCTCAGCCGATGGGGTTGATGTCGTCGACCAGGCGCAGCAGGTCGGCCATGGTGAAGTCGCCGGGCTTGGCCGAGGGCAGCGTCGGCTTCCAGTTCTTCACCTGCCACAGGTAGGACTGGTGGTCGCCGTGGACGAGGCCGACGAAGACCTCGGCGACGATAGTGCTGCCGACCGGGCCGAGCCGCAGGCCGCCGCCCCTCACCTGCGCCTCCTTCAGGATGTAGTACCAGAGCGGGGTCGCCTTATGCAGGCCCTGCGCCCTGGCGACCGCGCCGTCCGGACCGGACGCGATCTCGTCGGCGGTCAGCGGGTTCTTGACCTTCATCAGGGTGGCGACGTCCTGCCCGCTCGGCAGGCCCAGCCGCACCCCGCGCTGCAGGTTGCGCTCCGCTAGGTTTCCGCCGCCGCCGGGCAGGGTGTGCAGTTCGGAGACCAGGAACGGGTCGAGCTTGCGGGTCGGATTGAAGGCGAAATCCGGCGTCCCCGGCGGGGTGCCGAGGTCGTAGAACCGCCGCCAGTCGATGATCCAGTTGCTCGGCAGCGTCGCTACCGGCAGGGGCCCGGTTGGCGGGTTCGGCGCCAGGTCGCCGATGATCTGGCCCGACAGCCCGGTGAAACCGAACAGCAGGTCGAAGCCGGTGTTCTGGAACACCCGGTTGTGGCTGTAGGTCTGGCGGACCATCGAATGGCCGAGCCGGTAGGCGGCGCCGGAGAACTCGACAGGGATGTAGGGAAACTTCTTGAAGCGGTAGAACTTGCGGCCGTCGTGCAGGATCTTTGCCACGATTCCCGGCTCGGTCAGCCGCTCGACCCAGTCATGCAGCACCAGCCACTGGTAGTGCCAGGTCACCAGCCGGCGGGCTTCGGCGAACAGTTTTTCCGGCGGCGTGGGTTTGGCGGCCAGGATGTCGACCACCTTGTTGTGGAACTTGAGAAAGGCGAGGTGGGTCTGGGCGACGAGCAGGTTCTCGTCGTTGCGATGGTCGCCGATCAGCGCGATTCCCTCGGGGCTGCGCGGCAGGTCGTTGCGGAAATCGCCGGTGACGTTGCCGAAGCCGACGGTGGTGTTCCTGCCGATCAGGAACTTCGGCAGCCGCCGGCTGGGGTTGGCGGGATCGCGGGCATAGAGGTGGGGGCTGCCGTCCGGGCCCAGGCCGTACAGGCAGTCGAGGTCCAGGCTCGGCGTCCGGAAGTTCTCGGTAGCGGTCGGATCATTGGCCTTCTCGGACAGCGACGTCAGGTCGAGGGTGATGTCGTGGTCGACGAACTGCCCGAGATAGGTGAAGCCGCCGGGAATCTCCGCATTGTCCTGGCTGCCGTCCAGCGGGTCGGGGTCGAGCATCGCTTCCGCCAGCGCCTTGAGCTTGGCGTCGGCGACCTGAAGCGGCGGCAGCTTCGGGAACATCCGGCCGAACATGCCGGGGTCCTTGTGGCCGGCGAGCGCATCCAGCACCTCGCGCTTGGGATGGCGGCCGCCGACGCCGTGGCCGGCGGCCATCTTCACCGCGTCGTCGGGGCCGACCCGGGCCTTGATCGCGTCGATCTTCTGGGATGTGGTCGCCGACGGGCTGGGGGTCTGGCGGGTCTGCGGCATGGTTGTACCTCCGTCTCAGGGAGGGGCGCCGCCCTGTTCCGGGCATGTCGGAGGGGACGAGGGCGAGCGCGCCTCGGATCTGCGAGAGGTCTCTGTTTGACCCGGGAACGCGGATGCGACCGTGAGTAATTACACGCGTGTCAGGTGAGTTTGCCGGTCGTCGACCCCACCACCTGCCGGGTGTCCATCCCACCCTTGAAGGCGCAATAGCCGGAATCGACCACGTGGATGCCGCCGGTCATGTGTCGCGCACGGTCGGAGGCGAGGAAGATCGCGAACTCGGCAACGTCCTCGGGCGAGAGGATCGGCATCAGGTGCAGCTTCTGGATCTCGGCCCTGAGCTGCGGATCGGCCAGGAAGGCCATCTGGTGCGGGGTCTCGACAAACCCTGGGCAGATCGCGTTGACCCGCACCCCATGGGGCGACAGCCCGGCTGCCGCCGAGCGGGTCATCGCGACCACGCCGCCCTTGGCCGCGGTATAGCCGTCGATCCCCGCCTGGCCGATCAGCGCGTCGGTGGTGGCGGTGAAGATGATCGACCCGGAGCCGGCCTCGAGCATCGCCTGGCCGACATATTTGGCGCACAGGAAGCTGCCGGTGAGCACCAGGTCGATGATCCGCCGCCAGATGTCGTCGGGCAGTTCGGTCAGCCGGTCGTCATGCCTGTTGACCAGGGTCGGGTCCATGGCGTTGTGGAACAGCGCGTCGATCCGGCCGAACCGGGCGAGGGTCTGCGACACCATCGCCTGCACGGCGCTGCTGTCGCGCACGTCGACGGCGACCGCCATCGCCGGGCGGCCGTCCCCGGCGAGCGACTCCGCCAACGCCTGGGCTGAGTCCCGGTCGAGGTCGGCGACGACCACCGTCGCTCCCTCCTCGGACATCCGTGTCGCGCCGGCGCGCCCGATTCCCGACGCGCCGCCGGTGACGATCGCTACCTTTCCGTCAAGCATCCCCATCGGCGTGCCTCCTGCGCGGGCCAAAGAGCCGCCGAAGCCTGTCGGTCGCGGGCTGCCGATGTCAAGCTGGCCCGGCCGGTCAGGCGGGCCGGTTCGTGTCCGGGCGGGTCGCGGCCGGATCCCGACCCGTTCCGATCACTGTGTCGGACCGGGTCGGGATGGAGTATGATAGGATTTTCTGGCGCCCGCCTGGACGAGGCGCGGCGCGGCCTGGCCCGCACCGGTCACGGCCGGAGGGTACCTCTGATGGTTACAGCTGAAGCCGTCAGGCAGGCCGAGCGGGAGCTGATGTCGAAGCGGAACGTTACCGGGGTCGGCATCGGCGAGCGCGACGGCAAAGCGGTGATTACCGTCTTCGTGACCCGCAAGGTCCCGGTGGCGGATCTGGACCCGGGCGATGTCGTCCCGCGGAGCGTCGCCGGCTATGCGACGCAGGTAGTGGAAGTCGGCGAGATCTCGACTGAGTGGTAATCGTGCACCGGAAATATTAGCAGGCACAAGCCGAGTTTATTGCAGACGGAACAGGATAATTTTCAAGTACGCCAGGGGTTCGGATAGAACCGGAGAATTCCGCTCCTGCATTGACACTTGTGCCGTGGCCAAATGGAGACGCGCACATGGCTATGAATTACGCCGAGAAGATGACCCTGCCTGCGGCCGAGACGCAGGCTGTCGTCAAGGCTACCAGCGCAGCAGCCGACGAATTCCTCGATGAGGGCAAGCACCGGCCGAACGTGGTCGGTGTCGGCGCGGGCGTGAAGTGGAAGAACGGTGAGCCGACCGGCGAGCCGGCGGTCCTGGTGCTGGTGACCCACAAGATGGCAAAGAGCCAGCTGTCGAAGGACGAGCTCGTGCCGGCAAAGCTGCAGGCCATGCAGACCGATGTGCTGGCCGTAGGCGACGTCATCGCCGGCGGGGGCGTTCAGCATGGGGTCGGTATCCAGACGCTGGCGAAGCGGACACGGCCCGCCAAGGGCGGATACAGCGTCGGCCATTTCCAGATCACGGCCGGCACCATCGGTACGTGCGTCTACGACCTGCTGCCCGGGGCATCGACCGACCCCGACAACCCGGTGCACGGCGTCGGCATCCCCAGCCGCTACTACATCCTCAGCAACAACCACGTGCTGGCCGACGTCAATGCCGGGCCGATCGGCGCCTCCATCCTTCAGCCGGGCCCGATCGACGGCGGCGCCGACCCGGCAGACAGGATCGCGAGGCTGTCCCGGTTCATCACCATCCGGCTGACCCCGGCGGTGCCGCTGGCGCTGCAGAACAACATCGTGGACTGCGCGGTGGCGGAGGCGGATTTCCATGACCTTGACCGGGAAATCTACTGGAGCGGCAATGTCCGCGGATGGCGCCGGCGCGCCCAGGTGCTGCAGATGATCGGCCAGACGGTCAAAAAGACGGGGCGCACCACCCATTTCACCACCGGCCGGATCACCGCGGTCAACGCCACCATCGACGTGAACTTCGGCAACGGCCGGGTCGGGCGGATGCGGGACCAGATCGTCACCACCAACATGTCGGCCGGAGGCGATTCAGGCTCGCTGGTGCTGACGCCCGACAATGTCGCGATCGGGCTGCTGTTTGCCGGCTCCAACGTCTCGATGATCGCCAACCAGATCGAGAACGTCCGGTCCCTGCTGCGGGTGGAGGTGGCAGAGCAGATTCTCTAGCTGTCGCCAGGGCTAGCTTCTGTACCTGGTCAGCCAGAGCGCGACCAGGGTGAGGCCGATCGACATCACGATGATCAGCGTGCCGATTGCGTTCACCGTCGGCTTCAGGCCGGTCCGCATCATGCCCCAGACGAAGATCGGCAGGGTGTTGCCGTCGCCGATGGTGAACAGGGTGATGACGAAGTCGTCGATCGAGAGCGCGACCGCGAACAGAGCGGCGCCGATCACCGTCGGCTGGATGATCGGCAGCGTCACCGTCATGAATGCCTTGAACGGCGAGGCGCCGAGGTCGCGGGCGCTGTCCACCACCCGCCAGTCGAAGGCGGCCATCCGGGCGTAGATCACCAGGATCACGAAGGGCTGGGTGAACAACAGGTGGCTCAGCACCACCGTGCCCAACGAGAGCGTCATGCCGACGCTGACGAAGGCGGTCAGCAGCGACACCGCCAGCACCAGCGGCGGCATCATCAGCGGCAGCGACAGGACCGCGATGCCGATCCCGGCCCGGCGCGGCGGCATCCGGGAGAACCCCATGGCCGCGGCGGTGCCGACCACTGCCGAGATCAGGCCGACCAGCCCGCCGACGATCAGCGAATTCCAGAACGCGCTGGCGAACTGGCGGTGGGCCAGCATCTCTCCCCACCACTGCAGCGACAGGGCCTCGATCGGGAAGTTGGCGAGGGAGCGGCTGGTGAAGGCGAACAGGATGACCAGCGCCAGCGGCGACAGCAGCACAAAGACGAACAGGACGGCGACAATGCGCCAGGCGACCAGGTTGCTGCTCATCGCGGCCGCCACAGCGACATCAGCGCGTGGGTGGTGGCGATGACGAACAGGGCGGAGGTCAGCACCACGAACGACATCGCCGCGCCCAGCGGCCAGTTGAAGCGCTGGCCGAACTGCAGCGCGATCATGTTGCCGGTCATGGTCAGCTTGCCGCCGACCAGCTGCGGGGTGATGTAGTCGCCGGCGGCGATCAGGAAGGCGAACAGGAAGGCGGTGGTGATCCCGGTGCGGCAGCGCGGCACGATGATGCCTGCCAGCACCTGCCACGGCCGCGCCCCAAGGTCGCGCGCCGCCTCCATCTCGCTGTCGGTGATGCTGCGCATGCTGCCGTAGATCGGCAGGATGGCAAAGGGCAGCAGGAAATGCGTTAGCGTGACGATCACCGCGCCGGGGCTGTACAGCAGCGCGGCAATCGGCTGGTCGGTCAGGCCGAGGGTCTGGAAGGCGGAATTGAGGACGCCCTCGTTGCCGAGGATGGTCTTCCAGGCATAGATCTTCATCAGGTAGCCGCCGAACAGGGTCACCAGCGCGACGAACAGCAGCGCCTTGCCCCAGTCGCCGGCCTTGAAGCGGACGATATAGGCGTAGACGAAGCCCAGGATCGTCGTCAGCAGGCCTACCGAGACCGCGATCGCAAGGGTGTTGAGGCCGATCTGCAGGTTCTCGTCGGTGACCGCGGTCACGTAGTTGTCGACGTTGAAGTCGCGCTCGATGACGAAGCGGTTCTTGCGCCAGAAGCTCATCACCAGGAAATAGACGAAGGGCGCGATGAACAGGGTCGCGAACACCGCCGCCGACGGGGCGATCAGGAACAGGCTGGTGCGGCGGTTCATGGTCTCGCGAAGTCTCTCGGACTGACCGGCACCGTGCTCGTGCAAGCCTGCGGCTCGCACGAGCGGGGCACGCGAAAGGCTCAGGCGACCTTGAAGCGCTCGTATTCCTCCATCCACTCGTCGAAGGTGGCGAGGCCCTCGCCCTCCTCGAGCGGCGGGAAGGCGAAGAACGTCGCCCGTTCGCCGAAGGAGTCCATGTCGTCATAGGGGTAGAGCGAAGCCGCCTCGGGTTCGAGCTGGGCGACGGCCTCGCTGTTGACGATGCCCTGCAGCCACTCGCCGCCGATTACCACCTGGGCTTCGGGGCTGATGATCTTGTTGCAGAGCATATGGTCGACTTCCAGGTTCGGCGCGTCGGTGGCGATGGAGAAGGTGTCCAGCCAGGCGAAGGTGCCTTCCTGCGGATAGGTGTAGTCGATCTCGGCGCCGAGGTCGGCGGCGAACTTCTTGATCGTCTCCCAGCCGGAGAAGGTGATGTCGATGTCGCCGCGGGCGAGCGAATCGGCCATGTCGCCCCAGCTGACCGTGACCACGCGCGAGATCGCCTTCACCTCGATCAGGAAGTCGACGGCGGCCCTGAGCTGGTCGTGGGTCAGGTCGGTGGCGCTCTCGGCGTCGGTGGCGATGATCGCCGCCAGCATCAGGTTGCCCATCGGGTCGTCCATCATGCCGACCTTGCCCTCGTATTCGGGCTTGAACAGGTCCATCCACGATTGCGGCACGCCGCCGGTCACCGCCGGGTTGTACATCATCGGCGCCGAGCCCCAGGTGAACGGCACGCCGTAGAGGACGCCGTCGACCGAGATGTTCGGGTCGTTGCGGAAGATCGGCATCACCGAGGCGAGGTTGGGCACCTTCGACTCGTCGATCGGCTGCACCAGGCCGGATTCCGCCAGCAGCGGGATGTAGCCCATGTAGGGGGTCACGATATCGATCGAGCCGAGGCCGCCGGAGGCGAGCTTGGTCACGATCTCGTCGTTGTTGCCGATATAGGTCGTGTTCAGGTTGATGTCGTTCTCGGCCATGAAGTCGTCGACGAACAGGCCCTCGTCATAGCCCTGCCAGCCGAGGAAGGTGACGTCGGTGGCGGCCAGCGCCCGCCGCGGGCGCAGGCCGGCCGCGGCGAGCCCGCCGACTGCCGCCGTGCCCAGCCCGAAGCGGCGGCGGCTGATCTGCATCATGCTGCGGACCCGGATCAGGCCCGACTCGTTCCGTGCGTGCGTCATCGTCTCTCCCTCCGTTTGGCATCGCCGACAGCGATGCAGTCTACGTGCCGAACCGGTCGCCATACACCGGATGCTCGCCATGGCGGCGATAGTCCTCATGAAAGGCGGCAACCTTGTCCTCGTCGACCGTCACGCCGAGCCCGGCTCCCTCCGGCCGGCCCCAGTGCGGACCGCTGGCGATCGGCAGCGGATCGACCAGGATGTCGTCCGCCATGATCTGCGCGGTCTGCTGGTGGCCGATGCTCGCATTGGGAACGGCAAGCATCAAGTGCTGCCCCAGCGCCGCGGTCAACCCGAGTTCGCCGTGGGTGTGCTTGCACACCTGCCAGCCGTAATGGGCGGACAGCGCGCAGAGCTGCATGAAGGCGCCGATGCCGCCGACCCAATAGGGGCTGAAGCAGAGATAGTCGCCGCAGCGCGACTGGATCACGCGGGTCGCGTCCTGCACCGTCCACATGCCCTCGTTGGCGCACAGCGGAACCGGCTGACGATGCTTGACGTCCAGCATCAGGCTCTCCGGGTGGATCGGGACCGGTGCCTCGACGAAATCCAGCCCGACCAGTTCGTGCCAGCGGCGCAGGTTGCGAACCGCCTCCGGCACCGTCCAGGCCTGGTTGGCGTCGAGCCGGATCAGTCCCTCCGGGCCGATCGCCTCGCGCAGCGCGACCAGCATCGCTTCCTCGGCCCGGGCATCGAGGCCGACCTTGAGATAGTAGACCCGGTAGCCGGCGGCGCGGCCGGCCCGACCCTGGGCGGCGATCCCCTCCGGCGTGTCCCAATGCAGGTAGTTGTAGTACTCGACCGTGTCGCGCACCGCGCCGCCGAGCAGGTTGCAGAGCGGCTGGCCGGCGGCGCGCGCGCAGAGGTCCCAAAGCGCCATGTCGATGCCGGCATAAGCGAAGTTCCCGGTCATCACCTGAAACTGCCAGCCGCCGGCGATGCTGACGTCCTGCCGGATCGCCTCGCGCTGCCACGGGTCGCGGCCGAGCACGATCGAGGCCATCGCGCGTACGGCGGACTCGATCCCGGCCACGTCGGCGGCCCGGGTGCACTCGCCCCAGCCGACCAAGCCGTCGTCGGTGGTCAGCTTGACCAGCACGTCGCTGACCCCGCTGCGCGCCACCAGCGCGCTCAGCTCATCGTGGCGATAGGGGATGCGGACGATCCAGCTTTCGAGCTTGGCAATTCTCATTCGTCGATCACCCGTTGGTTCTGCAGCGACCAACCCAGCAGCACGCGGTCGCCCCGCGCGATGCGGGCGCGCCGGCCGAGGTCGGTCTCATGCACGATCAGGTGCCGCCCGCCATCGGAGGTCAGCACGAAGCGGACCATGGGGCCCAGGAACAGCACATCGTCGAGCACTGCTGAGATCGTCAGACCCGCCGGGTCGCTGCCGGTGGCTGCTGGATCGTCGACCAGGTACAGGGATTCCGGACGGATCATCACGCTGACCGCGCCATCGGGTCCCTGATCGGGAAAGCGCAGGGTGACGGCGCCGTCGCGCAACGAGACCACGCCGGCGCGACGCTCTCCCTCCAGTACGTTGGCCTCGCCGATGAACATCGAGACGAAGCGCGTCTTCGGCTGGAAGTAGATCTCCTCAGCGTCGCCGACCTGCACCAGCGCGCCGCTGTCCATCACCGCGATCCGGTTGGCCAGCGCCAGCGCCTCGCCCTGGTCGTGGGTGACGAAGACGAAGGTGCCGCCGATCTGCTGGTGGATGCGGCGCAGTTCCTCCTGCATCGCCTGCCGCAGCTTCAGGTCCAGCGCGGCGAGCGGCTCGTCGAGCAGCAGCACGTCCGGCCGCAGGATCAGGGCGCGTGCGAGGGCGATCCGCTGCTGCTGGCCGCCGGAGAGCTTGTCGATGGTGCGGTCGCCCAGGTCGCCCAGGCGGATCAGCTCCAGGGCCTCGTCGACCCGGCGCGCGATCTCCGGCCGTGGCCGTCCGGCGATCTTCAGGCCATAGCCGATGTTCTGCCGCACGGTCATGTGCGGGAACAGGCCGTAGCCCTGGAACACCATGTTGGTCGGCCGGCGTTCCGGGCTTAGCGTAGTGACGTCGCGGCCGTCGATCTCTACCGTGCCGGCAGAGGGCCGGACGAAACCGCCGATGATCCGCAGCAGCGTGGTCTTGCCGCAGCCCGAGGGGCCGAGAATGGCGACGAAATCGCCGCGATGGATATCGAGGTCGAGCGGCTTCACCGCCTCCACCCGGCCGAAGTTGCGCGATACCCCGCGCAGCCGCACCAGCACCGGCGTCGAGGGAACAGGCGCCGCGGCGCTCTGCATGGTCGCTTGGCTCATCGCTCCCCGGTCGAACAGTCCCAGTGCCGGCCGATCGGCCGGCGTCGATCATGCAGCCGCTTCTCGTCACGAAAGAACAGGCAATCGGTCGCATTCACTGCATAACATCGTATATTGCCGTATACCGCGAGGCCAAGTGCCTTGAGGACGGCGGCGGCCTGGACATGCCGGAATTGGCAGGCAGGGGGAACGATGAAGTGGAGCGACGACACTGGTGCGGCCGACGGCAGTGGGCGCCAGACGCTGGCCGACACGGCCTACCAGCAGCTCGAGCACCAGATTATCACGCTGGCCTTCCTGCCGGGCGACGTCATCTCCGAGAGCCGGGTGGTCGCGCGGCTCGGCCTCGGCCGCACGCCGGTACGCGAGGCGCTGCTGCGGCTGCGTTACGCGCGCCTGATCGAGCCGGGACAGGGCCGCAGCCATGTGGTCACGCCACTGGATTTTGCCGAGTCGCTGCAGATCAACGAGGTGGCCCGCCTGCTCGACCGCCTGATGGTAGAGCGGGCGGTGGCCCAGCGAAGCGCGCTCGAGGCGAAGCGGTTCGAGGCCCTCGCCGAGGCGTTCCCGGCCGCCGCGGCCAGCCACGACGTGGACGCCTATCTGCAGGCCCACAGCACGCTCAACCGGCTGATCGGTGAGAGCGCGCGGCAGCCGGTGGCCGCCCGCAGCATGGCGCCGCTGATCGCGCTGTCGCGCCGGCTGGCGGTGGTCCACGTGAAGCTGAACGGCACGGCGCTCACCGAATTCGCGCCGGCGCATGCGCGCCTCGCCAGGTCCGTCGCCGAGGGCGACGGGCCGGCGGCGACGTCCGCCCTCGACTCGGTGCTGGACCGCTGGGTCGAGATCATCGAGTCTCTCGCCGCGACCGCCGCCGTCCGCGACGTGACGGCCCTGTTGCGCGCGGCGCGCTGATCCGCAACCAAACGGGCGAGGTGCAGATGAAGCCAGAATGCGTTGTCGAGGCCGGCTGCTGGCTGGCGGAGGGTCCCTGCTGGGATGCGCGCGCGCAGAGCCTGTACTGGACCGACGTTCCGTCGCGGCGGATCCACCGCTGGCAGCCCGGGGGCGAGCACCGGTCCTGGGCGGTGCCGCAGATGGTGACCGCGATCGCGCCGCGCACTGCCGGCGGGCTGATCGTCGCCGAGACGCACGGGCTCGCCTTCTTCGACCCCGGCACCGGCGCGATGACGCCCTTCGTCGCGCCCGAGGCGGACAAGCCGCTCAACCGCTCCAACGACGGTGCCTGCGACCGCCAGGGGCGGTTCTGGTACGGCACCATGTACAACAACATCGCCGACGACGGCGGGGCGCTCGAGATCGAAGGCAGCACCGGCGCGCTCTATCGGGTCGAGCCGGACGGGCGATGGACGACGATGGTCGCCGACGTCGGCATCTCGAACACGCTGGCCTGGAGCGGGGACGAACGGCTGTTCTACTTCGCCGACACCTTCACCGGCATCTACGCCTTCGACTGGGAGCCAGGCATCGGGAGCATCGCCAACCGGCGGCCGTTCGCCATGCAGGACCGGCCGGAACTCGCCGGCCGCGGCCACCCCGACGGTTCGGCCATCGATGCCGAGGGCTTTCTGTGGAACTGCCGCTGGGACGGCGGCTGCGTGATTCGCTTCGCGCCGGACGGCAGCATCGACCGCATCGTGGACCTGCCCTGCAGCCGGGTGACCAGCGCGGTGTTCGGCGGGCCGGACCTGGAAACCCTCTACATCACCACCGTCACCTACGGGCTGGACGAGGCGGAGCGCGCCGCGCAGCCGCTCGCGGGCGGCATCTTCGCCTACGATCCCGGGGTCAAAGGCCTGCCGGACGGCGTGTTCGCCGGGTGAGGCGGTCGCCGTCGACTGCGATTGCGGACCGATGCTGACCATCGGGATCGACATCGGCGGCAGTGCGGCCAAACTGGCGCTGGTCGACGCCGCGCAAGGCGAGGTCCTTGCCAGCGACCGGGTCGCGACCGGGCGCGCCATGGCGGGAGATGCCCTCGCCGGACGTCTGGTGGAGAGGGTGCGGGCCCTGGCCGGCACCCGGCCCCTGACCGGGATCGGGATCGGCGTGCCGGCGACCGTCATCGGCGACAGGCCGATCGATGCCAGCTACTGCAACGTGCCGGCCCTGGTCGAGCTCGATCTGGCGAGGACGCTTGCCGAGCGTCTCAGCGTGCCGGCCTGGATGGAGAACGATGCCAAGGCGGCGTTGCGCGGCGAATGGCTGCTCGGCGCCGCGCAGGGCGCGCGCAACGCCGCGCTGATCACGCTCGGTACCGGCATCGGCAGCGCGCTGCTGCTCGACGGCGCGTTGCGCGACGGCGCGCACGGCAACCACGGCGAGATCGGCCTGACGATGGTCGGTCCGCCGGACGGCCTGCGCCCGCTGGAGCAGTGGGCGGCGCCGGGCTTTGCCCGTGATCGCTTCGGCGCCGACCTGCCGCGGCTGATCGCGGCCGAACGCGAGGGCGCCGACGATGCCCGGCGGGCCCTGGACATCATATTCTCGCACCTGGGCACCGCAGTCACCAACCTGCACCTGTTGCTCGACCTGGAGGTCGTTGTGCTGGCCGGCGGCGTGACCGGGCTGGGCGGCGCGCTGGTGGATCGGGTGGCGCAGTCATTTGCAGCCACCTGCCCGCCGATCTACCGCTTCGGGCTCGCGATCCGCAACGCGGTGCATGGCGAGCTTGCCGGGGCAGTCGGAGCAGCCATGCTGGCGCAGTCGCGCAGGCGCGAGGGCGCTTAGCCCGAACCGGCGCTGCGGTCCAGGAGGCCCGTACAGTCACGACAGTCAGGCTGCATCGTCAATCATACCATGGGATGCGATGCCGAGCCTGTCCAGGACAGGCGCGCCGGTCCGATACATGCCCTCCCCAAGAGACCGCGTGGCAGGGGTGGGAACGCTGTTAACTATTTCGACGTGGGCGCGAATATGAACAGCCGCTTTTTGTATAGCGTGCTATCGGATCGTCACCTAAGC
Source organism: Alphaproteobacteria bacterium (assembly GCA_050329975.1). Taxonomy (GTDB): domain Bacteria; phylum Pseudomonadota; class Alphaproteobacteria; order CALKHQ01; family CALKHQ01; genus CALKHQ01. The sequence continues at coordinate 10,053 of JBHJOG010000180.1, read as the reverse complement.
TGCGTCGGTAACATAAGTATTGTGTTGCCGGGCAAGCTGGTGACTGTGTTGAGTTGCAGTGGTGGCTGCCCATCGTCGCGGATGCTGCGCCCCCGCGCGCTGGGTTTGACAATCGCGATAGTCCTCCTTGCCGGCCTGATTTTTCGGCCGGCGACAGCGCAGGACGCTGCCGTCGGGATCGTTGTCAAGATTTCGGGAACGGCTGTCGCGCTACGCGACGGTGCGACGGTGGCCCTCGGCCTCGGCGATCCGATCTTCGTCGGCGATCGGGTCGAGACCGCGGCCGACGGCGCTCTCGGCATCACGCTGATGGACAATTCACTGCTTTCGTTGGGCGTCTCGTCGGTCTTCGAGCTGACCACGTTCGTGCTCGATCCGGTGACCGAGTCGTTCGCGCTCGGAGGGCGCATCGTCACCGGCACGATTGCCGTCACGACGGGCGAGATCGGCGACATCGCGCCGGAGAACGTCGAGTTCGAGACGCCGTACGGAATGATCGGCATCCGAGGCACCCGCTTCGCGGTAACGGTGATCTGACGGGATGGGTGGCATGGACCGAAGAGGCGGATCCGATCGGGGAGCCGGCGGTCCAGCAAGGCTCAAGGTCCGCGCCGGGGCGGCGGCAATCCTGTGTGCGCTGCTCGCTGCGGGCTGCGCCGGGCAGCAGGAGATCGAGACGGCGCGCCAGGCTGAGCCGCCGGGAGCCGCGTTCGAGCGCGGTCTCTATGCCGGCTACCTCGATCTGGCCGAGTCCGAGGCGGCGCAGTCCGACTGGATCGACGCCGCGCGGTTCTACGACAAGGCATTGGCGGTGACGCGGGGTGAGCGCGTCGAACCCGAGCGGCTGGAGGATCGGGCAATTCCGGCTGACCAGCAGGACGACCTCGCTGCTGCCCGCTCGAGCCTGATCGAGGTGATCGACCGGGGCGGCGCAGACCTCGCGCCCGAGGACAGCGCGGCGGCCCAGGTGGCCTTCGACTGCTGGATCGAGCAGCAGCAGGAGGGTTTCCAGACCGAGGACATCGCCCAATGTCGTGCGGCCTTCCAGGATGCGCTTGAGCGCGCCCGGGCCGGCACATCAGGCGTGATCGCGGTGCTGCTTGCAGCGGAAGGCGAGCCGGAGAACGCAATCGCCTTCACCAACGATGCAGGGGCGACACTGATCGACACGCCGCTCAGGGCGGTTCAAGCTCAGGCGGCCGCCGCGCCACCCACCCCTCCGATTCCGCTTGCCGAGCGGACGGTCGATGCCCTGTTCGGCGACGCGATCGCCGCCCAGCCCGACGATCCTGTCGACTATGTCCTCTATTTCGAGACCGGCACCGCGACGCTGACCGCGGACTCCGCCGGTCAGATCGACGGCCTGATCGCCCATGCCCGCGGCCGCCCGGTGACCAGCGTGCGGGTCGTCGGCCATACCGACACGGTCGGCTACCCTGCGGTCAATGCCGCCTTGTCCCTGCGTCGGGCGGAGCAGGTGCGCGACCTGCTGGTCGCAGGCGGACTTGCGGCCGACGCGATCGACGTGTTCTCGCTCGGCGAGAGCAACCCGCTGGTCCCGACGCCCGACGACACGCCGGAGGCCCGCAACCGGCGTGTCGTCGTGACGGTGCGCTGACATGCAACTGCCGACCAGCCATGGCAGATGAACCGAACCCCCGGCACGTCGGCGAGCTGGCAGCGATGCGCACCCCGGCGGGCGAACCGCCGCGCCGGGTACAGCTCGCCTCGATCGCCGCCTTGATCGTTCTGGTTGCGCTGGTGTTCCTGCGCGCCCTCGACATCGATCCGTTCGCCCGCTTGCGGCTGCTGGGCTTCGACGCGATGCAGCGACTGGTTTCCGGGCCGGCGGCCTCGGGCGCGTCCGAAGTGGTCATCATCGACATCGACGACCGGAGCTTGGCCGCGATCGGCCAGTGGCCATGGCCGCGCGACGTGCTGGCGGACCTGGTCGCCGCGCTGGACCGGCGAGGGGTCCGCCTCATAGCCTTCGACATCCTGTTCGCGGAGCCAGACCGGAGCGCCGTCGGCGAGGGCCGGGGGACCGACGCCGCACTTGCCGCGGCCATCGTGGGCAGCGGGAGCCCGGTGGTGCTGGCCAGCGCGCTGCTGCGAGCGGGTGGCCGCACCGGTGCCGATCGCCTGATCCTGCCACCTTCGCTGGCGCTGGACGGGTCGTCGCCGATCGACTGGGTGCCGGTCTCGGACGGCTTGGTCGGCAACGTGCCGGAACTGGAGGCCGCGGCCGCCGGCCGCGGCTTCCTGAGCACGATCTCGGACCGCGACGGGCTTATCCGCCGATTGCCGTTGCTGGCGCATGTGGGCGGCAACCTGCAGACCGGCCTGGTCCTGGAGGCGTCGCGACTTGCAGGCGGAGAATCGGTGGCGACCGTGCGGACCCATCCGTTGTTCGGTGTGGCGGGGATCGACGTCGGCGGGCGTTTCATCGCGACCGACAGCACAGGCGCCCTGTGGCTGCACGGTCGGTCATGGACGGGTCCAATCGGCCGGGTTTCCGTTGTGGATGTGCTCAGCGGATCGGCCGGCAGCGAGGCGCTGTCCGGCAGGATCGCCTTGATAGGCTCGACGGCCGCCGGGGTCGGGGATGTGGCGCCTCTGCCGTCGGGCACGATGCGCAGCGGCGTCGAGGTGCTGGCTGCAGGCATCGAGAATGCCCTGTCCGACGACCCACTGGTGCGCCCCGGCTACATGCGCTGGCTGGAGATGCTGGCGGCGCTGGTCGTCGGGCTGGTCCTGGTCTATCGCATGTCGCTCTATACGGCCATGCGTACCGCTGTCTGGGCGGGGATCGTCGTGACTGTCACGGCCGGGGTCGCGATCCTGCTGCTCGCCTTCGGCCACCTCCTGTTCGATCCCACCTTTCCGATCCTGGCCACGGTGGCGATGGCCGGCTTCGTCGGCTACGGCCGGTCGCGCGAGGTCGAACGCAGCCGCGCCCAGGCACGTCGGTCGCTGGCGGAGACGGCCGCCTTCATCCACCGCCTGGTCGATGCCACCTTCGACAGCGTCATTGCCGTCGACGGCAACGGCCGGCTGCTGTTCGCCAATCAGGCGGCGCGGGCGTTGCCGATCCTCGGCGTGCAGGCGACGGTGGGCACCGACGTGCTGGCGCTGCTGCGCCGAGCCGACCAGCCGGCTGACAGCGGGCGGCTCCAGGCGGCCGACATGGCCGCCGGCGAAGGCACGTTCGACCTTGTCGCCGCTGCGGCGTCGGGTGACGAGCCGATCCGGCTCGAGGCGACGGCCACAGCCCTGCAAGGCGAGCCGAGCGGCGCCATCGTGCTGGTGATGCGCGACGTCACCGCGCGCCGCGTCGCCCAGCGTCGCATCGAGGCGCAGACACGCGCGCTGGAATCGCTCGCCGAGGACCTCAAGCAGCAGACCGAGGCCGCGCTCTCGGCGCGAGCCGCCGCAGACAGCGCCAATGCCGCCAAGAGCGAATTCCTGATGATGATGAGCCACGAACTGCGCACGCCGCTCAACGCCGTGATGGGCTTCGCCGAACTGATGCTGTCCGAGCCGTTCGGTCCTCTCGGCGACCGGCGCTATCAGGCCTATCTGCAGGACATCCGCACCAGCGGCGGGCAGCTGCTGGCGATGATCGACTCGATCCTGGAGGTGATCCGCCTGGATCGGCTCGAGGTCGCGGCAGATGACGAGTCGTTCGCGCTTGCCCAGGTGATCGACTCGTGCTGCGCGGCGATGGAGGCCGAGGCGGCGATGAAATCGGTCGCGCTACTGCACAGCGTGGACGAAAACGCCCTTGGTTTCCGCGGCGACGTCGGCCTGATGCGGCACATCCTGGGCAGCGTGCTGTCAAACGCGATCAAGTTCACCGAGCCTGGCGGGCGGGTCTCTGTCTCTGTCCACGGCGCGGGTGGCCGTGGGCTGACGATCGAGGTCGCCGACACCGGCATCGGTATGTCGCAGACCCAGCTGGATCGCGCGGTCGTGATGCTGGAGCATTCCGGCAGCAGCATGACCCGCAGCCATGGCGGAGTCGGGGTCGGCCTTGCCCTGGCCAAGCTGGCGACCGACAAGCAGGGTGGTGAGCTCAAAATCGCCAGCGCGCCGGGGAGGGGGACGACCGTCCAGATCCTGTTCCCTGAATCGCGCCTGGTCCGGCCGACGCCGCGGTCCACTGCCGGTGCCGCACCCTACCCGCGACTCGGCCGCAGTACCCCGAGCCGCACCGCGACGTCCGCCGGACCCTGGCGCTAGCGGATGCCGGCCGGCAGTTGCGCCGGGACGCGAATTGGCCGATCTTCCACCGCGAACGACCGCGCGTCGCCGCGGCCGACCAAACATCATGTCATGCGAGGGGGATATGGAACACAAGGGGCGGAATGCGATCGTAACCGGCGCCGTCGGCGGGCTCGGTGTCGCGCAGGTGGAATCGCTGGCGCGTGCGGGTGCGGCGGTGACCATGGTCGACGTGAAGCCCGACGGCGCCGCGGTCCTCCACGACATCGCCGCCCGGCTGCCGGCCGACGTGCCAGCGCCGCGCTACGAGATCATCGACCTGGCGGACTCCGACGCCCTGAAGGCGCGGGTCGCCGGTCTCGACGCTGAGGTCGGCGGCTACGACATCGTGGTCAACAACGCGGCGATCAATCCGTCCGACCCGATCGACGGCTACGACCTGGACCTGTACCGCAAGACCCAGGCAATCAACGCCACCGCCGCAGTGGCCATCGCCATGGCCACCGTGCCTTCGATGAAGCGGAAGGGCTGGGGCCAGATCGTCAACATCTGTTCGATCACCATGAACGGCGGCTGGACGGACTTCACCGCCTATGTGACGAGCAAAGGTGCGCTGCACATGTTCACCCGGTCGCTGGCGCGCGAGCTCGGCGCCTTCAACATCCGGGTCAACGCTGTCAGCCCGGGCGCGATCCCGACGCCGATGGAGGAGGAGGTCTGGGCCGACCAGCTGGAGACCTACCGCAAGTTCCTGCTCGACCACCAGGCGCTCAAGTACCGTGGCCGGCCGGAGGACATCGCCGAGGCGGTGCTGTTCCTGATCTCGGACCGGGCGCGGTTCATTACCGGTCAGAATATCTCGGTCGACGGCGGCTGGTGGATGCATTGATGCGGATCACGGCGCTGGAGACGATCCGGCTCCAGGAATTCCCCAATCTGATCTGGCTCAGGGTCCATGGCGAGGACGGCCTAGCGGGGCTGGGCGAGACCTTCATGGCCGCCGGCGCGGTTGAGGCCTATCTGCACGAGATCGTGGCGCCGATGATTCTGGGCGAGGACGCCTTCGCCGTCGACAGGATCGCACGCAAGCTGCTGCCCTATCTCGGCCACCGCTCGAGCGGGGTCGAGATCCGGGCCAACTCCGCGGTCGACATCGCGCTCTGGGACCTGTGGGGCAGGGCGACGGACCAGCCCCTGGTGCAGCTGCTCGGTGGGCGGACGCGGGAGAAGATCCGGACCTACAATACCTGCGCCGGCTACCGCTACATCCGCGACACCCGGCTGCAGAAGGTGGCCAACTGGGGCGTCGGCGCGACCGACGGCCCCTATGAGGACCTCGACGCCTTCCTCAACCGTGCCGACGAGCTGGCGCATTCCCTGCTCGAGCAGGGCATCACGGGGATGAAGATCTGGCCGTTCGACATCGCCGCCGAGCGCAGCGGCGGCCATGCGATCACCTCGGAGGAGCTTGCGACCGCGCTGAAACCGTTCGAGAAGATCCGCAGCGCCGTGGGCGACAGGATGGATATCATGGTCGAGTTCCACTCGATGTGGAACCTGCCGACCGCGATCCGCATCGCTCGTGCACTCGAGCCGTACGGCACCTACTGGCACGAGGATCCGATCCGGATGGACAGCCTCGCCTCGCTGAAGACCTATGCCGCGGCAAGCCGGGCGCCGGTCTGCGGCTCGGAGACGCTGGGCCTGCGCTCGGGCTTCCGCGACCTGCTGGAGACCGGTGCGCTGGGCATCTGCATGCTCGACCTCTCCTGGTGCGGCGGCATCGGCGAGGCGAAGAAGATCGCGACCATGGCCGAGGCCTGGCACCTGCCGGTGGCGCCGCACGACTGCACCGGGCCGGTGGTGCTCGCCGCCTCGACCCATCTGTCCTGCAACGCGCCGAACGCGCTGATCCAGGAGTCGGTCCGCGCCTTCTACACCGGCTGGTACAAGGAGATTGTCACGGCCCTGCCGACGGTCGAGGACGGCATGATCGCGCCGCCGCCGGGGCCCGGCCTGGGCATGGACCTGCTGCCCGACCTGGTGTCCAGGCCGGACGCGGTCGTGCGCTGGTCGCGCCCGGAGTGAGGCGGCAGTACGCTGATCGATGCGCGCTCAGCCGGCCGGTTCGGCCAGGGAGGACGGACAACCTGCGTCGAGCCAGGCCTGGGTCGCTGCCTCGACCTCCGGACCCACCTGTGTGTCGCTGCCGGGCAGCGGCGCTGTGGCGGCCAGGAAGCCGTAACCGATCAGCGTGGCGCGCCATACCCCGGCCGTGATCACGCGATCCTGTATCGCCTGCCCTATCGCGTCCTCAGCCTCGCCGCGCTCCCCCGTGGCACACAGGACGCGGATCACACCAAAGGTCGGGTTGTCCTTGCTCGGGAATGTCTCCAGCAATTGCCGGTAGCCTGCCAGCGCCTCGGCGTGTCGGCCGAGCTCGAGGAGCGCCTCACTCCGCATCAGCCCAGCCAGCTCCCGCCAGGGGACGGATTGCATGGTCGGCTCCGACACCGTGGCGCTGCCGTCCTCGGCCTGGGCCAGTACGGTCTCCGCAGCGCCCAGCGCGACGTCGAAATCGTCGAACTCCATCGCCGCAAGCCCGAGATAGACGCGGAACACGGGGTCGGTCGGGAACGTCGCGAGCGCAGCCTGCAGATCGTCGATGGCCTCGGCGTACCGCTCATCGAGGAACAGGGCCATGCCCCGCAGCCCGCGCAGGCCGGCGTCGTCCGGCACCAGCGTCATTGCACGGTCGAAAGCGTCGACCGCAAGGCCCTCGTACCCCGTCAGCAACCGCATCTCGGCAACGCCGCGCCAGGCCGCGGCGTTATCGGGCTCGGCAAGGGTCGCCTCATGATACGCCCCCCGGGCGCGGACAAACTGCTCGTCGGCGCGGAGCAGCCCGGCCCGCGCCATGTGGATCGGGGCGATCTCGGCGCCTGCGAATCGATCGGAGTCGATGATCTCGGCGCAGGCGGCGATCCGCTCCCGGCCCGGGGCGTCGGCGTGGTCGAGGCAAAGCGCACGGATCGGCTCCCAGTCGGTGAAGTCGGGGTCCCAGATCAGCCAACCGACGACGATGACGGCAACGCCGCCCAGGATGCCGCCGCCAAGGCGCACGGTTGAGCGTCGTCGGTCGCGCTCCTCCGGCGTCAGGTCGGGCGCCGCCGGCCGGGTGAGGAACCACTCCGAGGCGGCGTTGGTGAACAGCAGAGCGGTCGCGGCAATGGCAGCCGCGTAACCGACGAGGTTCATGATGCCGGCGGCCATGCTGGCGCGGAAGACAGCGCCGGCGCTGACCAGGAACATGACGATGCTGATGGCGAGCAGGACGGCCACGGTCCAGCGCGCCCAGTTGTGGCGGCGGGCGATGAAGACGATCAGGACGATCTGGACGACATGGGAGACGACGACGATCCAGCCCGCGCCGCCGCGCACCGCGCCGGCAAGAATGAGCGTGCTTGCGATCGAGAGAACGATGACCAGGCCCCAGAGCCAGAGTGCCAGGGTCACTGCACGAGGCTGCTGGTCCATGAAGCGATTCCCCCGTTCGCGATGATGTGCCGTGCGCCGTCAGGACTGCCGGGCCAGGCCGCCATCCGAGAGGCTACTGCGGTTGGCCGTGGCTGGCCATCATTGGAGGGCAAGGGCTTCCGGAAACCGACCGCCGTGCGGCGCGCCAGGGAGGCCGGCGGCGCCCGAGCCGCGCTCCGGTCCCCCTACCGCCCCGGCTTCAATCCCAACGAGATGGCCTTCTCCAGGCTCAAGGCCTTCCTCAAGATGGCCGCCGCACACACCGTCGACGACCTCTGGCAGGCATCGCCGCGACGGCTGACCGCTCCCGAATCGCCTGCCTCAGTAGCGCTCGCTGATCATCAGCTGGCCGGGCAGGCCGCGACCGCCGTCGTAGGAGCCGATCCAGATGTCGTAGACGCCGGAGACTGGTCCGGCGAAGGTGATCATCGGGTTGCCGTTGCCGCCGCTGTCGTCGTCGAACCACCACTCGCCGTTCGGATCGTTGACCAGCAGCATGGTGTCATAGCCCGACTGCACCATGATGGTCAGGTTGTAGCTGCCCGAGGTGGAGTACTGGAACTCGAAGTCCGGCTTGGCCGCAACCGAGCCGGTGTACTGGTTGCTGCCGAAGCAGCCGGCGAGCGAATAGCGCCCGCCTGCTGTGATGTTGCGGACATAGGGATCCGGGTTGAAGTTCTCGTAGAGCACGATCGAGCCGAAGGAGGAGGGCAGACCGTAGTCCGGGCAAGCCAAGGCGGCGGGCGCGGCTGCCAGGGTAACGGCGAAGGTGAGAACGCCTGTACGCGTCATTCAGGTCTCCGTGGTGCGCGATGTGTCACTAAGAAAAAGAGAGGGGTGGTGGGAACGGCATCGAGGGCGTCGGACATAGTCGGGGAATAGGCGCTAATTATGATGATCGAGTCGTAATCTCGGAGTTAATTCCGCGGCTCGCGCGGCACCAGGTGCGCCGCCGCCACCGGCCAGACCAGCCAGGGCGTTGCCGGCAGGCCGTGCAGCACTTCGCGACCGGCCAGCGCCTTGACCTGGGTGCCGGCCACCCGGAACACGAGCCTGGCGCCGACGCCGAGAAAGACCTGCGCCACCGGTTCGGCAGGCACGCCTGCCACTGCGGCATCCACCGGCTGGGCCTCGGCGACGCGAAGGTCCTCCTGGCGGACCACCAGTTGCCAGGGCCCCGCCCGGTCCCCGGGCGGCGCCGGCACCGGGACCGAATGTCCGTCGGCCAGCCTCCCGACCCAGACGCCGTCTTGCCGCGCGACATCGACCGGCAGCAGGTTGGCGGCGCCGATGAAATCGGCGGCGAAGGCGGTTGCCGGCGAGCGGTAGAGCTCGTCGGCGGTTCCGACCTGTTCCACCGCGCCTTCGCGCATCAGCACGATGCGGTCCGACAGGCTCAGCGCCTCCTCCTGGTCGTGGGTGACCAGCAGGGTGGTGATCCCCAGCCGGTGCTGCAGCTCCTTCAGCTCGATCTGCATGTCCTCGCGCAGCCGGGCATCGAGGTTCGACAGCGGCTCGTCGAGCAGCAGCAGCTTCGGCTCGGCGACGATGGCGCGCGCCAGCGCCACCCGCTGCTGCTGGCCGCCGGAGAGCTGGCGCGGCAGCTTGCCGGCGTGGTCGCCGAGTTTCACCAGGTCCAGTGTGGCCCGCGCCCGGGCGCGCTGCTCGGCCGCCGTGCCGGTACCCTGCATCCGCAGCGGAAAGCGGACGTTCTCCAGCACGCTCATGTGCGGCAGCAGGGCATAGGACTGAAACATCATCGCGATGCCGCGCCGCTCCGGCGGGAGCCCGCCGAGGTCGACGCCGTCCAGGACCACCCGGCCGGACTGCGGCTGCTCAAGGCCGGCGACGATCCGCAGCAGCGTGGTCTTGCCGCAGCCCGACGGGCCGAGGAAGCACACGAACTCTCCCAGCCCGATCTCCAGGTCGATGGAGTCGAGGGCCGTGAAGCGCGTGAAGCGCTTCGACAGGCCCTCGATCCGGAGATACGGGTCGACCATATCGGCGCTGCGGTTCGCGTCGGCGCCGCTACTGCGCCTCGGTCTTGCCGTCGTAGCGATCCTGCCACTCCGCCAGGATGCGCTCGCGGTTCGCGGCGGCCCACTCGAAGTCGTTCTCGATCATCAGCTCGGTGATGCCCTCGGGGAAGTGGGGTACCGGCTGCGCCACCCCGGGCATCGATACCACCGCCATCGACTGGTTGTAGAGCTTCATGGCCGCTTCGGTGACCGACCAGTCGGCGAACGCCTGGGCCGCCGCCATGTTCTCCGTCCCGGCGACGATGCCGAAGCT
>JBHJOG010000179.1:0-7522 GCA_050329975.1 Alphaproteobacteria bacterium | reverse complement strand
CGTGGAATCGGCGATAACGTCCAAGGGCCAGGCCACGATCCCCAAGCGGGTTCGGGACCGGCTCGGATTGAAGCCGGGCGATCGGGTCAGGTTCTTCTTCCACCCCGACGGGAGCGTGGTCCTGCTGCCGAGGCTTCCAGCGTCGGCGCTGCGCGGGATCGTGACGCCGCGGCAGCGGCCGGCGACGGTCGAGGAGATGGAAGACGCCGGTGCCTCTGCGAGCCTGGACCGGCCGACCGCAGAATGACCTAGCTCGATACCAGCGAGCTCGTCCGCGCTCAGCCCCGCATCCCGCGCCCCTCGGGGTGGGCCGGGGCGGTGGCGAGTGCGTGGCCGGAGACTTCGGCGCCGGCGTCGCGCGCCAGCCGGGCGAAGATGACCGCCGAGGCGGCCGACAGCACGGATATGGCGACGAAGGCGGTGGCGAAATCGGCGGTGACCAGGTCGGCGCCGCCGCGGATCGCCTGCGAGGCCTCCAGCACCAGGGCGGCGAAGGCGACCCCGATCGACAGCGCCAGCTGCTGCATCACCGCGCTGAACGAGGTGGCGCGGCTCATCAGCGGCGGCTCGACGTCGGCATAGCCGAGCGCGTTCAGGCTGGTGAACTGCAGCGAGCGGAAGAAGCCGCCGGCCAGCAGCACCGCCAGGATCACCAGATGCGGCGTCTCGGCGGTGAACAGTGCGGTGGCGGCGAGCAGGCCGGCGCTGAGCAGCGTGTTGACCACCAGCACCCGGCGGAAGCCGAAGCGGCGCAGGATCGGGCCCGCGGTCAGCTTCATCACCAGTGCCCCGCCGGCGGCGGCGAAGGTGAGCGAGCCGGAGGCGAAGGGCGACAGCCCGAAGCCGAGCTGCAGCATCAGCGGCAGCAGGAACGGGATCGCGCCGATCCCGATCCGGAACAGCATGCCGCCGGTGACCGAGATGCGGAAGGTCGGGATCCGCAGCAGGCTGAGGTCGACCAGCGGATAGGCCGTGCGCCTGGCATGCCGGATATAGGCCAGGATCAGCAGCAGCCCGCCGGCGATCAGCCCGACCTGGCCGGCGACGGGAACCAGGTCGCGGCCGACGATGGTCAGCCCGAAGATCAGCGACGAGAGGCCGAGCCCGGATAGGAGGAAGCCGATGGCGTCCAGCGGACGGGCGGTGTCGCCCTTGACCTGCGGGATCAGGAAGCTCGCCAGCACGATGCCGACGAGGCCGATCGGCACGTTGAGCCAGAAGATCCAGCGCCAGTGGTAGTAGGTGGTGATGAAGCCGCCGATCGGCGGTCCGGCGAGCGGTGCGATCAGCGCCGGCACGGTGAGCCAGGCCAGCGCGCCGACCAGGTCCCGCTTGGCGACCACGCGCAGGATGATCAGCCGGCCGACCGGCACCATCATTGCGCCCCCGACGCCCTGGGCGAAGCGGGCGGCGACCAGGCTGGCCAGGTCGTCGGCCATGGCGCAGCCGATCGAGGCCAGGGTGAAGACGCCGATCGCCAGCCGGAAGATCGTCCGCGCGCCGAAGCGGTCGGCGCACCAGCCGCTGACCGGGATGAAGATCGCCAGCGACAGCAGATAGGCGGTGAAGGCGAGCTTGAGCATGACCGGATCGACGCCCAGGTCCAGCGCGATCGCGGGCAGCGAGGTGGCGATCACGGTCCCGTCCAGGTTCTCCATGAACAGGGCCGCCGCGACGACGAGCGTGATCACCCGGACATTGGCCATCCCTGGCGGGCTCGCAGCCGTGCGCTATCCGTGCATCGGCCAGTGCGTGGTGTCGTGGTCGGGGTGCTGTCGGGTCCTGAACTGGGCGAGCCGCTCGGGCGGCGCGTCCTCCTCGGTCGTGGTGCCGTCCAGCCCGGGCAGGTCGCCGAAGAACGGGACCGCGCTCTCGATGCCGTACTGGTGTTCCGGCCGCACCGCTTCCGGATGGTCCAGGCTGCCGAGGGAGACCGCGATGCGCTCGCCGTCGGTGTAGCGGAAGGAGAGCGGGGTGCCGCAGTCGACGCAGAAGCCGCGCTCGACCACATCGGAGCTGCTGAACAGCTTTGGCCGGCCGCGGGTCCAGGCGAAATCGGCGACGCCGACGCCGGCCAGCGGTGCGAAATAGGAGCCGAACGCCTTCTGGCACATCCGGCAATGGCAGATGTGCGGGCCCTGCGGCTGGGCGTAGAGCGCGTAGCGCACCGCACCGCACTGGCAGCCGCCGGTCATCACCGCGGCACGGGACTGGTTCATCGGGCGTCGCCTCCGGTTATTGTTTCCTGCCGGCAACACCTCATTTCTCCGCGCAATATTGTTGCGCGCAGGACCGTCGCCATATCAGCAGCCACCCCCGACATTACATGGGAAACCGCCATGCTGACATTACGCAAGAGCAACGCGCGCGGCCAAGCCGACTTCGGCTGGCTGAAGGCGCGACACAGCTTCTCGTTCGGCCATTACTACGATCCCGACCACATGGGATTCCGCGCCCTGCGGGTGATCAACGAGGATCGCATAGCCAAGGATGGCGGCTTTCCCGCCCACGGCCACCGCGACATGGAGATCATCACCTATGTCCTGGAGGGCGCGCTTGCCCATCGCGACAGCCTGGGCAACGGGGCGGTGATCCGCCCCGGTGAGGTGCAGGTGATGAGCGCCGGCCGTGGGGTCACCCACAGCGAGTTCAACTATGCCGCCGACGAGACCCACCTGCTGCAGATCTGGATCGAGACCGATGCGAAGGGCCACGAGCCGCGCTACGACCAGAAGGCGTTCCCGGGCACGGGGCAGGTCAACCAGCTGCGGCTGGTGGTCTCGCCCGACGGCCGGGACGGCTCGCTGATGATCCACCAGGACGCCCTGATCTACGCCGCCGACCTGCTGCCCGAGGCGGAGATGGTTCATCGGCTGGCCGAGGGCCGCCACGCCTGGGTGCAGGTCACCCGCGGCGCTGTCACTGTCAACGGCACCGCGATGCAGGCCGGCGACGGCGCCGCGATCAGCGACCTCGCCGAAGTCCGGATCGCCGGCAGCGGCGAAGACCCGGCGGAGGTGCTGCTGTTCGACCTGGTGTAGGCGGCGGCCCCTCGCGCGGCATGCCCGGGCTCCGGCCCGGGCATGTCATCGCCGGGAGCAACGCAGGCTACAGCGCCAGCCAGTCCTCGATCAGCCGGCGGGCGATGGAGTCGCGGCGGGGGAGGCGGAAGCTCTCGTTCTCCGGCGAGGCCTTGAGCGTGGCCCGGTCGAACCACATCGCGTGCTCGAGTTCGTGCACGTCGACCCGCAGGCCGGTCGATTTCGCCCGCGCCCAGAAGCCGAGCATGATCGAGGACGGGAACGGCCAGGGCTGGGAGGAGTGGTAGCAGACGTCGTCGATGCGGATCCCCACCTCCTCGTAGACCTCGCGGGCGACCGCCTCTTCCAGGCTCTCGCCCGGCTCGACGAAGCCGGCGAGCACCGAATGCATGCCCGGCGGCCAGACTTTCTGCCGGCCGAGGATGATCCGGTCGTCGTCATGGATCAGCATGATCACCGCTGGGTCCGTACGCGGGAAGTGCTGGATTCCGCATCCCGTATGCGTACAGGCGCGGACGTGGCCGGCCTGGCGGCTCTCGGTCGGCGAGCCGCAGGCGCCGCAGAACAGGTGGCGCTGGTGCCAGTAGGCCATTGCCCGGGCATAGGCGAGGATCGAGCCGTCCACCGCGCCGAGCAGCGGCCCGACCGCCCGCAGGTCGCGATAGACCGCCTCGGCGTGCGACGGCTCCTCGGGGGCGCATCGGGACAGGTCGACCGCGAAGTAGCTGGTCTGCCGCACTTCACCCAGGAACACCGGCTCGGCGCCGGCCTCGAGCCAGAAACTGACCTCGGTCGACGACCAGTGCACCGGCGCCGGCTCCGGCGCCTCGCGGACCAGGTTGCGGTCCCGCCACACCGGCACGAACAGCGCCCCGGGATCGGCCAGCCGCGCGGCCAGCCAGGCGTCGTCGGTGCGCCGGTCGTGGCGCCGGTCGAGCGGGTTGCCCGCATAGGCGTTCGGGCCGGACGGCATGGGACGGATCATCCCGCGATCATATCCGGTGTACGGGCGCCGGGACAATGGTCCCGAAGGACGGCGCAACGATGCGGATCAGGCCGCCGACGATATGGCGATGGCCTCCGGCTGCGGCAGATCGAGGGTCACCGTGGTGCCCATCCCCGGCAGTGACTCGATGTCCACCGGGCCGCCGTGGCGCTCCATGCAGGCCCGGGCAAGGCTGAGGCCGATGCCGAGCCCGCCATGACTGCGGGCAAAGGCCTCCTCCGCCTTGCCGAAGGGGGCCAGCAAGCGTGCAATCGCCGCCTGCTCCATCCCCGGCCCGTGATCGGCGATCGCGATCGCCACGCCGCCGGGCCGGCGGCGGACCTCGACGACGACGACGCCGCCGGCCGGACAGAACTGGATCGCGTTGCGCAGCACGTGCATCACCGCCCGGGCCATGGCCGCGGCATCGACCCGCAGCCGGGCCTCCAGCCCGTCGCCGCCGATCCGCACCCGGACCTGGCGCGCCTGGGCGAGCCCGGCCAGCGTCTCCACCGCGCCGCCGACCAGTGCGGCGGCCGCAACCACGTCTTCGGCGCTGGCCGGTGCGTCGCTGCCGGCGAGCTCGGCATAGTTCAGGATGTCGATGATCGTCTCGGCCAGGTGGCCGGCGGCGGAATCGATGTCGCCGACATAGCTGCGCTGCCGGTCGGACAGCGCCCCGCCGACCCCGGCCGCGAGCAGGGAGGCGAAGCCGCGGATGTGGTTCAGCGGCGTGCGCAACTCGTGGCTGGCGGTGGCGAGAAACGCCGTCTTCGCGCGCTCCGCCTCCACCTGGGCGTGCAGCGCCTCGCGCCGTGACGCCTCCAGCGCCCGCTGCCCGCTGACATCGCGAAACACGAAGATGAAGTGGCGGTCCGCCAGCGCCGGATCCAACGCGCCGCCGCCGCCGGCGACCTCCGACAGCGCCAGTTCCAGCGCGAGCCGACGCCCGGCGCAGTCGATCCCGGCCACGTCCACCGGATAGGCCAGCGCCGGGATCGCCTGCCCAGAACGGCACATCGCCCGCAGCGGCTCCGCGATCGGATCCTGCGGATCGACCAGCGTCGTCGCGGCACGGCCGGCCAGCGCCTCGGGCACATGGCCGAACACGGTGCGGCAGGCCGGATTGGCCAGCAGGATCCGCCCCTTGCTGTCGGTGATGACGACGGCGTCGATGCTGGTGGCGACCACGCTGCGCAGCAGGGCCTGCCGACGCTCGGCCTCTCGGTTCTGGAGCAGGATGCGGCGGGCCTGGGCGCGCAGGTGGCGGCCGATTTCGATGCCCTGCGCCAGCAGCAGACCGGCGCAGACCGGCGCCAGGTCGAGCTTCAGCGCCCAGCCGGCGTAGAGCAACTGCGCGAAGGCGGCGAGGGCGGTGAGCTGGATCGCGGTGGAGACCAGCCCGGGCGCCATGGTGGCGCCGCGCTGGCACGCAGGGGCCATGGCGGCTGCAAAGCAGAGCGCGAGCACGAACCAGGACGTCTCCAGCGGCCGGATCGCCCGAGCCTGGACCAGGCTTTCGTAGCCGGTGGCGATCACCAGCGATCCGGGGAGGTTGCCCCAGCGCGGCACCGCCAGCACGTCGCCGAGCTCGAGCGCGGTGGCGCCGACCAGGACCGCCCGGCCGGCGATCGCCGCCGGATCGAAGTTGCCGATCAGCACGTCGGCGAAGGAGAGCCGCGGCAGCGTACCGGGATCCAGGCCGAAATCGACGAAATACGGCTCGTCCGGGCCAGCGGCCGCGGATCCGGCGAGCGCTGTCGCCATGAACGGCAGGACGACACCGTCCACGGCGCCGGCGACCGGCAGCCGCCGGACGATCCCGTCCGGGTCGGGGAGCACGTTGATGCTGGCCAGCGCGGTGTCGCCGAACAGTTGCGGCAGCGGCCGGTCGACCACCAGGATCGGCGCACCGTCAGGTCCGTGGTGCCATTGCTGGAACACCGGCAGGATCAGCCGTTCGCCCGCCCGTGCCGCCGCCGCGGCCAGGCGCGCATCCTGGGTCGGGTCGGACGGGCTGGAAAAGCTGATGTCGACCGCCACGCGGTCCGCGCCGGCCTCGATCAGCTGGTCCAGCACCCGGGCATGGTGGCCGCGCGGCCATGGCCACTGCCCGAGCCGGCGCAGGCTGAGCGCATCGATCTCGACCACCACCAGCCCGTTGCTCGCCTGGAGATCCATGCCGCGCATACGCAGGTCGTGGATCGCGTCGTCGGCCAGCCGAAACCCGCCCACGGCGTAGAGCAGGGTCATCGCCACGGCGATAAGTCCGGCCAGCCCGATCCGCACCGGCCACGCCCTAGCGCGACCCTCGGGGCGTTTCCCCCGGGCAGGGTCGGTGGCGGCGCTCGTGCGCCGGCTGGAACCCGGTTGGGGTGCAGGGCATGACATCACGGGCCTACCTTGCAGGAAAACCGTTGTGTTTCGGTTTCCGGGGGGATCCGATTGCCTAAAATTCGAACGAAAATCGGCCGGGCGCTTAACCTGTCTTGAGATGGTGTTAAGCACCGCCGGCCAGCATGACGTCAGCCCACAGCAGGAAGCTCAGGTGATGGCCATGCGCGACACTCTGCCTACCGCTTCGACACGCCGCCCCCGACAGTCCCGGCTGCTCGCCGGCAGCCTGCTCGCGTCCACGATGCTGGCGCTGCCGGCCGCGGCGCTGGCCGCACCCGACCGGGTCGAGGCCAGCGACTACTGGCGGGTGGTCGACGTGACGGGCGAGGCTCGGATGCTGCCGGGGGCCAATCCCTGGAACGTGGAGGCACCCATCTTCGCGGGCGACGTGGTCGGGCCCTACCAGTCGATCGCCACCGGCGCCGGATCGAGCGCGATCCTCGCTCGCGGCGAAGACGTGATGGTCGTCTACGAGAACACGACGATCGAGCTGCCGCCGCCCTCTCCAGACCACGCCGAAACCCAGATCCTGCAGCACAACGGCCATGCCTTCTATGCGGTCGAGCCGCGGCCTGACCCGCAGTTCGCGGTCGAGACTCCGTTCCTGGTGGCGGGCGTCAAGGGCACCGAGTTCGCACTGGCCGACGATGGCGCACGCCTCGAAGTAATAGAGGGCGTCGTCGCCGCCGTCGAACGCAGCTCCGGGCAGAGCCGGGACGTCCCGGCCGGCCAGGGAATCGCGACCGCAGCGACCCGCACCGACTTCGCACCGACGACCCTGGACCCCGGGCGTCAGGCAGCTCTGACCGCGACCAGCACCGAGATCGCCGCCGAGGCAGTCGCGCGAAGCGAGAATGCCGCCGCGCAGGCGGCCACCGAAGCGCAATCCGCGGCGTCGGTCAGCGGCGATGCAGGCGGCAACGGCAACGGGAACTCCGGCGGCAACGGAAACGGAAACGGTAACTCCGGCGGGGGTGGCGGTAACTCCGGTGGCGGCGGCGGCGGTAACTCCGGTGGTGGCGGCGGCGGTAACTCCGGTGGTGGCGGCGGCGGTAACTCCGGTGGTGGCGGCGGCGGTAACTCCGGTGGCGGTGGCGGC
>JBHJOG010000178.1:0-5428 GCA_050329975.1 Alphaproteobacteria bacterium | reverse complement strand
AGCGTTCGAAGGCGGTGATGGTGGGGGACATGGCAGGCTCCGGCTGTTGTTGGGTCCGTATCCGCAGGACGAACGGCCGGGGCGCGAGTCGACATCACCCGGTCCGGATCGCGCCCTTCCCCCTCCCCCGGACCGGGGGAGGGGGAAGGCCAGGGCGGGCGGTGTCGGAACCCGGAGGCGTCGTTCGTCCTCGGGGCATTCAACCCAACCCTGAAGCGAAAGGAACAAGCGATGGCGACGGCAAAGAACACGATCTGCCTGTGGTACGACAAGGACGCCGAGGATGCCGCCCGCTTCTATACCGCGACCTTCCCCGACAGCCGGATGGGCGCGGTGTGGCACGCGCCGGGCGATTTTCCGTCCGGCAAGCAGGGCGAGGTGCTGGTGGTGGAGTTCACCGTCTGCGGCATCCCCTGCATCGGGCTCAACGGCGGGACGCAGTTCCAGCACAACGAGGCTTTCTCGTTCCAGATCGCGACCGACGACCAGGCGGAGACCGACCGCTACTGGAACGCGATCGTCGGCAACGGCGGCCAGGAGAGCGCCTGCGGCTGGTGCAAGGACAGATGGGGCGTCTCCTGGCAGATCACGCCGCGCGCGTTGACCGAGGCGATGGCAGCCGGCGGCGCCGAGGCGAAGCGCGCGTTCGAGGCGATGATGGACATGCGCAAGATCGACGTCGCGAAGATCGAGGCGGCGCGGCGCGGCTGACGGTCGCCGGGCACGGACGGACGTGGCGCTCAAGGGCGTCATTGCCGGCTTGACCCTACGGCGTTCACACATTTCCTGATCGCGCTCCCCATGGGACGCGGTTGAGCCCTCCCTCGGCACGGGGGAGGGTTGGGAGGGGGCCCTGGCGCCGTCGGCGGAGGCAAGGACGCAACCCTACGGGCAAGAGGTCCCTTGCCCGGGAGCCAGCGCGCTGGCCGATATCGGCGCCCTCGCCCCCTCCCCGACCCTCCCCCGTGCCCGAGGGAGGGAGAAAGAGCGGCATGCCACGACGACGGAGGGGAAACGGCCGGAAGTCCAAATGCGGCAGGACAAGCCCGGGCATGACGAGTCTAGAATGGCGAAGGAGCAGCAGGGGGCCTCGCCGATGACCGACTCGAAGACCATCGCCTTCTTTCCCGAGGCCGCCTATGGGCCGGCGCTGAACTCGGTCGGCATCGCCCAGGCCTGCCAGGCGCTCGGCCACAAGCCGGTGTTCCTGACCGATCCGGGCATGGCCGGGGTCTATGCCGGCTACGGCTTTCCGGAGCACATGGTGAACATGTCGGAGCCGATGCCGCCGGAGGAGATGGCGAAATACTGGTCGGACTTCATCAACGGCCACATCCCGAACTTCGGCAAGTCGCCCTACGA
This sequence comes from Alphaproteobacteria bacterium, assembly GCA_050329975.1. Taxonomy (GTDB): domain Bacteria; phylum Pseudomonadota; class Alphaproteobacteria; order CALKHQ01; family CALKHQ01; genus CALKHQ01. The sequence goes on along the minus strand of JBHJOG010000178.1, from coordinate 4,066 downwards.
CCAGATTCCGAACTATGTGCACGACTGCTGGGCGGCGATCGTCGAGACCGCGAAATGGGCGGAGAAGGACCTGCCGGGCGTGCTGGCGAAGGTCGCGCCCGATGTGGTCTGCGTCGACAACGTGGTGCTGTTCCCGGCGATCAAGCGCTACTGCCAAGCCCATGGCAAGCCCTGGGTCCGGATCATCTCCTGCTCGGAGAACGAGGTCGAGGATCCCGAGATTCCCCCTCACCTTTCCGGCTGCGGGGAGGATGACAGAGCCTGCCATCAGGCCTACCGGGCGCGGTTCGACGAGATGATCGGGCCGATCCACGACGACTTCAACGCCTTCCTCGCCGCATGCGGCGAGGAACCCTATCCGCTCGGCCAGTTCTTCGAAACCTCGCCCTACCTGAACCTGCTGCTCTATCCCGAACCGGTGAAGTTCCGCCGCCGCCATCCGCTCGATCCGGCGCGCTTCACCTATCTGGACGGCTGCATTCGCCAGGACCGGCCCTATGAGGTTCCCCCCTTCGAGAGGAACGCGGGCAAGCCCCTGCTCTACATCAGCTTCGGCAGCCTCGGCTCCGGCGACACCGATCTGCTCAATCGGATCATCGCGGTGATCGGCGAACGGCCCTACCGCGCGCTGGTCAACATCGGCGGCTATGCGGAGGCCTACGGCCCGCCGCCCGGCAACGTGCAGCTGGCCGACTGGTTCCCGCAGCCGTCGGTGATCCCGCAGGTCGACTGCGTCATCCACCACGGCGGCAACAACAGCTTCACCGAGTGCCTCTATTTCGGCAAGCCGGCGATCATCATGCCCTATGTCTGGGACGGCCACGACAACGCCACCCGCGTCCAGGAGACCGGGCATGGGCTGAAGCTGCCCCGCTACGACTGGACGCCCGACGACCTGGTCCGGGCGATCGAGACCTGCCTGACCGACCGGGCGATGCAGGCGAAGCTCGCGGCGACCAGCGCCCACATGCGCGCCCGGTCCGGCACCCGGACCGCGGCCGACGCGATCGCCGCGCTGCTTTGACCCTGGAGGCCATGCCATGACCACGCCTGTGCTCCACGATCCGCTCGGCCTCGCCGATCTCGTCGACTGGGGCCCGATCCCGACCATGATCGAGGGCCGGTCCCACACCTCCGGCCGTCTGCTGCACAAGGGACCGGACGGACGGTCCGAATGCGGCCTGTGGGTCTGCACGCCCGGCACCTGGCGCTGCACGGTGACCCGCGACGAGTTCTGCCACTTCCTCGCCGGTTCCTGCACCTACACCGCCGACGACGGCGAGGTGATCGAGATCGGCCCCAACACCAGCGCCTTCTTCCGCGAGGGCTGGACCGGCACCTGCGTGATCCGCGAAACGGTGAAGAAGGTGTACATGATCCGATGACCGGGGGCGAGGACGACCCTGGGCCGACCCATCATCCCTTGCCGGCAGCGTGGAAATCAGGGCAGGCTGCGGGCCGGCGCGCAATGAGTCCGGGGGAATGGAGTGGTTCACCGATTTCTGATGCGAGGATTCGCATGTCTGTGCCTGGCAGCCACCATGGCGGGTTGCGGCGTCGATCGGAACATCACCCTGCTGCAGGAGACGCCACGGATCGGTCTTCGGCACAATGTGGCGCTGATCGACGAGTATGAGCGCCTGGCGCTCTACGAGGCGAACGTGCGCATCGACTACGAGGACGCCGACTACTTCGCGCGCAAGGGCCTTGCCGCCGCGACAGGCCAGGAGGTGCTGCCGGACGAAGTCGGGTCGCGCGCCGTTCCTGCCGACAGTGTCGACGAACTCACCCAGGCGCGGGCTCGCCTGGTCGCGGTGCTGTACAGCGGCGGCAGGGAGTTTCAGCCGGAACGCTCGGCGCAGTGCCAGGCGCTCTACGACTGCTGGATCCTGCAGGTCGAGGAGGCGCCCAGCGGGCCGGACCGGCTGGCGGAATGCAGGAACGGGTTCGATGCCTGCATGGCGGAGTTGGCGAGCCGGCCGGTGCCGCCCGGCTTGACCGCGTCGCAGTTCGTGATCCTGTTCGGGCCCGGCAGCGCCGCGCTCGACGAGGCCGCGGACCTGGTCGTTGCCGAGGTCCTGGCGCGAGCGCAGTCGAATGTCGGGCTGGCGATCAGCCTGGTCGGCCACACCGACAGCGCCGGCGGCGCCGACGCCAACCTGCGGCTGTCGGTCCGGCGGGCGGAGGCCGTGCGCGACGCGCTCACGGCCGGTGGGGTCGACCCCGACCGGATCATGACGAGCGGGCTCGGCGAGAGCGAGGCGGCGGCCCGGACCGGCGACGGCGTGACCAGCCCGTCGGACCGCCGGGTCGTCGTGACGGCGCGGTAAGCTAGCCGACGGGAACCGGACTTCAGTCCTTGTTCGACCCCTGACCGAGCAGGCCGGAGCCGACCGACAGCGACGACAGCACCCTGCGCAGCCGGGCGTTCTCCCGCTCCAGCCGCTTCATCTTCTGGGCCTGGTCGATCCTGAGGCCGCCATATTGCCGCCGCCACCGGTAGTAGCTCTGTTCGGAGATACCGAAACTGCTGCAGATCCCGGCGACCCGTTCGCCATGGCTGAGCCTGACATCGGCTTCGCGCAGCATGGCTATTATCTGCTCCGGTGCGAAGCGTTTCTGCCGGCTCACTTTCCCCTCCTTCTTGAGCTCCCTTTCGCCCTGGGCGGCCGTGTCGGCTGGCGCCGAGCCGGGCCGTTCCGACGGTTGACGCCGGTCTGCAGAGTCGACCATCAGCGTTGCTCCACCATCGCCGGCCGCTCCGGACCGGTCTGCAACGCCGGCGCGGCCGTTGCGATCGGAACCGGACTTCCCCAGCCGGGCGCGTCCGGATCGGCGGCGACGCGGATCACCCGTCCGTCGGCCACCGTGACCAGGTGCTCCTCGCTCGCCTGCATCACAGCGAGCGCCCTGGCGGCGCGGTCGGTCGGCTCGTGGTCGCGGCAGATCTCGCCGCCGGACACGACGCGCAGCATGCTGCAGTCCTGCTGCAAGGCGACCGACAGCGCGTGGTCATTACTGGTCTTGCCGGTCGCCGCCAGCAGCGCCCCGTCGAGCGCGTAGGAGGCGATCGCCACCGCCGGCGGCAGCCCGCAGCCGGAAAGGGCCATCATCGCGGCCAACATGTACAGGTGACGCATCTTCTCCCCCATCCCAAATCTCGTGCCGGGCACGGGCCGGCTGCCGCCAAGCGCATACCGTGCGCCTCGTCCTCGTCGCGTGGGCGCACGCCCCCGACGCCGTTACTGGCGGCAGCCTGCCCCTGCGCCCCGCTCGAGGCGCGGCTGCCGGGCTATTGCGCGGTCTCGCCGTTCAGGATGCTCTGGATCGTGTCGGCGGCCGTCTGCGTCGTGTTCGCGTCCGCGGTCTGATTTCCCTGAGAGTCCTGATTGCTGTTGACGATGACGTTGGTGTTGTCACCGGCGACGACGCACATGATGTTGCCGGCGGCGGTCGCCGTGGTGTCGCCTGCCCCGGCGCAGACCAGGGTCTGGCTGGTGGCCGACCCGGCGACGACTGCATCGCTGTTCGAACCGCTGTTGCTCTGCTGGCGCATGAAGACGGCCATGCCGGCCTGGTTGCGCTGCGAGAAGGTGAACGGCTCCCGGAACATCTGCGCTTCGGCCGGAGCGGCCCACAGGCTGCCGGCGATCACGATGGCGGCCGCGGAAGCGGTGAGCGCGCCGTGCGCTTTGGATCTTGCGTACATCATAGGCTCCTGTGTCTAATTCCCGCCGCACCGAACGGCTGTGATGAGTGGTCGGTGCGCGGTCGATGCTGCTTTCCGGCGGAGACCAGGGGGCGGCGCTTGCGCCGCCCCCCGTGCCCCCTTTCGGTTAGTCGTCGGCAAGCGAGCCGTCGAGCACCGTGATCGAGGTCACGTTGCCGACCGCGACTGCGGTGTTGCTGACGATCGCCCGGCCCAGGTCTTCGAGGCCCAGGTTGTTGTAGCCGCTGATGAAGACACCGGCGACCAGGGCGTTGGCGGAGCCGTCGAAGTTGGCGTACTGGTTGACGTTCGCCATCAGGAAGTTGTCGGTGTCGACGCCGCCGCCGCTGCACCCGA
>JBHJOG010000177.1:0-5233 GCA_050329975.1 Alphaproteobacteria bacterium | reverse complement strand
TTCAGGAACAGGTCGAACGCCACTGCCAGCACGATCACCAGCCCGATCACGATCTGCTGGATGTAGCTCGACACGTTGTTGAGCTGGAGCCCGTTCAGCATCACCCCGATCAGCAGCGCGCCGATGACGGTGCCGACCACGCTGCCCTGGCCGCCAAACAGGCTGGTGCCGCCGATGACCACCGAGGCGATCACCGTCAGCTCGTAGCCCTGGCCGGCCACCGCCTCCGCCGAATCCAGCCGCGCCGAGAGCACGAAGGCGCCGAGCCCGGCGAAGAAGCCCATGATCACATAGACGCTGGTGACGATGGCGCGGACGTTGAGCCCGGAAAGCCGAGCCGCTTCCAAGTTGCCGCCGACGGCGTAGACGTGCCGCCCGAAGCGGGTGTAGCGCAGCACGATATAGGCGAGCACGGCAAAGCCGAGGAAGATCAGGGCCGGCACCGGGATGCCGACATTGCCCAGGAATTCCCGGAACAGGCGCTCCTTGCCCCACATCTTGAACTCGTCGCTGAAGCCGCTGATCGGGCCGCCGCCGGAAAACAGCAGCGCCGCGCCGCGAAACACCGACATGCCGCCGAGCGTGACGACGAACGGCGGCACCCTGAGCCAGGTGATCGCCAGACCCTGCAGCAGGCCGCCGGTGACTCCCACCAGGATCGCGGCCAGCATCGCCAGCCCCCAGCCGTAGCCGGCGGCCTCGGTCACGTCGCCGACGGCGAACCGGTCGGCCAGCCCGCCCTTGGCGACCGCGGCCCCGACGAGCCCGGCAAAGGCCAGCAGCGAGCCGACCGACAGGTCGATGCCCGCAGTCAGGATGACGAAGGTCATGCCGATGGCCAGCAGCCCGGTCACCGAGACCTGCAGCACGATATTGGTCAGGTTCAGCGGCTTGACGAAGTTGGGCTCCGCCATCCAGAAGGCGATCATCAGCACCAGCAGGAAGATCAGCGGCGCGAACCTGCCGAGCAGGTCGACCATGTCGACCTGCCTGCGCGGTGCGGGGAGTGCGTCTGCAGTCATCGTCCTGTCCTATTCTGCCGCCTGTGCCGGACTCGGCTCTGGCGCGAGCGTCATCATCCGCATCAGTTTCTCTTCGGTAGCGTCGCGACGCAGGATCTCGCCGGTGATCCGCCCGGCCCGCATGGTGACGATCCGGTCGCTGATGGTCAGGATCTCCGGCAGTTCGGAGGAGATGGCGATCACCGCGATGCCGCTGCGGGCCATGTCGTAGAGCAGCTGGTGCACCTCGGCCTTGGCTGCGACGTCGATGCCGCGAGTCGGTTCGTCGACGATGAGGATGCGCGGCCGAAGCGCCAGCCAGCGGGCGAGCACGACCTTCTGCTGGTTGCCGCCGGACAGCAGCACCACCCGTTGCTCGGGGCTCGCCATGCGGATGTTCAGCGCCTTGCGGAACTCCTCGACCTGGGCCAGCTCCGCCTTTTCGCTGACGAAGATGCCCCTGCTCAGGCGGTCCAGCGTCGCCATGCTGATGTTCGCCTTGATCGCCAGCGCCAGGAACAGCGCCTGCTGCTTGCGGTCCTCGGGCGCGAGCCCGATGCCGAGCCTGATCGCGTGGTGCGGCGCATGGATCCGGGCCTGCTTCCCGTCGACGAAGACCTTGCCACGGTCGATCGGGTCGGCGCCGAAGATGGCGCGGGCGAGTTCCGTCCGGCCGGCACCGACAAGGCCGGCAATGCCCAGGATCTCCCCGCGCCGGGCGACCAGCGAGATGTCGTCGAGCACGACCGCGTGCGGGTCGCGGCCGTCGCCGTGCCGGCTCAGATGCTCCACCCGCAGCGCCTCGACACCGCCTTCGTGGGCATCGTCGCGGGTGGCGAACAAGGCTTCCACGTTCCGGCCGACCATGAGCCGGATGATGTCGTCGATCGTGACGTCGGCGACTGCGCCGGCGCCGGCGTTGCGGCCGTCGCGCAGCACCGTGAAGCGGTCGCAGATCGCCATCACCTCATCCAGCCGATGGGTGACGAAGATGATGCTCAGGCCGTCGGCGCGCAGGTCGCGCACGATCGCCATCAGCTTGCCGACCTCGGTCTCGCTCAGTGCCGAGGTCGGTTCGTCCATGATGATGACCCGCGAGCGCATCGACAGCGCGCGTGCGATCTCGACCATCTGCTGCTCCGCCACGCTGAGCGTGCGCACGGTGCGGCCGGGATCGAGCGGCAGGCCGATCCGGTCCAGGATCTTCCGGGTCTCGCGTCCCATGGTCCGCCAGTCGATGAACGGCCCGCGCTTGGGTTCCCGGCCGATAAACACGTTTTCGGCGATGGTCAGATGCGGGATCAGGTTGAATTCCTGATAGATCGTCACGATCCCCAGCTGCTGGGCGGCCATCGGATTGACGATCCGCACCGGCGCGCCCTCGAAGGCGATCGTCCCCTCATCGGGCTGCTGGGCGCCGGACAGGATTTTGAGCAGGGTGGACTTGCCTGCGCCGTTCTCACCCAGCAGCGCATGTACTTCTCCGGCGCCGACGCTGAGCGACACGTCCGCAAGCGCGATCACGCCCGGGAACCGCTTGGACAGCCCCGTGACTGTGAGCAGGGCGTCGGCTGTCATGGGACAGGGGCTCCGTCGTGAAGAGCAAATGGCCGGGACGTCGGTCCCGGCCATTGTCCGTGGTCCGGCTAGTTCAGTTCGCCGAGCCGCTCTGCCTCGTCGATGTTGTCGGCCGTGATCATGATCGGGATCAGCAGGGTCACCGGCTCCGGCTCGGTGCCGTCGCGCAGATATTCGACCATGACCTGCATCGCCGCCCGGCTCTGGCCGCCGGGGAACTGCTCCACGGTGCCGGCCAGCCCGCCGTCGCGGACGCTCGCCAGCGCCTCGGGCAGGGCATCGAAGCCGATGATCTTGACCTCGTCGGCAAGTCCGAGCGCCGTGATCGCCTCCAGTGCGCCCAGCGCCATGTCGTCATTGGCCGCGACGATCACGTCCGGCGGCGAGTCGAGGCCGGCCATCAGGCTCTCGGTCACCGACAGGCCCTGGTCGCGGGCGAAGTTGGCGGTCTGCTCGGCGATGAACTCGTACTTGTCGCTCATCGAGTCGAGGACGTTGTGGACGCCGGCGTTGCGGTCGATGGCCGGGCTGGCGCCGGGCTGACCCTGCAGGTTGATGATTCGCGCGCCGTCCGGATAGTTCTCGACGATCCAGTGACCCTGGGCCTCGCCGCCGGCGACATTGTCGGCGCCCACGTGCGACAGGATCTCCTCGACGCCCTCGACGCGGCGGTCGATGGTCACCACCGGGACGCCGTTCTCGATCGCGGTCTCAAGGGCCGGCGCCATGGCGTTGACGTCGATCGGGCTGATCACGATGCCGTCCACGCCCTGGATCACGGCCGCCTCGACATCGGCGGTCTGCTTCGGCGCGCTGTTCTGCCCGTCGGACTCCACGGTGGCGACGCCAAGCGCCTCGGCCTCGGCCCTCAGTTCGTTCATCATGTGGACGAAGAACGGGAAGCCCAGGCTGGGCACCGAGGTCATGATCGTCAGGTCCTGCGCCTGCGCCTGGACGCTGAGTCCCCCGAAGCCGAGCAAGGCGGTCGTCGCAGCGGCTACGACCCGAATTCGCATGTTCGTCACTGTTTCCCTCCCAAGGATTGCACGCACGGCCGGACGCATTGTTATGCTTTGCGTCCACGCCCATGGTGTGCGTGTGCCGCGATGTCATCCTGCGCACTGTCCGGAGTCAACAGGTAAGCGGGGGGCGCGGCAGTCCGCGGGGCTACGGCGCGCGGACAGCGGTCAGGTCGAAAGCGATCGCGACGTCGAACCCGACGATATCGTCGATCGCCCAGTCGCCCTGGCCGACGCCGTAGTCGATGCGGTCGATGGTGGTCCCGCCCGAGATATGCGCCGTGTCACCGTCGATGACGAAGCTGAAGGGCAGCGTGACCGGATGCGCCTGGTCGCGAATGGTCAGGATGCCGTCCGCCTCATAGGCGTCGTCCCCAAGCGAGCGAAAGCTGTCCGCCGTGAAGGTCGCCATGGGATGCGTCTCGGCGTCGAACCAGTCCGGCTTCTGCAGCTCGGCCGTCTGTTCGTCGTTCGCCGCCTCGACGCTGGTGATCGGGATGGCGATACTGACCGCGCTGCCCTCCAGGTCGCCGGGGTCGAACCGGATGTCGCTGGTGAATTCGAGGAAGCGGCCGGGCAGCGGGTTGCCGGAGAAGGGCACGGTCCAGGTCAGTTCGCTCGCGTCGGGATCGACCGTCCAGCTGTCGGCGGCGTGCACCGCGGCGGAGGCGAAGAGCGAAAGCCCGGCGAGGGCTGCAGCGAGTCGAAGCATTCCTGTTGGTCTCCTGTGAAGGTGGCGCCGCCCCGCTCGGGTCAGCTGATGTCCCGTGTTGCAGTCCCCGCATGCGCTTCGGGGCGCAGCCGAGCGAAGGGCAGCATGCGGAGCAGCACATTGTCCCTGAAGACAAAGTGATGGCCGATTGCGGCGGCCGCATGGAGGCCGACCGTGATCATCAGGACATTCGACAGCAGTCCGTGCGCGCCGCGGAAGAAGTTGCGCAAGCCCTCGTCGGCGCCGAGCAGGTTCGGAATCACGAACAGGTCGAAGAACCGGGTCGGGACCAGGGAATGCGACAGCGGGTCGGCCGAGACATAGAGCCAGCCCGAAATCGGCATGGCGAAGATCAGCACGTAGAGCAGGGTGTGCGACGCGTGCGCACCCCAGGCCACCAGCCTGCCGTGGCTGGTCGGCGCCGGCGGCGCCGGGTTGGCGAGCCGCCACACCAGACGCACCACCGCCAGGGCCAGCACCACGAACCCGAACGACTTGTGCAACTGGTAGAGCGCGTAGCCCGTCGTCCCGGGGAGTTTCTCCGGGATCGACAGGTCCTCCATGTAGAGGCCGACCCCGACCATGCCGACGAGCAGCACCACCATCACCCAGTGCAGCAGCTTGGCGACGGCGCCGTACTGCAGGCGTGTGTTGCGGAGCAGCATCCTTGGATCCTCCAACGGCGCCGGGTTCGGGGCGAGTCCGGTCACTGCGCCGGCGCCGGTGGATATGACCCCCACCGCGCACCTGACGCAATGACCGGATCGGCACGCCTATGCGTCGATGTCGGCCTTGCGGATCGCCTCGCCGGAGATGCGGATCGACACCTCGTCGCCGATCGCCGGCGCATAGAGGCCCAGGCCGAAGTCGGTGCGGCTGATCTGTGTTGTCGCGGTGAAGCCCAGGGTCAGCTGGTTGGTCAT
>JBHJOG010000176.1:0-6608 GCA_050329975.1 Alphaproteobacteria bacterium | reverse complement strand
CCCGACCGGCAGAGGAGCACCGCCATGCAGCGCACGTCCGTCAACCCGAAGGCCTCAGACTGGGGCCTGCGCTACGGCATGGACCAGGGCGAGGTGGTCACCGGCGCCACCCGCCACCTGCGCTGCTCCGGCCAGTGCGCCCTGGTCTCCGACGCGGACCAGCCCTTCGGCTACCGCACCCTCCACGTCAGCGACATCGCCGGCCAGATGCGCGCGGCGCTGGCCAACATCGACGCCATCCTCGACGGCGCCGGCATGGGCCGCCAGAACATCGTCTTCCTGCGCTTCTTCACCGTCGACGTCGACGCCTTCCTCGCCAATTACCAGATCTACGCCGACTGGATCGCCCCCGCCGGCACGCGCCCCCCGCAAAGCCTCCTCGGCCTAGCCCGCCTCGCGACGCCGGACCTGCTGGTCGAGATCGAATGCGAGGCGTGCAGTAACCATCTGTAGGGGAAACAAACAAGGCCCGTCGCCATCACTCGTGCGCTTCGCCTGCCTTGTTAGTACGCGCTGCGGCGTCATCTGCAAAAAGATCAGATTGCGTGCCGCTCGAAGATTCGCTGAGTGCTTTCATCTCTGAAGCCATTGCAATGATGAGACTCTCGCCATTGTCAAAAATTATTCTGGCGTCAGCTTCATTCAAATTAACTCGAGGATGCATCAACGGGTTTCGGTAGTCATCCTTCATTTGAAGGAGCTCTGCGCGCACCCTTTTGCTTGGCGCTGGTGAGGAATCGTCGATAGCCTCAGCTATCTTATTCAGCGCATTGACGTAGGCCTGCCATCCAGTGAGGGTCTGGTCGGATTTACGCGAGAACGTTTGGTAATACTTCTCCAGGGTTCCTTCAACTGCGCGGGCAACATGAAAACCTGTAGCCGAAAGCAAATTGAAAGCGAGGCATCTGCCTGCCGCACGCCAATCGTCCTTCGATTTGTCCGGAATGTATGAGAACAACTCGTTCGGAAAAGTCCGTTCGGCGGAGTCTATCAGAGCTGCGGTATCAAAGATACCACGCTGAGGCACAGCGTAAGTAGCCGCCTCTCGCAACTCTGCACTGAAAACCGTTTCAAATATCTGTAGGCTATGTCTCCACGCATTGAAACGCCACCAGGGAATCGGCGGATCTGACTCAGCAGGGTATCGAAAAGTGGGCTTTCCTTCTTGATCGAGGCCAGAGAAATGGTTATTCATGATGTCGGTGACGACCCCATAAAGAGCTTCCGCGGCTCTCTTTGAGGTCTTCACGTGGATCGGATCACCATTTAGCAGACGTTTCAGCGCTCCTTCCGCGCTTACTACAATCCACGCAACCGTGCTCGGAACAGTATCCGGATTGTAGTAAGAAAGATCCTTGAGCTGCTGCCCCAATTGATAAAACTGATACTGATTAATGCGATCCATGGTTATCCCCTCGAGCCGGAGGAAGACACCATGTGGTTTGCGTGTGTCTAACAACGCCGTCGTACCCCGTCCACGTACAGTTGTCTGGACCCGCCGGTCCCTCGCTCACCCGAAGATCGGGTACTCCGCCGCCGCCATCCGCCGCTCCGCCCGCCCGCCTTCCACCCGCGCGAATCGCAGGCTCATCAGCGCGTACCTGGTCGCGCTCATCAGGTCGTCGAGCTCCTTCACCACCCGGCCGTCCTTGCGGTGGTAGAGCCGGACCTCCTCGAACCAGTCGGCCAGGTGGTCGAACACCTTCAGCCGCCCGGTCTGCATCCGCTCCAGCATCAGCATCAGGCCTGCCTCGAGCCCGTTGGAGCCGTCCTCGAACTGCGCATGCTGCGGCAGCATCGCCATCCCCTGCTCGCGATAGGCGTCGGCGAGCGCGGTGCCGGACTGCTGGTCGTGCTGCCAGCCGTCGTGCGGCCAGGCCCAGGCCATCGCCCGGCCCCAGGGCTTCAGCGCCGCGGCGTGGATCACCGGCGTCGCCTGCCGCACCCGGTAGGCGTGGGTGACATAGGCGCAGTCGGCGTCGCGGTCCCAGGCGATCCGCACCGCCGCCGTCGGATGGTCCCAGCCGAAGTCGATGCCGCCGATCGCCGGCCAATGCTTCGGCGTCGCGAACGCCGGCACCGCCAGGCCCTCGTCCGCCACCGGGAACACCCGCCCGGAGCCCAGCTGCGGGACGCCTTGCGTTCGCGCCTCGCGCTCGTGCGGTGGATAGCTGGCGAGGATCGCCGCCTTCTGCGCCGGCGACAGGTGCGCCACGTCGTCGATTGTCATCCGGGTGACGTGGCGGCTCATGACAGCTTCCCTCCGCCCCAAGAGCACGTCATGCCCGGCCCCCGAATAGCACGTCGTGCCCGGCCTTGTGCCGGTATCTCCCGCCTACGGTGCTCCGTGCCACCCCGGCGGAGCGGTCGCTACCGCCGGATCTGCCAGTAGAGCTCGTAGTGGGCGCCGTGCTGCCGGTGCACGGTGGTGAAGTGGTAGCGGACCGGCCCCGACTGCTGTAGCGGCAGGCTCGCCGGGTCGCCGACGAACGGGAGCTCGATGGTCACCACATAGTCGCCGAGCGGGGTGGCGGCGGACGACAGCTGCCGGTGCACCTCGGCCGCCGCGGCCTGGCCGGCCGCAGCCGCGCCGACACCGGCCGCCGCACCCACCCCGCCGGTGCCGACCGCGACCAGCGCGCCGCCGATCGCGGAGGTGATGCCGACCAGGGTGCTCAGGATGCCCGGCAGCACCGGGTCGTATTTGAACAGCATCGCGTGCAGCTGCACGTCCTGCGCCAGCCCCTGCCAGACCCGCACGTTCTGCTCGATCACCTGGCCGGCGTCCACCCGGGTGTAGCGCTCGGTCTCGCTCGGCAGCACCCGCGACTCCAGGATCGCCCCGTCCGCCTCGACCACATAGGCGACGGCGAACACGGAATCGAAGTCCTCCAGGAAGTAGCGGTCGGCCTCGACCAGGCATTTCAGCCCGACATAGTGGATCGAGTAGTACTCCGCCGCCGGGCACTGCGCGCCCCCGACCGCCGGGAAGTGGAAGCTGGTCGCCCAGGCCTGGTAGGGATGGCTGGTTACTCCGTTGGCGGTGCTGCCGCGGTAGCGCTCGCAGCCTGCCGCACCGGCCACGCCGACCTGGCCGCCGCCGGCGCCGATCGCCCCCGCGTGCCGGGCCGCCGCGCACAGCGCCGAGTTGCCGAGATACGGTCCGCTGCCCCAAACGTCGCCGGCCGCTCCGGCCGGGCACAGGCAGTCCAGCCGTGCCCCCGCCGCCAGCCCGTCGCCGTTCGCCGGGCAGGCCGGCGCCTGCGCCAGCAGCAGCGGCGGCTCCGCCGCCGGCGCTGACCCGGAAAAGCCCCCCGGCAGGCCGGCCGCCAGCAGCGCCCAGCCCGACAGCACCGCCGCCGCCGATCGCAGGATTCTTCTTGCAGATGCCATCCCGGCCCCTCCCTTGCGCGCGGCTCGACCGAAACTGTCACACTCCCCGCCTCCCCGCGCAAGGAAGTTGCGCCTGCCGCCGCCGTCATCGCCGTGCTCGCGGCCTGCCGGTGCTTGCCTTCGCCGCCCGCCGCTGGCAGCATCGCGGCGGCAGGTCCACCCCCGGGCCGGTCGCCGTTCCACGCCCGGAGGTCCAGCCATGAACCACAGCGAGATCCGCAGCATCGGCGAGGCCGAAGCCAGGCCGCTGGTCGCCGCCGCCGCCCACCCGCTGATCGTCGACGTCGGCGCCGACTGGTGCATGCCCTGCCGCAACCTGCATCCCTTCCTCGCCAAGCTCGCCGCCGAGCACGCCGACCGGCTCGAGGTGGTCTCCCTCGACGGCGACCAGGCGCCGGACCTGAGGCAGGAATGGCAGGTCGAGACCTACCCCACCCTGCTGTTGTTCCGCGAGGGCGCCCTCGTCGAGCGCATCGCCGGCTTCTCCGGCTATGCCCCGCTGCGCGCCGCCGTCCGCACCTTCGTCGGCGCCGGCCCCGAGACGCCTGAGGAGACGCAGGCGGAAGCCGCCTTCGTCGCCGCCGTCACCGCCGCCCGCGACCAGCTGAATGCCGAGGCCCCGCCGCCGCCCGGGCCCGACGACCCGGTGTCGCAAGCCTTCGCCGCGCTCGACGCCTATGAGAAGGCGCAGACCGCGCTGGTCGAGACCGGCGCGATCGGCCCGGATGAGCTTGGTCCCCGCATGGCCGCCGAGCAGGAGCGCCTGCTCGGTCCGCTGCGGCCGCAACTGGACGCGGCGAAGGCGGCCGCCCGCCAGCGTCTGGACAGCTACGCCGCGGCGATCGGCGCCGCTGCCGCCACCTTCCTCGCTGCCCGCCGCCCGGCGACCCTCGACGACGAGACCCCGCAGTTCTGCCGCCCCGGCGACCCCAGCTGCAGCATCTGACGCCGCACACGACGCCGGCGAAAGGGAATCGGTCGCGTCAGCGGGTGACCAGCCAGTAGAGCTCGTAATGGCCGCCGTTGGCCTGGTGGGTGGTTGCGAAGTGATAGCCGATGTTGCCGACCTGCAGCGTCGGCTGCCCGGCCAGGCCGAACCAGCGGTCGAGCTTCAGTTCCGAACTGGTATCGCCCAGCATCCGCGCCCGGTTGCCCAGTTCCTCGCGGACCTCGGCCGCCGCCGCCTGACCCAGCGTCGCCACCGCGACCCCGGCCGCCGTCCCGGCGCCGCCGCTGCCGATCGCGATGAACGCGCCAGCCAGCCCGGTATTCAGGCTGACGAAGGTCGCGGCCAGGTCCGGCATCACCGGATCGAACTTGTAGAGCCCGCCGAACAGCGTGACATCCTGCGCGGCACCCCGCCAGACCGGGGTGTAGGCGCTGCGGATGTCCCCGCGCTGCACCCGTTCGAAATACTCGCCCGCACCGGGCAGGATGGTCGCGCCGGACACCGCCCCGTTCTCTTCCGCCACGCCGGCGATCGCGAACACGGTGTCGGTGTCCTCGAGGAAGAACTGGTCGGCCTGATCGAGGCACCGCAGCCCGACGAAATGGATCGCCACGGTCTGCGCCACCGGGCACTGCGGCCGGCCTGCCGCCGGAAACACGAAGCTGACGCCGTAGTCGTCCCAGCCATAGGTGGCGATCCCGTTGGCTGTGCTGCCGATGTAGCGTTCGCAGCCCGTCGTTCCGGCGACCTGGATCTCGCCGCCGCCGGCGCCGACCACGCCGGCATGACGGGCCGCGACGCAGATCGCGCTGTCCGCCGCATAGGGCCCGCTGCCCCAAACGTTGCCGTCGGCGTTCCCCGGGCAGGTGCAGCTCAGGGTCGCCCCGGTCGACTGGCCGTTGAAGTTGTCCGGGCAGAGCGAGGCCTGTTCGGGCTCGCCCAGGAAGACGGCCGGCGGCTGGATCTGCGCCTGCGCCGCGCCGCAGGCGAGCCCGATGGCCATCGTCAGAGCCAGTATCCCGGGCGGCCGCGCCCGTCGGCGTTGATGCGTCATGGCTCTCCTCCTCCCAAGCAAAGACAGTCAGCGTCGCATCCCCGCCGCCGCGCGGCAACCCGCGATGCCCTTACCCGGCCTGCAGGAACATCCGCACCACTGCGCTCATCCCTAGGAGCGGGGTGAAGGTGATCATTGTCATGCCGCCGGTGGCGTTGGTCCGGGTCAGCCCCTCGGTGTAGATGTCCAGCGGCGGCTCCTCGTCGAACCAGACCAGGTCCAGCGTCTCGCCCTGCCACTTCTCGCGCCCCTTCTCATAGGCCTTGAACGCCAGCACCGACTGGCCGCCGGCGGCGTGCGCCACCACCACGTGGTCGAGCGCGTTGGCCACCCCGCGGGCGCCGACCGTGTCGACGATCGCCGCCCCGGGGATGGCGCCGCCGCCCCAGAGCTCGCGCTGCTGCGGCGGACCGACCAGCAGCCGCTGCGGGTTGTCGCGCGTGCTCTCGGCCGTCACCCCGGCCGCCCAGGCCCTGATCGGGCGCTCGAACCGGCGTCCCGTCCACCAGTCCGGATAGCGCCCGGTCAGGTGCATCGCAGACTCGCAGGCACCGGCGAGCGTCTTGCCGAGCTGGTTGCCTGCCATGAACAGGCGCTCGCGATGAACGGCGCCGGCGGCGTGGAACTCCCGCTGCTTCGGATAGGGCGCGTAGTCGGCCAGCCGGTCCTGCGCCGCCCGCCGCTCCGCCTCCGCCCGCGCGGCTTCGACCTCCGGCGCCGCCGCCGCGGGGATAGCCGCCTCCGGCGCGTCCGCCGCCGTTTCGCAGGCCGGCTTGCCGACCCCCGGCATGTGGTCGCGGCGCGGCTTCCGCGGTCGCCGGGCCTTGGGTCCCTCAGCTGTCATCCTTAGGTTCCCTGCCGCCGGAGGTGGCACATTTGCGTCCGATGATCCGCGCCCCGGTCGACGCCCCCCGGTCGACGCCCCGGTCGACGCCCCCTGGTCGAAGCCCCCGGGCGACGCTCCCCGTCGCGGCCCCGTGGCGCCCATCGGCGCCCTGGGACCGGGCTCCGCGCGATCAGTCCAGCGCGATACGGCTGCCCCTCCGTTGAGCAGACGGCGGAGGTGGAATGGCCGCCTTCAGACCAGGGGCGCTGGGCAGCAAGTGCCGGGACGGCGATCGCGGCCGACGGCCCCGTCGCGCTCCCGCAGGCGCTCCAGCAGGACCAGACCGTCCATGCGCGGCATGATGATGTCACTGACGACAAGGTCGA
>JBHJOG010000175.1:0-32467 GCA_050329975.1 Alphaproteobacteria bacterium | reverse complement strand
GACCTCGGCGGGTCCGATCCGGTAGCCGGCACTGTTGATCACGTCGTCGCTGCGGCCGACGAACCCGATGAAGCCGTCGTCGTCCATGGTGCCCATGTCGCCGGTCCGCAGCCAGCCGTCGACGATCTTCTTCGCCGTAGCCTCCGGCCGGTTCCAGTAGCCGGAGAACATCACGGGGTCCGGAGCGCGGACTGCGATCTCGCCGAGCCCGCCTGCCGGAACCGCCGCGCCGTCCTCGCCGAGGATCGCCACCGCGTGCCCCGGCACCGCCTTGCCGATCGCCCCTGCGCGGACTACACCGAGCGCGGCATTGCCGGCAACGATCAGGTTGCATTCGGTCTGGCCGTAGAACTCGTTGATCGGAACCCCCAGCACCCGGGAGCCCCAGGCCCGCATCTCCTCGCCCAGTGCCTCGCCGCCGCTGCCGACGCTGCGCAGGCCCGGACGCGGCGCGTCCTCGCTGGCCGCCCGCATCAGTTTCAGCGCCGTCGGCGGCAGGAAGGCATTGCGGATGCGTTCGTGCTCGATCAGGGCGAAGGCGGCTTCGGGATCGAACTTGCCGGCCGGGTGGGCGACCACCGGCACACCGCGGTAGAGGGCCGGCAGCAGGACGTCGTAGAGCCCGCCGATCCAGGCCCAGTCGGCCGGGGTCCAGAACCGGTCGCCGGGACTGGGAAACGGCCAGTGCGGGTAGTCGACGCCGGGCAGGTGGCCGAGCAGCACGCGGGTCGCGAGCAGCGCTCCCTTCGGCGCGCCTGTGGTGCCCGAGGTGTAGATCAGGGTAGCCGGATCGTCGGCGGCGGTATCGTGCGGGGCGAAGCTGTCGCTCGCCCGCGCGAGGGCGGAAGAGAGGTCGTCGGCGCATTCGCTCGCGCCGTCGACGCTGTAGACGCAGCGCAGTGCGGGCAGGGCGTCGCGCAGCGGCGCCGCCTTCTCGCTGCCGTCGCGGTCGGTGACCAGTGCTGCCGTGCCGCTGTCCTGCAGGCGGAAGAGCAGCGCATCGGGGCCGAACAGCCGGAACAGCGGCAGCGCGACCAGCCCAGCCTTGGCGGCGGCGAGGTGGGCGACGGCGGTTTCCGGGCGCTGCCCGAGCAGGATCGCCACCCGGTCCCCCGGGTTCAGGCCCTCGCCGTGGCGGAGCAGGTTGGCAAGCCGGCTCGACAGCCGGTCGAGCGCCCCGAAGCTCAGGCTGCGGCCGGGGTCGTCGGGGCAGAGGATTGCCGGGTCGTCCGGCGGATGGCGCAGAATCGCCGCCGACCAGTTGAGGCGCGGCGGAATCGCCCAGGCGAAGGACCGGCGCAGCGCCGCGTCGTCGCCGGCGCGAAAGGGCTCTGTCATCCGGTCAGCCTGCCCAATGGCGATCGTGGCGGCAAGCGTCGCCGGCGACGCGCCGATGGGAATGGCGGGGGCAGGGGCGGGCGTCACCGCAACGTGATTTCCCTGGACGGCGGTCCGGTGCAAAGTCAGGCCCATGCTGACGAGATGCGCTTTCCTGGCTCTGGTCGGCCTCGTCGCCATGCTCGGTCCGGCAGCCGCCGGCGGGGCCGATATGTGGCGGTCGGAGTGGCCGAACACGGACTTCAGCCGCACCGCGGTCGATTTCGACGAGATCACCTCGGGCGGACCGCCGAAGGACGGGATCCCGTCGATCGACGCGCCGCAATTCGACCCGGTCGGCGACCCGGCGATCGAGCTCAGCGACCACGAGCCGGTCATCGCCTTCATCCATGACGGCGACGCGCGGGCCTATCCGCTTCGGGTCCTGATGTTCCACGAGATCGTCAACGACGAGGTCGGCAGCGTCCCCGTAGCCGTCACCTACTGCCCGCTGTGCAACGCCTCGAAGGTGTTCGACCGGCGCCTCGATGGCCGGGTCTACGATTTCGGCACCACCGGCAAGCTGCGCAACTCCGACCTGGTGATGTACGACCGGCAGACCGAAAGCTGGTGGCAGCAGTTCTCCGGCGAAGGTATCGTCGGCACGATGACCGGGGCGCGGCTGGCGATGCTGCCGTCGCGGCTGATGCCCTACGGTCTGTTCGCCTCGAACCATCCCGACGGCCTGGTCCTGCGCCCGCCCGGCGTCGCGGTCGTCTACGGGCGGAATCCCTACGCCTTCTACGACACCGCACCCTGGCCGTTCATGTTCCACGGCGACTACGATCTCGCGCTGGCGCCGCTCGACTACGTGCTGGTGGTCGGTGAGGAGGGCTGGTCGCTGGATCTGCTGCAGCGGCGCGGCCGGATCGAGACGCCCGAGCTGGTGATCGAGTGGCAGGCGGGGATGAGCTCGGCCCTGGACGAAGGATGGATCCCCAATGGGCGCGACATCGGCCATGTGACGGTCGAGACCCACGACGGCCGGCCGGTGGTCCACGACCTGACCTTCGCCTTCGCCTTCGTGGCCTTCAATCCCGAGGGCGTCCTCCACCATTGAGGGCCACCGCTGCCGGCCACTACTGCCAGTTGGCGGATCCCGGAAACGGAAAGGGCGGCCCGAAGGCCGCCCTTAACCCTGGCGCGCTGGGGGAAGGCGCCAAGGTTAGTTCCTGGTGATGCGGCCGCGCGCGACCGCCTCGATGTCGCCGGCTGTCAGGCCGAGGTCGTCCAGCGTGCGCGCGTCGAGGTTGCGCAGTTCGTTGATCGTGCGGCGATAGTCGGCGCGCGCGGTCAGCCAGCTGCGGAAACGGCCGAACAGGCTCGGCGCCGCAGCGCGGCCGCTCAGGCCGTTGAGAGTGATGTCAGCCACGATGGCCTCCGGATTGTGCGGTTGCGAAGTTCGCTGAATGTCAGGAACACGGCTGATATAGGGAATGTTGCTTTCGAATTCATCACTGCGATGCCTGAATTTGTTGCGATGCAGCATTG
Organism: Alphaproteobacteria bacterium; assembly: GCA_050329975.1. Classification (GTDB taxonomy): domain Bacteria; phylum Pseudomonadota; class Alphaproteobacteria; order CALKHQ01; family CALKHQ01; genus CALKHQ01. The sequence goes on along the minus strand of JBHJOG010000175.1, from coordinate 29,599 downwards.
CAGCGGCTGCATGGCCCTGGAACGAGCTTTTCTGTGGCGGTGGCATGGCATGTGCCCGGCCCGTCCGTTGCCTGCCGATCGAGCAGCGGCAACGAGAAAGGGCGGCCTTTCGGCCGCCCCGTGTCGTCTCGCGTCAGCCCCGGTGCGCCCGAGGCTGGGCCGGTTCAGCGGCCGAAGGTCTCGCGCCGCGCGATGGCGCGGAAGTCCGCCGGGGCGATGCCCAGATCGGCCAGGGTGCGCTGGTCGAGAGACTGCAACTCGCCGAGCGTGCGCTGATAGTCGGCGCGCTTCTGCAGAAAGGTGCGGAACTGGGAGAACAGGCTCTTGCCCGCGCGGGCGCCGGCAAGGCTGTTGAGGGTGACGTCTGCCAAGGTAGCCTCCAATGGATTTCGCAGTTGCGGTATGGTCGGAGTGTCAGGAACACCGCTAATCTAGGAAGCTTCCGAACGATATGCATCAGCAAACCACCTGCAAATGCTGCGATGCAGCATTGCAGCCGGCGCATGGTTGACAACTTGGTAACGATCAGCCGGCCCCGGGAACGACCCGCACCAGCTGCTTGCCGAGGTTCTGGCCGGCTAGCACGCGCGTCAGCGCCGCCGGCGCCTGCTCCAGGCCGTCGGCGATGTCCTCCCGGTACTGCATGCGGCCGTCGCGCACCCATGGCGCCAGGGTTTCCACCACCTCGTCGAGCCGGTCGAGATGGTCGAGGACCAGGAAGCCCTCCATCCGCGCCCGCTTGACCAGCAGCGCCCGGTTGTAGCGCGGGCCCAGCGGCGGCGGGTCGGACGGGATGCCGATGGTGCCGCAGACCACGATCCGCGCCCGCTCGTTGATCAGCCCCATCACCGCGTCGCTGACCGCGCCGCCGACATTGTCGAAATGGACGTCGACGCCGTCGGGGCAGGCGCGGGCGATGGCGGCGGCGAGGTCGGGCTCGCTGCGGTAGTTGATTGCTTCATCGAACCGGAACAATTCGCGGCACTGGGCGACCTTGGCGTCGGTGCCGGTGAGCCCGACCGTGCGGCAGCCGGCGATGCGGGCGGCCTGGCCGACCACGCTGCCGACCGCGCCGGCGGCGGTGGAGACCAGCACCGTCTCGCCTGCCCGCGGTTGGCCGATCAGGCTCAGGCCCAGATAGCCGGTGGCGCCATTGATGCCGAGCACGCCCAGCGCCGTCGAGATGGGCGCCATCGCCGGATCGACCCGGCGGTCGACCTCCGGCCCGTCGCACAGGCAGTAGTCCTGCCAGCCGAACCGCCCCATCACGACCTCGCCGACCTCGTATTGCAGGCTGCGCGAGGCCACCACCTCGCCGACCGCGAAGCTGCGCATCGGCGCGCCGATCGGCACCGGCTGGGCGTAGTTCGCAGCAGCCGCGATCCAGCCCCGCATCGCCGGGTCGATCGACAAATACTGGTTGCGGACCAGGAATTGCCCCTCGCCCGGCGCCGGAGTCGGGCTCTCCCGGCGTTGCCACAGGTCCTCGGTTATGCCCGGGTTCGGGCGCGCGGCCAGCACCAGCTGGCGGTTGACGGGGTCGATCTCGGGCATGGACGGGGCTCTCGGACATGGAGTCGGCGGGCGGGCGGATGTCGATCCAATACCGCATCGGGCGGCGCGCGTCGCCTGGCGCGATGGTCATTCGCCGCGCCCTGCGCTATTGATCGCGCGCTGCCGGCGTGCAGCCAACCCACCAGCGGCGGAGAAGGCATCGATGAAGGCGCAGGTCCTGCACCGGTTCGGAGGCGTGGAGAATTTCCGGCTCGAGGAGGTGCCGATCCCGGAGCCGAAGCCCGGCTACGTCCGGGTCAAGGTGATGGCGACCAGCGTCAACCCGGTCGACACCAAGGTTCGCCGGGCCGGCCCGCCCTTCGCGCCTGACCTGCCGGGGGTGCTCGGCTATGACGTCGCCGGCGTGGTCGATGCCGTGGGCGCGGACACCGGCGGCTTTGCGGTCGGCGACGCCGTCTACGGCTGCGCCGGCGCCGTGCGCGGCGAGTGCGGGGCGGACGCCGAGTACATGCTGGCCGACGTCCGGCTGCTGGCGCCCAAGCCCGAACGTCTTTCGTTCCGCGAGGCCGCGGCCCTGCCGCTGGTGACCATTACCGCCTGGGAAGCGCTGTTCGACCGGGCGCGGATCGAGCCCGGCCAGACCGTGCTGGTCCATGGCGGCGCCGGCGGCGTCGGGCATGTGGCGGTGCAGCTGGCGGCCAGTCATGGCGCGCGGGTCTTCGCCACCGTCTCCTCGGACGAGAAGGCGCAGATCGCGCGCGATCTGGGCGCCGAGGACACCGCCAACTATCGGGGAGAGATGGTCGAGACCTATGTCCGTCGGCTCACCGGCGGGGCCGGCTTCGACGTCGTGTTCGACACCACCGGCGGCAGCGACCTGGAGCCTTCGTTCCAGGCGGCGCGGCTGAACGGCCAGGTGGTGACCATCGTCTCGCAGTACACCGCCGACCTCAGCACGATGCACCGCAAGGGCCTGTCGCTGCACGTCGTGTTCATGTTGATCCCTCTGATCCACGACCTGGGGCGGGCGCGGCACGGGGACATCCTCCGCCAGGCCGCGGCGCTGGCGGATGCGGGCACGCTCAAGCCGCTGATCGATCCGGAACGCTTCGCGCTCGCCGACCTCGCGCGCGCCCACAGCAAACTGGAAAGCGGCAAGGCAGTCGGCAAGATCGTGATCGACGTCGCCTGACCGCCAACGACCTCGCCGCCGGCACCCGATGGTGCCGACGGCGAGGCCGGAGGGACAGTGAAGAGATCGGTCGGGTTACTGGGTCGGCTCCGCCGGGGCCGGCTCGACCGGCGCCATCGGCTCCTGCGGCGTGGCCATCGGATCTTCCTGCATCGGCACCGGACCGGTCTGGTCGGTCGCCTCGGTGCCTTCCTCGTTGCAGGCGGCGACCCCGAGGGCCAGCGCGAGGACTGCGAAGCCGGTAAGGTGACGCAGCCCGATCTGTTTCGTCGTCAGCATGATTCAATCCCCTTTTGCGACCGACTCCTCTGCCGGTCTGTTGTTTCAAACGGAATGACGCAAGCCACCGGCAAACACGTCGCCGCGACTCCATCCCGACGCATAAAGGAGATTGGCAGCTTCCGAGTGACTATCAAGCATCCCAAAGATTAGAATTCGGAAATGTGGACAAATGGACACTCTGCACCGGCCCGCTTCGCGGCGAGGCCTTGCGCGATGTCCTGTCAGGCCCGGCGGTTCTATTTGCCGTCTACTCCGCCGCCACCCGCGGCCTGTCCACGCCGGTCGGCACATTCAGTCGGTTTCGCGTGAGCTGGCTGTCGTAATACGGGGCGAAGCATGGCCGGTTCACATAGGCGCCATAGCCCTGCTCGGCCCGCAGGTCGCCGCGCGCATAGGTCAGCTTGCCGCGGCTCAGCGTATAGGCCGGGTTGCCGGTGACCGTCATGCCCTCGTAGATGTTGAAATCGATGTTCTGCCGGTGCTCGTTCACCGAGATGGTTCGGGTCGCCTCCGGGTCCCAGACCACGACGTCGGCGTCTGCGCCGGCCTTCAGCGCGCCCTTCTTCGGGTAGATGTTGAAGATCTGCGCGGCGTTGGTCGAGGTGACGCGGACGAACTCGCTCGGCGTCAGCTTGCCGGAGCGCACGCCGTGATGCCACAGCACCGCCATCCGGTCCTGCACGCCCGAGGTGCCGTTCGGGATCTTGCGGAAATCCTCCAGTCCCGCCCGCTTCTGCGGCGTGCAGAAGCAGCAGTGGTCGGTGGCGGTGGTCTGCAGCATGCCGGCCTGCAGGCCGCGCCACAGCGCCGCCTGGTGCTCCTTCGGCCGGAACGGCGGGCTCATCACATAGCCGGCCGCCTTGTCCCAGTCCGGGTCGCGATAGACGCTGTCGTCGATGACGAGGTGCTGGGCCAGCACTTCGCCGAACACCCGCTGGCCCTCCAGCCTCGCCCGCGTGATCGCCTCCAGCGCATCGATGCAGGAGGTGTGGACCACGTAGAGCGGCACGCCCAGCACCTCGGCGATGCGGATCGCCCGGTTGGCCGCCTCGCCCTCCACCTCCGGCGGCCGGGACAGCGGATGCCCCTCCGGCCCGGTGATGCCGCGGTCGAAGACGTCCTGCTGCAGCCGGAACACCAGCTCACCGTTCTCCGCGTGCACCGTGCAGATCGCGCCCAGGTCGCGCGCCCGGGTGAACGAGTTCACCAGGGTCTCGTCGTCGCACATGATGGCGTTCTTGTAGGCCATGAAGTGCTTGAAGCTGTTGACGCCCCAGTCGCGGGTCAGCGTGCCCATGTCGTCGTGCACGCTGTCGTCCCACCAGGTCACCGCGACGTGGAAGGAATAGTCGCTGCAGGCCTTGTTCGCCCAGTCGCGCCACTGCCGGTAGGCGTCCATCAGCGGCTGCTGCGGCGCGGGGATCACGAAGTCGATGATGCTGGTGGTGCCGCCCGCCATCGCCGCGGCGGTGCCGGTGTAGAAGTCCTCCGACGCGACCGTGCCCATGAACGGAAGCTGCATGTGGGTGTGCGGATCGATGCCGCCGGGCATCACGTAGCAGCCGCCGGCGTCGATTACCTGCGCATCGGCCGGCACCTCGAGGTCGTCGCCGATCGCCCTGATCGTCTCGCCGTCGCAATAGAGGTCGGCGCGGACCATCTCGTCCGCCGTCACGCAGGTGCCGCCTCTGATCACCGTTCCAGCCATCGCCATCTCCCGTCGCTGCGGCCGGCTCGCGCCGACGCCCACACGCTTTGCGCCAGTGTGGGCGATGCCGCGCGAGAGTGCAATCCAGGTCGGGACGGGGGGATGCGGCGGGTCAGGCCAGCTTGGTATAGCCGCGGTCGAGCACGCGTTCCATCGCCTCGAACGCCTCGCACATCTCCTCGAAGGCGAAGCGGGCGAGGCGCAGCTCGTCGATCGCGGGGAAGTCCGGGGTGCCTTGCGCCTCGGCGATCCGCAGCGCCTTGGCGAGGTAGGCGCCGCGCAGCTCGGCGACGCGCACCGCCATCCGGGTGATCGTCTCGCGGCTGAGGCTGGGGACCCTGCTCTTCAGCACCTGCTGGTTGGCGGACATGATGACCGCATCCAGCTCCTGCTTGAACTGCATCAGGGCGTGGCGCTTTTCGCGGTCCAGCTCGTCGCTGGTCAGCAGGCGGTCGACCTTCCGGGTTTCGACCATTCCGGCATATCTGGTCATCGGCTCGGACTCCCGCCGCACGGCTGCGGCATCATGGCAATATGCTCAGTATCGTCGGTCCGGATTAACGCCACGTTAGTGCATGTTGCGGCAGGTCACCCGCCGTCCAGCGCCCGCCGCAGCGCGGTCGCGAGCCGGGTGCGGTTGATCGGCTTCATCAGCAGGAGGTCGCCGGGCTCGGGCGGGCGGCCGTCGGCGCCGGCGCGGTAGCCGGACATGTAGACCACCTTGATCGCCGGATGCAGCGCGCGGGCACGGTCGCCGAGGGTCCAGCCGGATACGCCGGCGGGCATGACGAGGTCGGTCAGCAGCAGATCGAAGCCGGGATCAGACTCGAGCACCGCCGTCGCCTCGGCACCGTTCGATGCTGCGCCGACCTGGTACCCGAGCATTTTCAGCTGGGCCACCACCACGTCGCGCACCGTCGCCTCGTCCTCGACCACCAGAACCCGTTCGCCAGGACGCGCCCGCGGGATCTCCGACCGCGACGTCGCCTCCTCGGCCGCTTCGGCCGGCAGGTCCCCGGGAAAGTAGAGCCGGACCGTGGTCCCGGCGCCGGGCCGACTTTCGATTTGCGCGCTGCCCCCCGATTGCTTGACGAAGCCGTAGATCATCGACAGTCCGAGCCCGGTGCCCTTGCCGACGCCCTTGGTGGTGAAGAACGGCTCGAATGCATGCGAGACCACCTCCGGTGTCATGCCCTCGCCGGTGTCGGTGACCGCGACCATCACATAGGGCCCGGGCCGGGTGTCGAACCCGTGTTCGGCGGCCTCGTCGGCGTCCAGTTCCACGTTGTCGGTCTCGATCAGCAGCCGGCCGCCCTCGGGCATCGCGTCGCGGGCATTGAGGGCGAGGTTCAGCAGTGCATTCTCGAACTGGTTCCGGTCCAGCCGCGCCCGCCAGACCTCCTCGGCCAGCGCGATGTCGATCTGGATCGTCTCCGGCAGGCTGCGGCGCAGCATCTCTTCCAAGCCGCTGACCGAGCGGCCGATGTCGAGCGACTCCGGCATCAGCACCGCCCGGCGGCTGAACGACAGCAGCTGGTCGATCAGCTTGGCGCCGCGGGTCGACGCCTTGATCGCGGCCGCCACCGATGCGCGCAGCCTGGGGTCTTCCGGCTGCCGCTCCTCGATCAACTCCAGATTGCCCAGGATCACCGTCAGCAGGTTGTTCAGGTCGTGCGCCACCCCGCCGGTGAGCTGGCCGACCGCCTCCATCTTCTGCGCCTGGCGCAGCTGCTCCTCGCGCTCGCGCTGCTCGGTCACGTCCCAGTCGATGCCGATCAGGTGCAGCTGTCCGGTCCGGGGGTCGACCTGGGGTGCGCAATGTTCGGCGATGCGCCGCCGCGATCCGTCGCTGGCGCGGATGATGGTGAACTCGCATTTGAACAGCTGGCCGCTTCGCAGGGCCCGGATGCCGTCGCGCTCCAGCCACAGCAGGTCGTCCGGGTCGACTCGGCTGCGGAAGTCGTCGATGCTGCCGCTGAACTGGTCCCGCGGGATGCCGTAGAGCGCCAGCATGCGGTCGTCCCAGGTCAGGCGATCGGTGGCCTCCTCCCAGTCCCAGATGCCGATCCCGCCCGCCTCGGTGGCGAACTCCAGCCGCTTCAGGGCCGTCTGCAGCTTGCGGTGCGCCTGGGTATAGGCCAGCACCACGCCGAAGATCCGCGCGGATGCCTCGACCAGCTCCGCCTGGGCCTCGGTGGGTTCGCACGGATGCGGATGATAGACGGCGAAGGTGCCGATCACCTCCTCGCCGGCGCCGAAGATCGGCAGCGACCAGCAGGCGCGCATGCCCGACATCCGGGCCAGGGCCTGGTATGGTGCCCAGTTCGGATGGTCGAAGATGTCGGCGACGATGACACGCCCCCCCTCCGCCGCGGCCGCCCCGCAGGACCCGATGCCGGGCCCGAACGGGATGCCGTCGACCGCCGCCAGATAGTCCTTCGGCAGCCGCGGCGCGGCGATCAACCGCAGCACAGCGCTGTCCCGGTCGACCGCCATCACCGAGATTCGCATGTCGGGCTCGGCGTCTTCCAGCACCTGCAGCATCTCGAGGCAGATCTCGGCCACGTCGTCGAGCCGGCGAACCCCGTCCAGTCCGATCTCGCTGGCGCGCGCCAGCGCCTCGGCATGGCTGCCCGCCCGCCCGTGCAGCGGCTCGGCGTTCCGACCCATATTCTGCGGCATCACCGTCACTGTTCCGACATCCATGCCTTGCGCGGCCCAATCGAGCTGCAACTTATCGGCACATACACTTAATTTGCGGTGAAAGCGCCGCGCGGGTCCCCACCTGAACCGCGCCCGGTTTGCCGGAGTCTCCGAGGCTTGAGGAGGTGGAGGCACGACAACGACCTCATCGCGTTATTCCCTGGAAGTTCAGGCGCGCGCGGTTCGCCTGGTGCCGGAGCACAAGGCGGAGTATCCGTGGCAATGGTCGGCGACCCAGTCGATCGCCTCGAAGATCGGCTGCACGGCGGAGACGCTGCGCCGGTGGGTTCGGCGTGAGGAGCGGGATGCCGGCCGGCGTGCCGGTCCGACCAGCTGGGGCGTCTGAAGGCGCTGGAGCGCGAGAACCGGGAACTGCGCCAGGCCAACGAGATTTTGCGCAAGGCGTCGGCGTATTTTGCGAAGGCGGAGTTCCACCGCCGGTTCAAGCCATGATCGCGTTCATCGACGATCGCCGCGAGGCGCACGGGTCGAGCCGATCTGCCGGGTACTGGCGATCGCCCCGTCCACCTACCACGCTCACGCCGCGCGCCGGGCCGATCCGTCGCGGTGCTGTGAGCGGGCGAAGCGGGACGCCGCATTGAAGCCGGAGATCGAGCGGGTTTGGCGCGAGAACTATGCGGTCTACGGCGTGCGCAAGGTCTGGCGCCAGCTGAGGCGCGAGGGCATCGGCGTCGCCCGCTTGCCGTGCACCGCACCCGCCAGGCCCAGTTCGGCTATCAGGCGAGACCCCGCCGGTCGAGAACAAACAGCGAATACCCCTGTCACAGCCCATAATGGTCCGCCAGCACCGCCAGCCCGCGACGGAGGATTTCGAGCCTGATCGCGTTGCCGACCGCGTTGCCCAGGCAGCAGGCTTCCAGCACCTCGTTGCTGGCGATCGGGCCGATGGCGCGCAGGGCGGATTGCCAGGCGCGGTAGGCGTCGATGCGGCCGATCCGCGGCTCGGGCGCGGCGCCGAAGCGGCGGCCACCGCCCACCCGGTCATAGGCGCGGGTCACCCGCGGCTCCAGCCCGGCGGTCGTCCACAGCGCACGCAGCCGGCAGCCGGCGTCGTAGCGGCGCGCATTTTCCCGCGGCTGGCCCGGCGCCAGCTCGCCGCGGGCATGGTAGCGGTCGAGCGCGAACGGCGCCCGCACCTGGTGGGCGACCACGCCGGCCTCCTCCGTCGCCACCGCCACGATGGAATCGTGGCGCAGCCGCTCCGGGGTCGGCGCCACGCTCGTCAGCATCGGCACCGGTTTCTTCCGCGCTCTTGCCATGCCCTGCTCCCTGCTTCGAATGATCCAGGCGAAGTCCCCCGGCCAAGCGACGATGTTCGTGTTTTGTTCTTGTTCGTCGACACGAGACAGCGCCGGGGCCGATGGGTAAATCGCAATATCCGGGACCGCGCCGAACCGCCGGATGCGGCAGCCGACCGTGGAGACATCATGCCTCTTTTGCTCTTGCCTTGTCAATGCGATTTTCGCAATATAGGGCATGACAGCGGCCGACGACGACTGGACGGAATGGCTGCGGCAGGGGCTTTCCCGCGCCGGCCGGACCCAGCGCGGGCTGGCGCTGGCGCTGGGCGTCGACGCCTCGGCGATCTCGCGCCTGCTGCACGGCCAGCGCCGGCTGCGCGCCCATGAGATCCCGGTCGCCGCCCGCTACCTCGGGCTTGCCCCCGCTCCCCTCCTCCCTGGACCCGCCGGCGCAGACAACCGCCGCGCCGGCCCCCGCCGCGCCCAGGGAATCCCCCCGGCGGGCTCGCCGGCAGCGGCGGTGCTGGAGCTGCTGGGGGTGGCGGCGGGGAGTGCGGCCGATATCGACGACGATCTGTTCCTGCTCAACGACGCCGCCCCGATCGACCGGGTGCGGCGGCCGGACGGGCTGCTGGCCCGGCCGCGCGCCTTCGCGCTGCGGGTGATCGGCGCCTCGATGGCGCCGCGCTACGAGCCCGGCGACACGATCGCCGTCGACCCGGAGCAGGCGCCTGCGATCGGCGACGACGTGGTGCTCGCACTCGCCGACCCGGCGGCGCCGACGCCGGAACGGGCCAGCCGCTGCCTGCTGCTCAAGCGCCTGGTCCGCCTGACCCCGCGCCAGGTCCAGCTGGCGCAGTTCAACCCGCGGCGCGACGACATCCTGCTGCCCCGCGCCCGGGTCGCCGCGCTGTGGACCGTGCTGCCGCTGGGAACGGTGCTCGGGCTCTGACCGCCGTCAGCGCGCCGCTCAACCGAGCAGCAGGGCCCGCGCCTCGTTGATCTTGGCGGCGAGCCAGCTCGAGCCGCCGGTGTCGGGATGGTTGCGCTTGATGGCGGCGCGATAGGCGGCCTCGATCTCCTCGGTGGTGGCCTGCGGCCCGACGCCCAGGATCTGGCGTGCCTCGTCGACGGTCATCCGGCCGCTGCCGCCCGGCCCCCTGCCGCCAAAGCCGCCACCACCAGAGCCGCCACCACCCGGGCCGCCACCACCGAAGCCGCCGGGACCTGCCCCGGCGCCCGCATCGGCGCGCCATTGGCCGTCGCGCCATTCGGGGCCGTGCTGGCGGTCCAGATAGGCCTCGAGGATGCGGTGGGACTGGTCGTCTTCCGCCACCTCCTGCAGCAGGGCCGCCAACTGCTCCCCCGACAGCGCCGACAGCCGCTGCCCCTCGAACTGCCCGGCGAGCACCGTCCCGTCGAGCGCGCCGCTGTCGTGGTTGAGCGCCATGTCGAGGAACCGGGTGCGCACGGTCGATGTCCGCCCGGAACGGCCTTCGGCGCGCGACTGCCAGGACCGCCAGGCGCCCCGCGCGCGCAGCAGGAATGGGATCAGCCCGAGCAGCAGCGCACCGGCGAGCGATGCCCGGCCGGTGAACAGCAGGAAGCCGGCAATCAGCACCGCGACCCCGATGCCGAACACGGTCAGCACCTTGCGCACGTCCTCGGGGTTGGCAGCGACGAACCAGCGGACCAGGAAATAGAGTCCGAACAGCAGGCCGACGCCAAGGATCAGATATGGCATGGGTGCGACCTCGCTATCGGCGGGCTCCCAGCTGGCTGGTCAGCAGCCGAACCGCCTCCGACCGCCCGTCGCGGCCGTAGTTCTCCAACGCCTTGCGCCCGCCGGCGGCGTAGACCGCCACCGCCCGCAGCAGCTCCGACAGCCGCGCAGCACTGGCCTCGTCGAACGGGCAGTAGGCGCCGCCGCTGAGTCGCGCGACCTGTTGCAGCGAAGAGCGCGCCGAGGGGTCGCCGATCTCATGGAACACGAACACCGGCAGCCCGACAAGGCCGAGCTTGCCGGCGACATGGCACATGTCGTCGACATTGTCCTCGACGCAGTCGCCGACGAAGATCATCGCGTCGACCTTCTGCCTGCGGGTCTCGCGCCCGGCGTGGCGCAGCAGGCGGGCGATCTGGGTGCGGCCGCCCAGGCAGCGGACCGCCGTCATCCGCTGCAGCAGCCATTCGCTGTCGCTGGTCCAGGGGGTCGCGTGCAGCTCGCCGAAGCCGCGGTAATAGGCGAGCTGCATCGACAGGCCGCCGATGCTGGCGGTCTCGCGGAACATCTCGCCCTGGATGTGGCAGGCGCGGTCCCAGGCCCGCTCCCGGCTGGCGGTGGCGTCCAGCCCGAACAGCAGCCGACCCTGGTGGCTGCCGCCACGCGGCGCGCGCCGGACCTGGCTCAGGAAGCCCGCGATCTCGTCGTCGCTGGAGCCTGCCGTCGGCAGCTTGTCGTCGCGCGCGCCCATGGCCTCCCGTTCGTCTGTCCCTGCGGCCTCCAGAGCGACCGCACACCCAAGATAGATGGGCGCTCTTGGGCCCTACGGCCAGTGCGACCGATGCGGCCCGGCTCAGGCCGGCCTGAGCCAGACCGCCGTGTCGTGGAACACCGCGCCGCCGCCGGGCAGGCCCGGCTCCGCGCTGGTCAGTACGTTGATGCCGATGCCCTCGACGAAGGCGGCGTTCGGCCAGATGCTTTCGACCACCACCACGCCGGGCTGCAGGCCGTCGAAGGCGCGCGCATGAACGACCACCGAGCCGCGGTCGTTGCCGAGCCGGACGGGGTCGCCCTCGGCCAGCGCCAGGGCCCGCAGGTCGTCGGGATGGATCATAGCGGTCGGCCGCCCCTCCCGCTCCCGGCTGCCCGGCGTCTCGGTGAAGGTGGTGTTCAGATACTGGCGGGCCGGGGCGGCGACGAGGCGGAACGGCTTGTCGGCGTCGGCGGCGTCGTAGACCTCGCGGTGGTCCGGCCAGTCGGAGAGCGCCGCGGCCCCCGGCCCGAGTGCCGCCCAGTCGGCGCGGAAATGCCACTTGCGATCGGCATGTCCGAAGCCGTCGAGGAAGTGGGCGGTCTCGAACGGCAGCGCGCAGTCGAGCCATTTCAGCTCGGCGAAGGTCCTGGCGTCGGGCAGGCCGGAGCGGCGCAGCGTCTCGTCCAGCACCTCCCAGTCGGTCATCTCGAAGCTGGGGTGCTCGGCGCCCAGCCGCTTCGCCAGCGCACAGATCACGTCGTGGTTGGACCGGCACTCGCCCGGCGGCTCGATCACCTTCGCCGCGAACTGAAGGTGGGTGTGGCCGCCGGAGGTGTAGATGTCGTTGTGCTCGAGGAAGGTGGTGGCCGGCAGCACCACGTCGGCCATCGCCGCCGTCTCGGTCATGAACTGCTCGTGCACGCAGGTGAACAGGTCGTCGCGCAGGAAGCCCTGGCGCACCTTCAGCGATTCCGGGCAGACCACCACCGGGTTGGTGTTCTGGATGAACAGGGCCGTCACCGGCGGCCCGTCGCCCAGGTCGCGCCGGTCGCCGGTGAGGATCGGGCCGATCCGCGACTGGTCGAGCTCGCGCACCGCCGGATCGAAGCGGTCGAGCGCCAGGATCAGCGACTTGTCGAGCCTGTAGAAATGAGGCGTGCCGTTGGCGTAGAGCGCCCCGCCACCGCGATATTTCCACTTGCCGGTCACCGCCGGCAGGCAAGCGGCCGCGTGCATGCTGGCCGAGCCGTTGCGCGCCCGGCTGAAGCCGTAGCCGAGTCGCAGGAAGGCGCGGTCCGTGGTGCCGTAGAGGGTGGCGAAGGTCTCGATCTGCTCCACCGCCAGCCCGGTGATGCCGGCGGCCCAGACCGGGTCGCGGTCGGCGAGGTGCGCCTGCAGGCCGTCGGGGTCGTCGGTGTAGCGGCGCATGTAGTCCCAGTCGGCATGGCCGTCGCGGAAGGCGACGTGCATCACCGCGCAGGCCAATGCGGCGTCGGTGCCGGGGCGCAGCGCCAGGTGCATGTCGGCTGCCTCGGCGGTGCCGGTGCGGTAGGGGTCGACCACCACCAGCTTCGCGCGGCGGCCCTTGCGGGCCTTGGCGATGTGGGTCATCACGTTGACCTGGGTGGCGACCGGGTTGCCGCCCCAGACCACGACCAGGTCGGCCTCGTCGATCTCGCGGGAGTCGACGCCGCGCTTGATTCCCGCGCCGGCAACCCAGCCGGTGTCGGCCAAAGTGACGCAAATCGTGCTGTTCTGCCGCGAATAGCCCATGACGTGGCGTAGCCGGTCGATGCCGTCGCGGTGCAGATGCCCCATGGTCCCGGCGTAGTAGTAGGGCCACGCCGCCTCCGGCCCGTGCCTGGCCGCCGCATTGGCAAGGCCCTCGGCCACCCGGTCGAGCGCCTCGTCCCAGGAGATCGGGGTGAAGGCGTCCCGCCCCGCCCCCTTCGCTCCGGTACGGAGCAAGGGCTCGGTCAGCCGGTCCGGATGGTGCTGCCGCTCGCGGTAGCGGGCGACCTTGGCGCAGATCACGCCGGCGGTATAGCTGTTCCCGGCAGCGCCGCGGACCTTGCCGATGGTGTGCGCGTCGATCCGCTCCACCTCCAGCGCACAGGTGCTGGGGCAGTCGTGGGGGCAGACGGAGGGAACGAAAACGGTCTCGGGGTCGCGGGGCATCGGCAGCCTCGTTGTCAGGCAGTCAAACTAGCGCGCCCGGCCACGGACAGCCAGCCCGAGCGCGCTCTTGACCGCGATCGACGCGGATTCGGCGAGGCGGCCAACGGCCCCAATACCGGACTGGACGCTCGCAGTCGACGACTGCACTGTACGCACTCCTTCCGCTGCGATCGGTCTCGGATAGATGTTCTGGCTCTTCATGCGCGTAAGCGGCTGGCTCGGGCTGATACCCCTGGCGCTCGGGGCTGCCATTGTCTTCGTCGGCAGCCAGATCTCGGAGAACGCCGTGCGGCTTGACGCCGAGGGCCTCGAAGCCGTGGCGACCGTCATCGACAAACGGCAGTACGCGCGCAGCTCCGGCACCGGCACCGCCACGACGACCTACTACAACCTCCGCTATCACTTCCCCATCGGAGGCGGCGCGCTGCACTATGGAAACCGCGACGTTTCCAGGGACTTCTATCAGTCCGTCGAGGTCGGAAGCGCGATCCCAATGCGCTATCTGCCCTCCGACCCGGACCTGCACGAGATCGAGGCCGGCGCAGTCGGCAACAATGCGCTCTACGCCACCCTGTTCGGCTCGGTGCTGGCGGTCTGCGGCCTCCTGCTTCTCTGGTTGCAGGTGCGCACAGTCACGCGCATGGCGACCGTGCGGGATCGCGGTGCCCGCGCAGACGCGACCGTCGAGGCTGTCCAGCTGACCCCGGGGGCAAACCGCATCGCGTTTCGCTACCCGGACAGTCAGGGCGTCGACCGCACCGGCCACTCGATCGCGGGCAGGCGCTGGCGCGTCCGGGGCGTGGAGCCCGGTGACCTCGTACCCATCCGATACGATCCGCAGCGTCCGCAGCGCGCCTACACCGAGGCGGACCTCGGGATCGAGGCAGCTGCTCTGGAACAGCGCTCGGATCAAATCTCGGTGTGATGCGTTGCAGCGCGTCCTCAGGGACGGTTAAGCTTCACGCTCAACTGCAGGTCGACGCCGATGCAGCGCGCGCTTCCGATCTTGCTGGCGGTGACGCTCGCGACAGTCCCGGCGCTGGCGCAGCCGGCGGGCGGGGACATGCCGGTCGACGTCGAGCTGCTGCTGGCGGTCGACGTCTCCGGCTCGATGGACCCGCACGAGCATGCGGTCCAGCGCGAGGGCTACCTGCAGGCGCTGCGCGACCCCGGGTTCCACGCCGCGGTCGGCGCCGGCATGCACGGGCGGATCGCCATCGCCTACATGGAATGGGCTGGGCCCTCCGCCCAGGTCGTGGTGATTCCGTGGCGCGCGATCGACGGCCCGGCCAGCGCCGGCGACTTCGCCGATGCCCTGGAAGCCAGCCGGATCGCCCCGATCCGGGGCACCTCGATCTCGGGCGCGCTGGTTTTCGGGACATCCCTGTTCGAGGGCAGCGGCTTTGCGGGGACGCGGCGGGTGATCGACGTCTCCGGCGACGGCGCCAACCGCGGCGGGCCCGCGATGGCCGCCACCCGCGACGCGGTGGTCGCGGCCGGCTTCACCATCAACGGCCTGCCGATCATGATCCGGCCGACGCTGGCCGCGGTGCCGCTCGACGTCTACTACCGCGACTGCGTCATCGGCGGCCCGGGCGCGTTCATGATCCCGGTCGCCGAGGCGGAGGAACTGGCCGCCGCCATCCGGCGCAAGCTGATCCTGGAGGTGGCCGGCCTGCAGCCGTCGCGCATCGTGCCCGCCCAGGCCGCCGAGCCGGTCGACTGCGCGGTCGCCAGCATCGGGCAGCCGATGTGGGGACCTTGACCGGGTTCAGCCCAGACAGCGGGCGCGGATCGCGGACACCAGCTTCTCGAGCAGCCACAGCAGCAGCACGAACAGCACCGCCGCCATCGGCCAGTCGATTGCGCCGAGCCAGCCCAGCCAGGCGCGGGCGCCGGTGTCGGCGCCCAGCCAGCCGGCGACCCGGTCGACATCGGTTGCGAGCCCGTTCGGCAGGTAGCGGACCAGCGGGTTCCAGCCGAACCAGATGGCGAGCCCCGCCGCCGCCATCGCGGCGAGGTCGGCCAGGGTGGCGATGCAGCGCCCGGCGGTCACAGGCCAACCACGCCGCCGTCGGCGACCCGCATGATCAAGAGGTCGTCGAGCGCCGACACCGCGCCTTCGACCGTCGCCGGCAGGGAGGTCCAGTCCTGGAACGGGTCCAGGGTGGCAGCACCGTCGGCACCGAGCAGCAACACCATCTCCAGCCGGCCGGCGCCGTCATGCACCGCAAGCATCGGCGGGATTCCGCCCAGCAGGCAGCGGTTGGCGCACATCATGTGCGGCTTGCGCTCGCCCGGCCGCATCGCGCCGAGATAGCATTTCGGGTCGGCGATCTCGCCGGTGAGCCGGTGGCTGCCGAGCGGGCGCTCAGGCGCCGGGGCGAAGCCGGGCACCCGTTCGACCGCCTGAACGGCGTCCCGGTTGCCGAACAGCTCGAACAGCAGGGCACCGTCGCGCTCGTAGAAGAAACCGTTGGCTGCCACGGTCTGCCCGACGAACGCCGCCAGGCGGCGCTGGGCGCCGTTCTTGCCCGGCTGGATGACCAGCACCGTCCGGGGCTCCGGATGGTCGGCGTCCGGGGCCATGCGCAGCATCGGATAGGGCTCGAGCTGGACGATCCCGGTGAGGGTGACGTTGCCCGGCAGCCGGCCGCCGCTGTCCGGGCCGGCGTTGCCGAGCGCCAGCGCCAGCGCGCCGCCGGCAACCAGCCCGATCAGCAGCGGCAGCAGCACCCAGAGGAACAGCGCCAGCCGCCCCGGCATCGGCAGGTAGCCGACGAAGAAGGCCGCACGGGCGGGCGGGCGGGTCATGCCCGACCCTCGGCGGGCTGGCTTTCCGGCAGTTTGGGCAGCGGCACCAGGGTGCCCGGCGGCAGGGCGCGCGGGTCGAGCTCGATCACCCCGTCGCGGATCCGCAGCCGGTAGGTCGCGACCTTCTCGGTGAACGGCGGCGGCGCGCAGCCGTCCTCCAGCCGGTACTGGAAGCCGTGCCAGGGACAGGTCACGCAGCCGTCGAGGATGCGGCCCTCGCCGAGCGGGCCGTTCTGGTGGGCGCAGAGGTTGCTGATCGCGCCGAGCCGGGCGCCGTCGCGGAACACCGCCACCCGCTCGCCGCCCGGGAGCACCACCACCATCGCCCCGCCGTCATGCGGCGCGTTGGCGACCGCGGCCACCGGCAGCCAGCCGTCGGCGGTGAGCCGGCGGCCGGGCTGCGACCGGTCGCGCCGGCGCTCGCGCAGGCCGGCGGCGAGATGCAGCGGGATCACCGCGGCCAGGCTGGCGATCACCATCAGGTACTCGAACGCGCTGGCCTCGCCCTGCAGCGCGCCGAGGGCGACGTGCATCACGGCGGCGGCATAGGCCGGGTAGACCAGCATGTGCAGCCCCTTCCACAGCGGCGGGCCGAGGAAGGCGAGCCAGAAGTCGTGGCTGGTGGCGGCCATCACCAGCAGGACGGCGAAGGCGAACAGGCCGAGATACTCGAACGGGAAGCCGGCGAAGCTGTCGAAGGCGCTGTTGCTCGACAGCAGCGAGACCCAGGGGTCGACCGGCGCGAAGGCGTGGTACCAGCCGAGCACCTGGCTGAGATGGGCGGCGGCGACGACGCAGGTCAGCACCCCGAAATGGCGGCGGTTGTAGAGCAGCGGCAGGAAGCGGCGGTCGAGGCGGGCGAGCGGGCCGATGCAGAGGATCAAGGTCAGCATCAGGAAGGCGCAGCTGCCGAAGGCGCGCATCCGCAGGGTCGCCCCGTCGACCGCCCGCCCGGCCTGCTGCAGCTGGGGCGCGATCTCGAGGTAGAGCAGCAGGTAGGCGACGACGCAGAGGACGAGGACCGCGTCGTAGATCCACTTGTTGCGGTTCCACTGCACGGGCCGATAGGCGTGGGCCATGCTCAGTCCCCCGCATTTGCTGCGCGGACCGCCTCGATGCCCGGATCGGCGGGCGGCGGGCCGGGGCTGAGCGCGACGGCGAGCGCCACGCCAAGCGGCAGGGCGGCGGCGATCAGCAGCCAGATCCGAGCGTGCATGCTGCGATGGCCGCGGCGCATCAGCCGCCCCGCCTCCGCTCGAGCCTGAGCCAGCGGACCAGCACCAGCGGCCACAGCAGCACCAGCCCCGGCACCAGCAGCACCCGGAACAGGTAGCTGCCGTGGCCGGCCGGGTCGATCCGGTTGAGGCCGACGGCGAGGAACAGGCAGGCGACCGCAGCGCCGGCAACGGCGTACCAGCCCGCGATCGCGATCAGGGTCTCGGCTGCCGCCATGGCTGCTCCGGATGCGCCCGGTCGGGCGCGCGGTTGGACGCCGGTACCGGCGTTTCGCCAGCATCGCGGAGAATGCGCGCCGCCAGGAACGCGATCCAGCCAAGTCTCGATCACAACTCTGTCAAATCGGCTCACGCGCGGCCGCTGCCGCGTGGGCAAGCCGGACCACGATGACGGGGAAAGGGCTTGAAGGCGTGGATGCCCGGCACGAGGCCTGGCATCTCGTCCAGGCAGGTTGCCTGGGTGCAGAGGGGGGTCCCGGTGCGCAAGCTGAGTGACAGCGAACCGAGTGCGGCGGCGGTAGCGGCCGGGATGAAGCCGCTGGCGGCGGGCGAGTCGTTAAGGGTGATGAGCGACGCGGAACTGGCGCAGCACCTGGAGGCGCTGGAGCGCGCGGCGGCCGCTGAAACGCCGCAGCCCGGCGTCGACGCGCCGCGCGAGCCGGAGTGATGAGCGTCGGGCCATCTCAGCGGCAGCCTCTCGCTGGGCGCCCGTTTGGCGACGGAGATGCTCCGGTCCTGCAGGATCCCTGTTCTGCTCTTCGGCTGAGGCCGCTTGCGGACCTTTGTCAGCCCGGCTGGCCCGCTCGATCCTGGACGACCGCCATGGCCAGAGCCTGTAGCAGGCACGTCGGCGCCACCAGCGACCGGCCCGCCGCCGGCTCGTGATGGGGGACCTCGAGCAGGATGCGTACGAACGGGGCGAGGGGACTGAGCGGCGTGTCGGACAGGCCGACGACGGTTCCGCCGCGGTCGGCATGGGCGCGGGCGGCCTGGACGACTGAGGGCTGGTAGGGCGCAAAGCTGATCGCGAGCAACGCGTCGCCGGCCATCGCCAGTTCCGACTGCCGGAGCGCAAAACCACCCACATTGTCGAGCAGATGGCAGGCGACCCCGCTTCTTAGCAGGGTCCAGGCGAACAGACTGGCGAAAGGATAACCGACATGCTGGGCCGTGACGTAGATCCGGTCGGCCCGCGCCAGGGACTGAGCCGCGCGCGTGAACAGGTCGACGTCGGCGCGATCCGCCAGCGCGGCCAACTCAGCCCGGCTTTCTTCCAGAATCGACTGCAGGATGCCCTGAGGGCCGAGCTTCGGCTGGCGCGCCGCCGCCGCCTGGTCCCGTGCGTCGGCGAGCTTGAAGATGAGGTGCGCCCGGAACGCACGCTTCATCTCGTTGAAACCGCGATAGTCGAGCGCCTGCGCGAAACGCACCAGGCTCGAAGGCTGGACGTCCAACCGTGCAGCCAACTGCACCGCCGTCTCCATCGCCATCGTCTCCGGTGTCGCCAGCGCGAACTCGGCAATGCTCTTGAGCTGCTGGCTGAGTTGCGGGTAGCGGGCGACGATCCGCGCCCTGAGTTCGCTGAACCCGGCCGGGTCGGGCAGATCCACCGCCGCCGCCTTGTTCCTTCCTGGCATGCGCTCCGCGTTCCCTGTTGGAAAATTTCACCATGTTGACGAGGTTAGAAATTTCGTTCTAATGAGGTCGCGCCGGATCCACAAGGCAAGCGCGCGGCGGTCGCCGCCACGAGCCTCGTGGACCCAATGCCAAAATGAACGGCGGCCGTCGCCAAGCGCGGCGTCCGCCAAGGGAGGAAGCGATATGACACGAGCGACGAGATTCGCGCATCGGTTGCTGGCGGCCACCGCGGTGGCCGGCTTGGCGGTCTGCGGTGCAGCGACCGGACCGTTCGCCGCCGGGACGGCGTTCGCGCAGGACCGCAGCATCACGGTCTGGTTCGGCCGGCAGGACTTCATTCCGGAGGACCAGTTTGCCGCATTCAAGGCCGACTATCCCGACATCGACGTGCAGTTCGAAGTCATCCGCCTCGAGGACGTGAATGCGCAACTGATCCTGGCGATCCGCTCCGGCAACGCGCCCGATATCGTGCAGATCCAGGCGCGCGACGTGAACCAGCTGGCGCTCGGCGGTGTGGTGAAGGACTTCACCCACATGATCGAGGAGTTCGAGCAGCGCTTCCCCGAAACCTATGCCCAGTTGTCGCCGCTGACCTGGGAGGGCGCCTCGGGCGTCGACGGCAACATCTACGGGGCCGCGCTGTTTGCCCAGTCGATCTACCTGACCTATCGGACCGACTGGCTCGACGAGGCGGGTATCGCCTATCCGCTGGAGACGACCGACCGTGTGCTGGAGGCGGCGCGCGCCCTGAGCACGCTGCCCGACGGCGGCGACCGTCCCGGCTTCAGCCTGATCGGCTGCTGCGTCAGCCCGACCTGGGAGCTGCCGCTGTTCCTGGCGATGGGCGGGACGATCACCGACGGCGTGCCGCAGATCGACAACGAGATCGGCATCGCCTGGATCGACTTCTACCAGCAGCTGATGCGCGACCAGAGCGCCCACCCCGACACGCCGTCCTGGGATTCCGGCCAGATGCGCGCAGCCTTCATCGGCGAGCGGGCCGCCATCATGCATGAGGGCGAACACATCTACGTCGAAGTCCACAAGCAGGTCCCCTACGAGAGCGGGAAGTGGACCTTCGAGCGCCTGCCGACGCGTCCCGGCCAGACCGAGCCGCACGTGCAGTCGGGCTTTGCCTTCCCCTACATCGTGACGACGGCCAACGAGGACGAGGAAGCGGCCATGCTGGCCCTGGAATACCTCGCCAGGCCGGAGATCGCGATGCAGGTTGCGATCCGCTACCAGCCGACGACCAACGTCGCCGTGTCGGAAGATCCCGGATACCTTGCTGCCAAGCCCTGGGCGACCGACATCGTTCCTCTTTCGTCCAACCTGATTTCGCTCCCGACCCATCCGACGCGTGCGATCCAGGTCTACGACGTGCTTCAGGAGCTCCGCGACCGGATGGTGGCGGAACCCAATACGCCCGCAGCGGACCTGGCGAGCGAGTACCAGCAGAAGCTGAACGAGGCCGCCGGCCTCTGAGCCGCAGCACCGATCGACCGTCTGGAACGGGTGCGGGGCGCATGGCGGACCGCACCCCGCCCGACAGGTCGGGAACCCCTGGATCCCGGTGACGCATGAGCGCACTCTCTGAGGTCGGCGACGTTCCGATGACGGGCAAGGATCGGCTGGCCGTGGTCGGCAAGGCGATCCTACCCTATGCCTTGGTCGTGCCGGGCCTGGCATTCGTCCTCGGCGTGCTCGGCTACGCCGTGGTCGGCGGCATGATCCTGTCGATGAACGAGACCGATATGTTCTTGGTCAAGACATATGTCGGTCTGAAGAATTATATCGCGGTCTTCAACGACGTGCGTTTCCAGGATGCCCTGGTTCGTACCCTGATCTTCGTTGCCGCCAGCATCTCGCTGGGCATCGTGATGTCGATGGTGTTCGCGCTGACACTGTACCACGTCGGCTTCGGCCGGCGTTTCTTCCGCGGCATGAGCCTGGTGCCATATTTCGTATCCGGCATTGCGACTGCGGTCATGTTCCGCTTTATCTTCACCACCAGCGGCGGCTTCATAAACTTCATCCTGAATGCGCTGGGGCTGCCGGAGCCGTCGTGGCTCGGCGACCCCGTGCTCGCGTTCATCGTCTCGGTGCTCGCCAACTGCTGGTTCATGGTTCCCTTCGCCACCCTGATTCTGCTCGGCGGGCTGCAGACGGTGGACCGCGACATCTACGATGCTGCCAAGATCGACGGCGCGTCGGGGTTGCAGACGTTCTTCAAGCTCACCCTGCCGATGATCAAGCCGATGGTCGGCGTCAGCCTGATCTGGGTCTCGTACATCAGCTTCAGCACCTTCGACATCATCCTGGCGCTGACGGCCGGAGGGCCGCTCAGGGCAACGGAGCTGGTGTCGATGTACATGTATGAACTGGCCTTCCTGCAGCTCGACTTCGGCAAGGGAGCGGTATTGATGGTGGTGCTGCTGCTGTTCAACACCTGCCTCAGCCTCGTCTACATCAAGTTCTTCGTGCTCGGCGACCGCCGGTATCGGAAGGAGGCTTGAGCATGTCCAACAGCCGCGATTTGGCAGGGGCAGGGGGCGACGATGGCCAGCTATAGCGGCAGCGAGGCGCTGGCCAGGCGGGGCGAGCCCGGCGTCCTCGAGGCCTTCATGGCCCGGTTCGGCAGGACGCTGCTCATTGGTGTACCGCTGACGGTGCTGGTGATCTGGACGGTAACGCCGATCCTCTGGGCGCTGCTGGCGTCGTTCAAGGAGCCGCTGGAGATCTACGAGTCGCGCACGCTCCTCCCGCGCTCACCCACCCTGAACGCCTACATCACCGTGCTGTCGATGAACGGTTTCGGCCAGTGGCTGATCAACAGCATCATCGTCACCGTCGTGGCCACGGTCGTTCCGCTGGTGCTCTGCATCCTGGCCGCCTATGGCTTCGCCCGCTACCTGTTCCGCTTCCGCCACCTGCTGCTGCTGCTGTATCTGGTGCCGCGGATCATCCCGCGGGTCAGCCTTATCGTGCCGCTGAACGACCTGATGAGCGACCTGGGCCTGATCAACACCTACACGGTGCTGTTCGTGACCTACATTGCCAGCGCGGTGCCGCTGGCGACCTGGATCCTGGTCGGGTTCTTCAAGGCCATTCCCAAGGAAATCGAGGAATCGGCGACGATAGACGGGGCCAACATGTGGAACCGTCTGCGTCACGTGATGCTGCCGATCGCCTGGCCCGGCGTCGTCACCGCCGCGGTGCTGTGCATCCGCGAGGCGTGGAACGAGTTCTCGTTCGTGCTGGCGCTGGTCACCGAGACGGGAATGCGGACACTTCCATATCAGCTCTACATGCTGAAGGACTCCATGGGTGTCCAGGACTATGCCGTCTACAACGCGTTCACAATATTGACCGTCCTTCCACTGCTCCTTGTCTACCTGCTCCTGGAAAGACGAGTCGTGGAAAGTATCGTCTCGGGCGCGGTCAAGTAGTGTGTGAAACCGGAGTCTCGGGGATATAAGCATGGCCAGCGGGTATGTGACCTTTCGCGACCTCAGGAAGAGCTTCGGCCCGGTTCCGGTGCTGCACGGCATCGACCTGACGATCGAGGAAGGGGCGTTCGTCGTGCTCGTAGGGCCGTCCGGATGCGGGAAATCCACCCTGCTGCGGATGACGGCCGGGCTCGAGCCGATCACCGCCGGGGAAATCAGCATCGCCGGACGGGTAGTGAACCGCGTCCACGCCAAGCATCGCGGCATCGCCATGGTGTTCCAGAGTTACGCGCTCTATCCGCACATGTCGGTGGGCGAGAACCTCGCTTTCAGCCTGAAGATGCGCAAGACGCCGCTCGAGAAGATCCGCGAGCGGATTACTGGCGCGGCCAGCATGCTGCAGCTCAGTCCCCTGCTCGATCGTCTGCCGGCGCAGCTCTCTGGAGGCCAACGGCAGCGCGTCGCGATGGGGCGGGCGCTGGTCCGGGAGCCGACTGTATTCCTGTTCGACGAACCGCTCTCGAACCTCGATGCGAAGCTGCGCGTCGAGATGCGCGCCGAGATCAAGGCACTGCACCAGCGCCTGGCAACCACCACCATCTATGTGACCCACGACCAGATCGAGGCGATGACCATGGCCGACACGGTCGTGGTGATGCACGATGGAAGGATCGAGCAGGTGGGGGCGCCGCTGGACATCTACGACCGGCCCGAGAACCTGTTCGTGGCGGACTTCCTGGGTTCTCCGGCGATGAACCTGCTGAAAGGCACGGTGGTGGCCGGCGACGGACCGCTTTCCGTCGCGCTCGAAGGCGGGACCCTGCTGCCGCTGCCGGCGACCCATCGATTGAATCCCGGCGACACCGTCGTCTACGGGATCCGGCCCGAGCATGTGGGCCTGGGCCAGCCCGGCACCGGCCTGCCGGTGACCCTGACGCTGGTCGAGCCGGCCGGCTGGGAGACACATGTCCATGCCGACCTGGCCGGACAGATGCTCCGTCTGCTGTCGATCGAGCGGGTGCACAACCGTCCGGGCGATGCCGCGGCGATCAGATTCGACACCGACCGGGTGCACCTGTTCGATCCGGCGACCGGCCGACGCCTGTAGATCTTCGCTCGCCGCGTCCCTCTCCATTTCCCCCGGGAGACCGCACTTGTCGCGTCAACTGCCCGCTGAGCCGTCGCCGCGCCGGCTCGCCGACGCCATTCGCGCGCTGACCATGGACGCAGTCGAACATGCCGGCTCCGGACATCCGGGCATGCCGATGGGAATGGCTGACACCGCCGTCGCCTTGTTCGGCACCGCCCTCCTGTTCGATCCGGCAGAGCCGGAATGGCCGGATCGGGATCGATTCGTGCTGTCGGCGGGGCACGGCTCGATGCTGCTCTACAGCGTGCTGCATCTCACCGGCTATCCCGGATTCGGGATCGAGACGTTGCGTCGGTTCCGCACCCTGGGTTCGCTGGCGGCGGGGCATCCGGAGGTCGATCGCGCGCACGGGATCGAGACGACGACGGGGCCTTTGGGCCAGGGCATCGCCACCGCAGTCGGTATGGCGCTTGCCGAGCGGGTGCTGGCGGCCCGCTTCGGCGACGACCTTGTCGACCATCGCACCTATGTGATGTGCAGCGACGGCGACCTGATGGAGGGTGTCAGCCACGAGGCGGCGTCGCTTGCGGGCCATCTGCGGCTGTCGCGCCTGATCGTGCTCTACGACGACAACGGCATCACCATCGACGGCGGAACCGACCTGTCCTACAGCGAGGATGCGACACTGCGGTTCGAGTCCTATGGCTGGCGCGTCGAAACGGTGGACGGGCACGATATCCAGGCGGTGGCGGAAGCGCTGGCGCGCGCACGCGACGGCGACCGGCCGACGCTGATTCGCTGTCGGACGATCATCGGTTGGAGCGCCCCGACCAAGGCCGGCACTGCTGCCGCGCATTCCGGGGCGCTCGGGAGCGACGAGGTCGCCGGCGCCCGCACTGCCCTCGGATGGGACCATCCGCCCTTCGAGATCCCGGACGCCATCAAGCAGGCGTGGGAAGGGTTCGCCCAGTCGGGTGCTGCGGTGCGTCAGGGCTGGCGGCAACGGCTCGCTGCCGCGGAGCCGGCCCGCCGCGAGGCCTTCCTGGCGGCGCTGGCCGGAGACCTCCCGGCCGGGCTCGACCACCTCATTGCGGACTACAAGCGATGGGCGCTGGCCGAGAACCGTGTCGAGGCGACCCGCTTCGCCTCCGGCCATGTACTGGAGCGACTGGTGCCGGCCGTCCCCTCGATGCTCGGCGGGTCGGGGGACCTGACGCCGGCCAACAACACGCTGACCGTCGGCCGCACGGCCGTCGCGCCGGGCGATTATCGCGGCGGCTACCTGCACTACGGCGCACGCGAGCACGGCATGGCGGCCATGATGAACGGGATGGCTCTGCACGAAGGCATCATTCCCTTCGGCGGCACATTCCTCGTGTTCACCGACTATGCCCGCCCGGCGATCCGCCTGGCCGCCCTGATGCGCCAGCGCGTGATCTTCGTCATGACCCATGATTCGCTCGCCCTGGGCGAGGACGGCCCGACCCACCAGCCGATCGAGCATCTCTCGGCGTTGCGAGCAATCCCCGGCTTGCGGGTGTTCCGTCCGGCCGACGCGATCGAGGTCGGCGAATGCTGGCAGCTCGCGCTGGAGCACCGCCACGGCCCCTCGGTGATCGCATTGTCCCGGCAGCCCGTTCCACTGGTCCGCCGCAGCCACCTGCCGGACAACCAATCGCGGCGTGGCGCCTATGTGCTGGCCGAGGCGACGGGGACGGCGCGGGCCGCCATCTTCGCGACGGGGGCGGAGGTCGGGTTGGCGATGGCTGCGCGCTCGCGCCTGGAATCGGCGGGGATCGGCACCCGTGTCGTCTCGATGCCCTGCCTGGACTTGTTCGAGGAGCAGGACGAGGCCTATCAACGATCGGTGCTCGACCGGGCCCCGGTCGCCATTGCCGTCGAGGCGGCGGCAAGACATGGTTGGGACCGCTACATCGGACGGGACGGCATCTTCATCGGCATGAGCACGTTCGGCGCCTCGGCTCCGGCTGAGGTGCTGTTCACCCATTTCGGCATCACCGTCGATGCCATCGTGGCGGCGGCCGAGGCGCGGCTGGCGCGGGCCAAGGTTGCGTAGTGGGTCTCGGGAGGGACTGATGGAGGGGACGTGCGGTGACAGCGACTCACCGCTGCTGATCGGTGTCGACGCCGGGACGACCAACACCAAGGCAGTCGTCGTCGATGCAAGCGGCCACGTGGTGGCGGTCGCCAGCGAGCCGACCCCGATCGCGCATCCGCAGCCGGAATGGGCCGAATATGACGCCGATACGCTGTGGTCTGGCTGCGTCGCCGCGATCCGCGGCGCGCTTGCCCAGGTCGACCGGCCCGAGCGGATCGTCGGCATCTCGATCGCCAGCATGGCGGAGACGGCTGTGCCGCTGGACGCGGCCGGTCGCGCCACGGCGCCGGCAGTGGCCTGGTTCGACAAGCGCTCACGGGCGGAACTGGCGCAAATCGTGGGGCGGATCGGACAGGAGCGCCTGTTTGCGACCTCCGGGCTGGCGCCGGAGCCGATCTTCGGTTTGTGCAAGCTGCTGTGGCTGAAGAACCACCGCGCTGAAGCCTACCAGCGGACGGTGCGCTGGCTGAACACCGCCGACTACATCGCCTGGAAGCTGAGTGGCGAGATGGCCACCGACCACAGCCTGGCCTGCCGCACGTTCGCGCTCGATCTGGCGCGCCTCGAGTGGTCGGATACGATACTCGGTGAGATGGAAGTCGACCCGTCCCTGATGGCGCCGTTGGCTGCCAGCGGCACCCGGCTGGGACCGATCACTGCGGCGGCGGCGGCGGAGTCAGGCCTGCCGCCAAGCTGCGTGGTGGCAGTCGGCGGCCACGACCATGTGGTCGGTGCGCTTGCCGCCGATGCGGTGCGGCCCGGCGTCCTGCTGAACTCGACCGGAACCACCGAAGCGGTGATGATGGGTATCGCGCAGCCGGGCAGGGACCCGGCCCTCGGGCGGGCCGGCTACTCCCAGGGCGTGATCGTTGTCGACGAGCCGGTCTGGTTCGTCGTCGCCGGGTTGTTCACGGCCGGCGCGGCGATAGACTGGTTCCGCCAGGCGATGGCCGAGGGTGCCGACCACGCGACCCTGATTGCCGAGGCCGCTGCCGCGCCCCCGGGCAGCCTGGGCGCAGGATTCCTGCCGCAATTGCGCCTCGGGACCCCGCCGCGCCCGGACGGCCGGGCGCGTGGCGCGTTCTTCGGGCTCAGCACAGACGTCACCCGCGGCTGCCTGTTCCGCGCGCTCCTGGAAGGACTGGCCGCCGACTCGCGCCTTTGCGCGGAGGGCATGCTGGCCCTGGCGCCTGCCACGCCGATCGAACAGGTCAGGGTCATCGGCGGGCTGACCCGTAACGCGGTATACATGCGGATCAAGGCCGCAATGATGGGCCGGCCGGTGACGCTGGTGGACTTGCCGGACAGCGTGGCCAAGGGCGCGGCCCTGCTCGCCGGGATCGGCGCGGCCGTCTATGGCGGCCTTGCCGAGGCCGTCGAGCGAACCCGCGGCGGCGAAAGCAGGATAATGCCTGACTCGAAGGATCAGGTCATCTATGACCGGTTGCTGCGCGACGTCTACGCCCATGCCTATCCGGCGCTGAAGCCGGTTCACGACGCTGGGCAGCGCGCGCTCGGCCTGGATGGGGAGGATCGGCGAACCTGAACGCCGGCCGCTGACCCGGCTTGCGGGGGTGACGATGACGAGACTGATCGGCCTGATCGACGGCTCGGGCTACGCGCAAAGCGTTTGCGATCACGCGGCCTGGGTCGCGGGACGGACCGATGCCTCGGTCGAGGTCGTGCACGTGCTGGGCCGCCGCGACGTTTCGAGCAACGTCATCGACTTCAGCGGCGGCCTCAACATCGACGTGCGGGGCACCTTCCTTGCGGAGGTGGCCAACCTGGATGCGCAGAAGGCCAAGCTCGCCTACGAGCGCGGGCACCTGATCCTGGAGGACGCCAAGGCTCGGCTCCAGGACGCCGGCGTCGCTGACGTCGCAGTCAGCCTGCGCCAGGGAGACCTGATCGATATTGCCCAGTCGCTCGAGGCAGAAGCCGATCTCATCCTTATCGGCAAGCGCGGCGAAGGGGCTGACTTCGCCAGGCTGCACCTGGGGTCGAACCTGGAGCGGATCGTGCGTGCGGTGTCAAAGCCGGTTCTTGTGGCGTCGCGCGCCTTCAGGCCGGTGTCGCGGTTCCTGATCGCGTTCGATGGCGGGCCAAGTGCGATGAAGGCGGTCAGCCACATCGCTGCCGGCTCCCTGTTCGCCGGCCTTGCCTGCCGCATCCTGTCGGTCGGGCCCGAGACGGACGAGGGACGCCTCGGGCTGGAGCGGGCGGCGAGCGTGCTGCGCGACCGCGGCTACGACGTCACGGCCGACATCGTCGCCGGACAGCCGGAAACGGCCATCTCCCGAATGGTCGAAACCGAGGGCATCGACTTGCTGGTCATGGGCGCCTACGGGCATTCGCGCATCCGACGCCTGATCATCGGCAGCACCACGGCCGAAATGATCCGGTCGTGCCTGATCCCGGTGATGCTGTTCCGGTGAGTCGTCGATGCGGCGTGGTGGCGGCCGGTCAGGCCGCCGCGAACTCCTCCGACACGATGAGGCCGAGCACATCCTGTTTGGTGCTCTGCGCGGTGTGGCGGATGCCGGAACAGCGGCCGCCGCGCATCACCATCACCCGGTCGGCGGTGGCAAACACGTGATCGAGATTGTGGCTGATGACGATCAGCGCCATGCCCTGCGCCTTGAGTCTGCTGATAAGCGCGAGGGTGTTCCTGGTCTCCTCGGGTCCGAGCGAGGCTGTCGGTTCGTCCATCACCAGCAGCTTGAGGTCGGCGTGGTAGATCGCCCGGGCGATGGCCACCGCCTGCCGCTGACCGCCGGACAGGTGGATCGTTGGCTCGTGCAGATTGTCGAGCTCGACCCCGACATTGTCCTTCAGTACCCGAGCCGCTTCGGCCGCCATCCTCCCGTTGTCGAGAATGCGCACGCCGAGCACCGAGCGCTTCAGCTCATGGCCAAGGAAGACGTTCCCCGGCGCATCGAGCGCATCGACCAGGCCCAGGTTCTGATAGACGGCCTCGATGCCGAGCGCACGCGCGTCGCGCCGGTTGCCGATCCGCACCGGTTGGCCGTTCATCCGGATCTCGCCCTCGTCCGGGCCGTAGACACCGGTCAGGATCTTGATCAGGGTCGACTTGCCTGCACCGTTGTCGCCGACGATCGCCAGCACTTCGCCGGGCCGAATCTCGAGATCGACGCCTGCCACGGCGGTCAGACCGCCGAAGTGCTTGACGATGCCGCGCATCTCGAGCAGCGGCGGCTGGGTGTCCGTCATGTTCACTCTCCCTTGGGGTCAGCGCAGCGTGTAGCCGCCGTCGATCACCATCTCCTCGCCGGTCATGAAGGTCGAGGCATCCGACGCCAGGTAGACCACGGCGCCCGCCAGCTCCTCTGCCTCTCCGAACCGGTTCTGCACCGATGGCTTCAGCCAGTGTTCCGCCGCGTCCTGCGGGTACTTGTCGAGGAACGGATCGACCAACTCGGTGTGGATGTAGCCGGGCACCAGCACGTTGACCCGGATGCCGTGCGGCGCCCACTCCACCGCCAGGCACTTCGAGAACATGTGGACACCCGCCTTGGCCGCGTTGTAGTGCGCCTGCTTCTGCGGGAAGTTGACGATCCTGGCCGACAGCGAGCCGACGTTGACGATCACGCCGGACTGCTGGCGGATCATCAGGCGGCCCACCGCCTGGCAGCAGAGGAAGACCGAGGTCAGGTTGATCCGGATCATCCGCTCCCAGTCGGCCTCGGCCAGATCCTCCGCCGGTGCGTTGTGGGCGATGCCGGCGTTGTTGACCAGGATGTCGACCGTGCCGAAGCGCCGCTCCGCCTCCGCAGCCATCCGCTGCACGTCGGCGGAGCTGCCGACATCGACCTGCTGGATGTAGGAGCGGCTGCGGCCGAGCGCCTGGACCTCGCCAAGCAGGCTCTCGGCGCGGTCCTGCGCCTTCTCGTAGAGAATGGCGACATCGGCACCCGCT
>JBHJOG010000174.1:0-3870 GCA_050329975.1 Alphaproteobacteria bacterium | reverse complement strand
CACAGGAATTCCAGTCGGCAGCAGGCCACCTGGAAGCTCTGATTGAGGAAACGGCCGGTCTCGGCGGAGTATATGGCCCGGTCTCGCAGCACCTGGGCATGGTGCATAACTTCCTGATGCAGCACTATATCGGTCCAGCATCGGCCCTTGCTGCGTCAGGGTCGATTGATCCGGAAATAACGGGGCAGCTGCAAAGATATGCCCTGGAGATATTGTCGCCTGACAGGCTCGCCGCGGCCATCGATACCGCCACACAATCCGAACCCGAACTCTTGGCCGAGATGCTCCGTCGCACGACGGGCATCGATGCCGTGGTGAATCCAGAGAACCATACCACGACCTTTGAAAGCTGGAGTGGAGACTCATTCTTCGTACTCCCGTCACATCTGGCCAACACCTTTCTCACCGTGGGCGGCGGCGCCCCCATTCTCGATGTGCTTGCGCAATGGCACGCAGGGGGTGTGTCTGACGATCAGGCCGCCGAGGCATTGCTCACTCTGCTGCCGCCCTCCCTTTCAGCCGACATGACCTATGAGGAGGCGCTGGAGACGGTCGGGGAACTGGGTAACGCGATCCAGCTGGGTGGGACCCAACTGGAGGCGGCATCCAAGCTTCTGGCTATGGCGGCCATCGAGAACAGCCGTGGCTCGCCGAATACGGCGCTGATCGGGGAGATCGTTTACGCCGTCCTCGAGTTCGCACCGGTCACCGGGAATGTCCTGAGTGCAGTCCAAGCGTTGGAGAACGCTCACGCCGCGTTCGATGCGATGGAGAGCGGAGATTACAGCGAAGCCGCCATATTCAGCCTTCTCGCCGCTATCGACTTTGTCGGAGCGGTGCCGGGGATCGGCACGCTGGCGCACCTGGCATCCAAGGCGATCGTCCGTACGCTCTGGCGCATCCCAGGGGTAGATCAAATGTTCATCCGGCGCGGCATGAAGGAGCCTCCTGTGCCGAACAGGCTCAATGACGTGTTCACTGCCGACATCTGGAGGACCGTACCTCGCAGCGACCTGGGAAGACTGCGTGCAGCGGTAAACCGGGCGATCGGAGAGGCGGGAGAAGTGTACGCAGCACGTCGTCTCAACACCTTCACGCGCAGTCTGAGTCTTCAGAGCGCTCACGATATCAATTCGGGCTCGAGAGCTGGGAGGCAGACGTTCGTCGACATTCAGTCCGATCAGTCGGCTGTCGGAAGGTTTGTCAGCGGTCTTGGGTTCAGCGTACCGGATCGCGTTCTTTACGAAATAAAGACTGGAGCAGCCGACCTTACCGCCAACCAGAGAGCGTATCGAGAGATCGTCCAAGAACAGTTCGGTGAGCGAGCTTACCAAGTGCTTCGCGTCCCGCTCCGCGAGATCCCGACGGATATTTTGCACGATTTGATGAGGACGCATTTGCTGAAGAAATTCTCGGCTCAGGAGACGTCCCAGATAATTGCGACAATGCAGCGTCAACTGCCCGACCTTCAGCTCATCGATGCGATGGACTATGTTGCGAGAGTCATCGCTGCGCCGGCGCATATGGCTGTCGACGAACAGACCGAGGCTCAACCCGTTCAATATCAGCTGCCGTAGTGGCCAGGGCTCGCTACCATCCACCCTTCGCCTGCCAGGCGGCGATGTCGGGGAGGCGGTCGTAGCCCCAGAAGGGCTCGTCGCCGATGAGGACATAGGGAGAGCCGAAGACGCCGCGCTGGATCGCGCCGTCGACCTCGGTGCGCAGGCGCTCCTTGACCGCGGGGTCGGCGAGGGCCGCCGCTGCCGCTGCGGGCTCGACACCGGTTTCGGCTAGGAAATCCACCACCGCGGGCGGCTTCGAGAGGTCGCGGGCCTCGCCGAAGATGGCGTGATAGGCGCGCCGGGCGAAGGCCTTGGCGGTGTCGGGGCCTTGCGCCTGCTCGAGCCAGTAGAAGGCGCGGCTCAAGGCGACGCCGGAGAAAGGGAAGGGCTCGGGCAGTGCGAACGGCACGCCGATCCGGCGCGCGCTGCGGGCGAGGTCGCGGCGCGCGTAGTCGCCCTTGAGCGGCTGGTCGAGCAGCGGTGTCTGCCCGGTGAGCTTGAAGGCGGCGCCGAGCAGGTGCGGGCGCCAGGTGACGACAGCGCCGTGTTCGGCGGCGAGCGCGTCGATGCGCTGGGCGGCGAGGTAGCCGTATGGGCTGGAGAAGTCGAAGTGGAAGGTGATCGGCAGCCTCATGCCTCGGCTCCGACGTCACGGCGGGCGGTGAGCCCGATCGCGACCTTCGTCCGCGGCTCGACAAGGCCGGCGAGCCGGGGCTGGCTGCTTGGCATCATGCGCTCTCCTCGAACAGCTCGCGGCCGATCAGCATCCGGCGGATCTCGGAGGTGCCGGCGCCGATCTCGTAGAGCTTGGCGTCGCGCAGCAGCCGGCCGGCGGGGAACTCGTTGATGTAGCCGTTGCCGCCGAGGGCCTGCACTGCCTGCAGCGCCACCTGGGTCGCCTGCTCGGCGGCGTAGAGGATGCAGCCGGCGGCGTCCCTGCGGGTCGCCTCGCCGCGGTCGCAGGCGGCGGCCACCGCGTAGACGTAGGCGCGCGCCGTGTTCAGCGCTACGTACATGTCGGCGAGTTTGCCCTGCATCAGCTGGAACGCGCCGATCGGCTGGTCGAACTGCTTGCGGTCGTGGACATAGGGCAGCACCAGGTCCAGCGCCGCCTGCATGATGCCGAGCGGGCCGCCGGCGAGCACCACCCGCTCATAGTCGAGCCCGCTCATCAGGATGCGCACCCCGCCGCCGACCTCGCCGAGCACGTTCTCAGCCGGAACCGCGCAGTTCTCGAACACCAGCTCGCAGGTGTCCGACCCGCGCATGCCCAGCTTGTCCAGCTTCTGCGCGGGCCGGAATCCCGGCATGCCGCGCTCGATCAGGAAGGCGGTGATGCCGCGCTTGGCCGCGGCGGGGTCGGTCTTGGCGTAGACCACCAGCACGTCGGCCGTCGGGCCGTTGGTGATCCACATCTTGGTGCCGTCGAGGACGTATCCGTTGCCGCGCGCAACGGCACGACACCGCATCGACACCACGTCGGATCCCGCACCGGCCTCGCTCATGGCGAGCGCGCCGAGCGCCTCGCCGGAGATCAGGCCCGGCAGGTAGCGCGCCTTCTGTTCCGGCGTGCCGAAGCGGCGGATCTGGTTGACGCAGAGGTTGCTGTGTGCGCCGTAGCTCAGCCCCACCGACGCCGAGGCACGGCTCAGCTCCTCCATCGCGATGACATGGTGCAGGTAGCCCATGCCCGCGCCGCCGTCCGCCTCCTCGACGGTGATGCCGAGCAGGCCGAGCGCGCCGAGCTTCGGCCACAGGTCGCGCGGGAAGGCGTTGTCGGCGTCGATCGCCGCGGCCCGCGGCGCCACCGCGGCGGCGGCGAAGGCCGCCACCGTCTCGCGTAGCATCACCGCGGTCTCGTCCAGCCCGAAGCTCAATCCACGGACCATGCGCCTCTGCCCTTGCCCGGCCAGGGACTGCACCCCGACTGTCCACCCCCCCACCGGCAGCCGCATTTGTGACCCCGACCGCGGGCGAGCGCAAGCGCAAGCGCGGCAGCATCGCCACGGCGTTCCGCAGACGAGTTCATAAAGTGAACAAATTTAGATTGTTGACTTTGGACAACTGACGTGGTGACGCCGGCCTCCTGAACTGGTGACGGGAAATCACTGCACGCCCTTCTGTCAGGTCGCCGCAGCGCGTCCGGTTGGCCCGGAATGCACCCCAGCCGGCGATACTGGAGTTTGCGCGGCCGCCGACGGTCTGTTAGCTGTGGCTCCGGGCATTGCGGAGGCCGGGGATGATCGGCAGGTGGCGTCACCGTGGATGGCCGCGTCGGCTGGCGCTGGTCCTGACGCTGGCGGCGGCG
>JBHJOG010000173.1:0-8685 GCA_050329975.1 Alphaproteobacteria bacterium | reverse complement strand
CGCCACCAGTCGGCGGCGGCGCTGCCGAGCCCCGCGAAGACCAGGAATCCCGCCAGTGCCACTGCGACTGCCGAGAGCGGATGGCCGAGGAAAAGGGTGAAGCGCTGGATGAATGCGATCTCGATGAACAGGAAGCCGAGGCCGAGCGCCAGGAAATAGAGCGCCGGCCGCAGCTTGGGCACCTCCCGGCCCAGCGGCCGGCGTCCCAGCCGCAGCGGCAGCAGGATCAGCACGGCGCTCAGGATGGTGGCCTGGACCAGGGTCGCCAGCAGGATCAGGTAGCCGAGGTCGAGCAGCGCCGCCCCGCCTTGTCCCGGCAACGCCAGCAACTCGGGCAGCGCGCGCCAGCGGAACATGTCGAAATAATAGGGCCGGTCGTCGGTCGCCGGGGCGATCGCGAACTTGTAGCGGTCGATGAAATCGTCCCGCTCCGGCCCCAGCAACGCGACTGCACCCTCGTGCAGGTACGGCCGCTCCAGGAGATTGTAGCGGTTGACCTCGTCCGCCGTCACCCCGGGCAGCCAGGCGATGTCGAAGGAGCGGTCGGCAGCGAAAGCGCGCACCGCGGCGACGTCCGCCTCGGCGAGCGGGTCCTTGCCGACCAGCAGGGTGGCCGCGTCCCAGCTGCGAATCAGCGCCAGGTGCCGGCCGGGATCGCTCACCCCTCGCGCCTCGAGCGCTGCGATTGCGGTGGCGAACAGTTTCACACTCTCGCGCGGCGGCAGCCGGAGCCAGCGGGTCAGCGCCAGCACGCCGTCCGGCGCCAGGCCATCCAGGTAGGCGCCGATCGCCTCCACCGTATAGAGCGTGCCGGCGTTGATGCCCTGGATGCCGCCGGCGCCCGAACCGAAGCTGTCCAGCGGCGCCAGCTGGATCACGTCCCAGCGCCTGTCGGTGCCGGCGACGAAGCTGCGCGCCTCGCCGGCGTGCAGCCGTATGTCCGGCCGGTGGAACAGGTTGCCGGAGAAGGCGGCGAAGTCGCGAGAGACCAGCTCGATCAGCTGCCGGTCGACCTCGACCGCGTCGATCGAGGCGGCCCGCTGCAGCAGTGCGAGCAGCACCGGATCGCCGCCGCCGGCCCCCAGCACCAGCACCCGCGGCCCCGCGCGCAGGTGATAGGGAAGTGCTGCGGTGGTCCAGTCGAGATAGGCGATGGTCGCCGGGTCGCCGTTGAAGGCGGTGATCGGTGTCGGCCCGCCGCCATCGGTGAACACGCCCAGCTGCGCCGGCGGCTCCTGCAGATTGCCGAGGCTCAGCCCGGGCGCATGGCGGAACGGGATCGCCGGGCTCTCGACCAAGGCCAGCATCCCGAGCGGGCTGGACCGCTCGGCGATGATCCGGGCCTGGGGCACGCGCAGCGCGGCCATCAGGCTCTTGTACTGCGAGATGTGCGGTCGCGGGTCGGTCCAACCGGCCGGCAGCACGGTTGCCAGCGCCACGGCCGCAACGGCGAGTCCGCCGGCGAGCGGCCAGCGTCGTCGTCCAGCCGCCGCCTCCGCCGCCGCCAGGGCCGCCGCCGTCATCCCCAGCGCCGCGGTCAGCTGCAGCGCCGTGCCAGGGAACACCAGGAACAGGAGCCCGACGACGCCGATCGCGCCGATCCCGGCGCCCACCAGATCGAACGCGTAGATCCTGCCGATCCGGCCGGGCGCGCGGGCGAAGGCGAGCCCGATGCAGGTACCGCCGAAAAAGAACGGCGGAACCAGCACGGCATATTCGGCTGCCAGCCACAGCAGCTGGCCGGGGTCCCAGACCACCTCCAGCGCGTTGAACGGCAGTCGGGCCGCCACCGCGAAACCGGCGACGGCAGTGACGGCGAACAGCGCAGCCGAGGTGGCGAAGGCGACCGGATAGTGCCGAAGCAGGCGCTTCCGCGCGAAGGTGAGGAAGGTTCCGCTGGCCCCGAAGCCGAGCAGCGCGATGCTGATCGCCATCGCCGCGAACTGATGCCACTGCACGATGGCGAACAGCCGGATCAGCAGCACTTCGTAGGCCAGGACCGCCGCCGAGATCAGCGCGACCGGCAGCAGGAACGTCACCCGTCCTCGCCGCCGACCAGGGGCACGAAGCGGACCGGCAGCAGCTGCCGGGTAGAGACGCCGCCGTCGGGCTGCTTCTCCACCAGCATCAGCTGCTGGGTCATGAACGGGTTGCCGACCGGGATCACCATCCGCCCGCCCGGCTTCAACTGCTCGATCAGCGGCGGCGGCACATGGCTCGCCGCCGCGGTGACGGCGATGGCGTCGAACGGCCCATGCTCCGGCCAGCCGTAATAGCCGTCGCCGATCCGTACCTCCACGTTGCCGAACCCGAGCGCCGCAAGCCGTTCGGCCGCCGTCTCGCCGAGTTCCGGCACGATCTCGATGGTGTAGACCGCCTGCACCAGCGGGGACAGCACCGCTGCCTGATAGCCGGAGCCGGTGCCGATCTCCAGCACCACGTCGCCGGGCGCAACGTCGAGCAGGTCGGTCATCAGCGCGACGATGAAAGGCTGCGAGATGGTCTGGCCGTGGCCGATCGGAAGCGGCCGGTCGCTATAGGCCGCCTGCTGCCATTCCGCCGGCACGAACTCGTGCCGCGGCACCTGTTCCATCACCGCCAGGACGGCCGGATCGATGCCGTCGCCCTCGATCGCCGCCATTGCGTAACGGGCATGGTCGCGGATGGTCTGGATCATCGCCGATCGCCCGACGGCCCCGGCGCCATCGGGCTCCTGGGCTGCCGCCGGTGACGCCGCCAGCGCGCAGGCCAGCATCGCCCGGATCGGATGCAGGATCGGAATGCCCATCGGCCTTTCCCTTCCGGCAGAGAACGATTCCCGTTGTAGCAGATCCCACCGGGGGCCGCACCCGCCTGCGGACGCCTCAGTAGGCTGCGGCCCGGGCGGTATCCAGCACCTGCGGATAGGGATAGTCGACGCCGAGCAGGGCGCGCAGCGTCGGCGTGGCCCGCTCGATCACGGCCGGGCTGACGCTCTTCAGCTGGTCTTCCATCGGCTTGACGAACTTCGGCAGGTACTGGCCGAGGATGCCGACCCGTTCCCGGTCGCTGCGGTTGTGGCCCGCTCCATGCCACAGCAGCCCGGTCATCAGCATCGCCGACCCGGCCTTGCCGGTGGTCTGGATCATCTTCTCGTCGAAGCTCTCCTGGTCCGGGAACCGGCCGAGCACCTGGGTTCCCGGGGCCACCATGGTAGCGCCGTTCTCGACCGTGAAATCGTCGAGCATGATCGTCACCTGGCAGTTCATGTAGAAGCCGGCGCCAATGTCGCGCGGGAACGTCGAGCGGTCGTAGAGGTCCCAATAGGGATAGTCCACGTGCGGCAGCTGGGCCTTTGCGCCGGGCGTCTGGATCCTGGCGGCGAAGGAGCCGAGCTTCAGCTCGCTGCCGAGGATCTGCGAGAACACCGCCAGCACCGTCGGGTGCTGGACCATACGCTCGAACACCGCACCCTTGTCGACCAGGTTCCAGACGTGATCGGTGGCGGCGAGCACGGCGAGCGCGTCGGACTGGGCGATCTCGGGCGGGCGGACATCGGTGAGCTCCACGATCCGTTGCCTGGCCTCGGCCACGGTGGCTGCATCGAAGGCGCCCTCCAGCACGTAGTAGCCCTTGCCGTGCATCAGTTCGTCGACGATCGCCTCGACGTCGATCGAGCCTGCGTTCGGCATCGCGATGGCCTGCTCCATGACGTCCTCCTATTCGATCCGCGCGCCCTGGGGCACCGGCTGCTGCCAGCGCTCCAGCCAGCCGCCATCGATGTCCAGGTTGAACTCGCCGCCGCCGGCGCGGCCGCGCCAGACCTTCTGCCGTTCGATCTCGGCGGCGACCCAGGCGTCCCAGTCCGGCCGCCAGTCCGGATCGCTCGCCTTGCGCATGACGATCGGCTCGCTGTGGCCCTCGACGCCGGTCGGCAGTTTCGGGTCCTGCCAGCGCAGGTCGACGCTCCAGCGCACCTTGTCGGAGAAGTTCTCCAGGCTGCGGTGCGGGATCAGCTGGTTGAGCAGCAGCACCGAGCCGAGCTTCATCTCGCAGGTGACGATCCGGTCCGCCGGCAGGTCGCCCTCGGGAATGAACAGGTACCAGCTCTTGGCGTGCCCGACCGAACGCTCCTTGTAGTGCTCGTAGACCTGGCCCGGCTTGTGGCCGCCGCGGATCACCTGCAGCGCACCGATCTCGCGGTCGATATCCTCGAACGGGATCCAGGCGGTCGGCTGCAGCGTGGTCTCGGCGCCCTGCAGCAGATAGGCAGTGTCCTGGTGCCAAGGCACCGTCATCCGCCGGGTCTGCGGGGTCTTCGAGCGGATGTTCCAGATCGGATGGCCGGCGATGTCGGGGCCGACGATCTGGGAGATCATCTCGACCAGCGCGTCGCACGACCACAGCTCGGCCAGCGCCCGCGGCAGCACGCTGTACTGGTGGATCAGCACCGAGGTTTCCGGGTGCTCCTTCTCGATCGCCGCCAGCCGGTGGTGGAAGTCCTTGTCCTCATGCTTGTCCCGGATCCGGCCTGCGGCGTAGAGCCGCTCGGCGAACAGGTCGACCAGGTCGGCGATGTCGTCCATCGCCGGCTGCAGGTCGCCGGGCGCAAACACGTCCTCGACGATGAGGAACCCGTCCTCGAAATACTGCTCGAGCTGAGCCTGGCTCAGGCGCATCGGCGCTCCTCCCGGATGCTGCGCGTCGCAGCGCGGACGATGTGTCCCGTCTCGCGCCTCATGGCTGCATCATAGAGCCAGTCGCCGCGGCTCCGAAACGTTTTTGCGCGCCATCCGGAAGGCGTGGACGCCGACGGCCGGACAGTCCGGCCATCGGCGCCTACGGGAAGCGTCAACCCTTCAGGATGCTCTCGGTGATCTGCTGGTCGTCGGCCAGCGGGCGTTCCGGGCGCAGGCCCAACTTCTCGATCTCGCCGTGATAGGCGGAAACCGCCTCCTTGGTATCCACCGAGCCGGCGATCACCTCGCGCATCAGGCGCACCAGCGGCACCGGCGCCACCGCAAGGTTGATCTTGCGGCCGAACAGCGCGACCCGGCCGCCGTATTTCTGGGTCTGGTGGACCAGCTCGAAGGTGTCGCGGGTCGTGCCCTTGCCGCCACCCAGGATGCCGATGATCAGCCGCTCCGGGTCGTAGGACGACAGTTCCTCGAGTGCCGCCGGGCCGTTGTAGACCGCCTTCAGGAACAACGGGTAGTCGGCCGAGGTGACGCCGGCGAGGCTGCGGACGATGAAGTCGTTGGCGAAGGTGCCGATGTCGACGCCGTCGACCAGGCCGATGTCGAAGTTCGGGTTGAACACTTCCAGGAAGTACTTCATGCCGTGCTGTGCAGCCTCGAGCCGGAAGTCGCGATAGGCCTCCAGCGTCTCCAGGTCGCGCTCGACATCGTTGGAGAAGGTGATGGAGTAGAGCCCGAGTTCGGCGAACGGCCGCGCCCGCGAGATCTCTGCGGTGCGGAACGGCCGCGACGGCGTGTCGCGGTAGGTGCCGCCGCGATGGGTCCAGATGCAGGTCGAATCGTTGAGCCGGACCGCCGGGGTCACCCCGGTGCGGTTGAACAGGCCGCGCTGGGTCAGGATCTCGCAGGTCGAGGCCGAGCAGAGCAGGATGTCGATCAGCCCGCTCTCCGACATCTCCTCCATCGCCGCCAGGTACTGGGCGCGGTTCTTCATCCCGTTGCCGCTCGGATCCGGTCCCGGCGCCCAGCGGCCGAAGCCCATGTCGCCGTCCTTGGCGTCGGCGATGATGAAGTCGTCGGGTGTGTAGCGGCCGGCGCGGATGTTGGCGAGCTTCAGGTTCAGCGAGGTCATCGGCAGGTTTCTCCAGGGTCTGTTCTTGCGTGACGGATAGGGGTCCGATATCTGCCCCGCCAAGAGGGGCGGCGGCGATCGTCCGGGCCATGCGCGAAACTATGCACGCTCGGCCGGTTCATGGCGATGGTGGCGGGCGCAACGTACTGTTGTATCCTCGCAGTTACAAATGGAGTTTCACTTAGGTGCAAGAGGGGTGACGCCGTTGATGGATACAGGCCGTTGAACACCGTCGCCGAGCCCCTGCTGATGGGCATCGATGCAGGCACCACCCGTGTCCGCGCGCTGATCTTCGCTGCCTCGGGTCGCAAGGTGGCGGAGGGCTCGACGCCGACCCCGATGCACGTGCCCAACCCCGGCTGGGTCGAGTACGACTCCGACTCGCTGTGGGCCGGCACCGTCGCCGCCGTCCGGGCGGCCGTGGCGCAGGTCGAGGATCCGTCGCGGATTGCCGGCGTCGCCACCTCGAGCGTCGGCGAGACCGGCATCGGCCTCGACGCCCATGGCCGCCCGACTGCGCGCGCCATCGGCTGGTACGACAAGCGGGCGAAAGCGGAGGAGATGCAGCTGCGGGAGATGTTCGATCCCGACCAGCTGACGCTCCGGCTCGGCATGCGGGTCGACCCGATCGCCGGCCTGCTCAAGCAGATGTGGTTCAAGCGCACCGACCCGGATGCCTTCGCCCGCACCGCCCACTGGCTGACGGTCGCCGACTTCCTCACCTACAAGCTGTCGGGGGAGGTGATCACCGACTTCAGCATCGCCTCGCGCCAACTCGCGCTCGACCTGCACACGCTGGACTGGGCCGACGACCTGATCGATGCCGCCGGCATTCCCCGCCACCAGTTCCAGCAGCTGCTGCCGTCGGGCGCCAGACTCGGCCGGATCCTGCCCGAGGTGGCAGCTGCGACCGGGCTGCCGGAAAGCTGCATCGTCGGCGTCGGCGGCCACGACCATCCCCTGGGCGGGCTGGCGGTCGGCGCCTTCGAGCCCGACACGCTGATCGACTCGCTCGGCACTTCGGAAGCCTGCCTGCTCGCCCTCGACCGCCCGTTCACCGACCCGGCGATCGTCGCTCAGGGCTTCGAGCAGGGCGTGTTCGTCGTCGACCGGCCGATGTATTTCGCCCTTGGTGGCCTCTACACCTGCGGCGCCGCCGTCGAGTGGTTCCGCGGCGCCTTTGCCGGCAATGCCAGCTACGACTCTCTGAACGAGGGGGCGGCTGCGGTGCCGCCGGGCAGTCTCGGCGCCCATTTCCTGCCCCATCTGCGTCTCGGCACGCCGCCGGACCAGGACGCCCGCTCGCGTGGCGCCTTCATCGGGCTGAACACCGACGCCAGTCCCTCGGTCCTCTACCGCGCCCTGCTGGAAGGGATCGCCTACGACCTCAGGAACCTGAAGGACGCGATGACCGCCATAGCCGGTGCGCCTCGCGACCCGCGGATCAGGATCATCGGCGGCGGCGCCAAGAACGAACTCCTGCTGAAGATCAAGGCCACGGTCTACGACCGCACGCTGGACGTGGTCGAAGTCGAGGAGGCGGTCAGCCTCGGCGCCGCCCTGTTCGCCGGGCTTGCCGCCGGCGTCTACCGGACTCTCGACGAAGCGCTCGCCACCGTCCCGCGCACCGTCCAGCAGATCGCGCCGGTCCCCGAGTGGCGCGCCCTCTACGCCGCCCGCTTCCACAGCGTCTGGCGACCGGCGGTGAAGGCGCTGGCGCCGCTGCATTGGGCCGCTCAGCAGGAGCCGGCGGCCATGTAGCCAGTCCCGAGGTCGCGAGCGCAACGACGCTCGTAGCCGGCCAGCTGCCTCGGAGGAGCTTCGGCTGCACGACATCGTCGCTGGCAGGCGACGGGGCGTCCCCGCATGGGCAAGAGAATGGGGCGTCTCCACGCCGAGCACCTGGCGACTGAGTTTCGCTGGTCCCCCCGCTCTGTTATGGCGCGCAATGAGCAGATCACGGGGCAAGGCCGCAAGTGCTGACTTGAATAATCGACCTCACCCACCGTGTATCCCCGTGATGTCCCAGGGCCCCCTCTCGATCAGGATGATAGTTGGGCCAGCGACAATGCCTTGGCCCTGATTGCCTATATTCATTCCGCCGACGCCGACATTGAGGATCGCCGCGGAAAGGATTCTGGTTAGAATGGGGTGTCGACCCCATGGGGTGGGCGGACCTTGTTTCGTAACCTGCGGCCACTGAACGGCCGCGCTGGTGCGGCAGCTCAAATCAGAAGGATGACGTAATGTTCAATGCTCAGATCCGTCGCAAGGCCCTGGCCGTCGCCGCGGTTGCCGTCACCGGAATGCTTGGCGCCTGTATCGCGATGCCGCCCGCCCAACCCGGGCAACCAAGCAACCCCGGCGGCGTCGGCGGTCCCGCACCGGTGCAGCAGCCCCCGGTTGCGCCGCCGATCGATGCCACTTTCGGGACAAGCAACCCGGGCGACCAGATCCGCATCGTTTCCGGAGGCAACTCGCAGGACCCGAACAAGGTCAGGGTCTGCCTGCGGAACTCGGCGAGCGGCGTCAACAAGGGCATGCACTTCCAACCGGGTGATCCGAGGTATGTCACCACGCGGCGGGGTGACGTGGTCTGTGACGAGCATCCGGCCGGCCCCCACACGGTGACATGGTACTTCCACCGGACAGAGGGCATCGGCCGGCTGCGGTTCGTCGGCACCTACCAGTTCAACGCCACCGGCTACGCGGGCCAGACGATCACCTTCGACTGGATCTCCGACTATCGGTAGCGCCTTGCAGCGCATCCAATGACTCGACGGGGCAGTGAGGGGCAGCATCCATGCGCCTCTTACCCCCGCACAATCCTTGAACCGATCGCTCAGACACGGCGTCAAGCGGCTCGACGTCGACTTC
>JBHJOG010000172.1:0-4199 GCA_050329975.1 Alphaproteobacteria bacterium | reverse complement strand
GGCGCGATCGAGATCGCGGTGCTGGCCAGGCAGTGGATGTGGAAGTTCGAGCATCCCGGCGGCCAGAGCGAGATCAACGACCTGCACCTGCCCGCCGGCGAGGACATCGTGCTGACGATGACGTCGGAGGACGTGATCCACAGCCTCTATGTCCCCGCCCTGCGCCTGAAGCAGGACGTGCTGCCCGGCCGCTACACGACGCTCTGGTTCAATGCCGACACGCCCGGCACCTATGCCCTCGCCTGCGCCGAGTTCTGCGGCACCGACCACTCGGTGATGGGCGGGCGGCTGATCGTGATGACGCCGGAGGCCTATGCCGACTGGCTGCAGGCGCGCGATGCCGGACCCTCGCTGGCCGCACAGGGCGA
The DNA here is from genome assembly GCA_050329975.1 of Alphaproteobacteria bacterium. GTDB lineage: Bacteria > Pseudomonadota > Alphaproteobacteria > CALKHQ01 > CALKHQ01 > CALKHQ01. Next base: position 3,831 of record JBHJOG010000172.1, on the reverse strand, counting down.
AGACCTGTACCGCAGCTTCGGCTGCAGCGGCTGCCACGAGCCGGGTGGACCGATCCGGGCGCCGGACCTCCGCGGCCTGTTCGGCAGCCCGGCGCCGCTGGCCGACGGCCGGGTGGTGACCGCCGACGAGCAGTACATCCGCGACAGCATCCTGCTGCCCAACCTCCACATTGCCGCCGGCTACGAGCCGATCATGCCGACCTTTGACGGACTGATCGCGGAGGACGAGATGCTGCGCCTCGTCGCCTACATCAAGTCGCTGGGCACGCGCGGACCCGGAGAAGCCCCATGAGCGCGCTCGACCAGCCCGGCCACCCGGCGCTGCCGGCACGCAACTATCTGGAGCACGGGCGCAGCCTGCGGTCCTGGCTGCTGACCACCGACCACAAGCGGATCGCGCTGCTGTATCTGATGGCGATCACGCTGTTCTTCTTCATCGGCGGCGCGGCCGCCGGGCTGATGCGGCTCGACCTGGTGACGCCGGAGGGCGATCTGCTCACCAGCGAAGGCTACAACCGCGCCTTCACCCTCCATGGCGTGATCATGGTCTGGTTCTTCCTGATCCCGTCGATCCCGAGCGTGTTCGGCAACTTCCTGCTTCCGCTGATGATCGGCGCCAAGGACCTCGCCTTCCCGCGGATCAACCTCGCCAGCTGGTACGTCTACATGCTGGGCGGGCTGTTCACGCTCTATGCCCTGATCGCTGGCGGCGTCGATACCGGCTGGACCTTCTACACGCCGCTGTCGACCATGTTCGCCAACGGCGAGGTGGTCGCCGCCGCGGCTGCGGTGTTCATCGTCGGCTTCTCCTCGATCATGACCGGACTGAATTTCATCGTCACCATCCACAGGTTGCGCGCGCCGGGGATGACCTGGGGGCGGCTGCCGCTGTTCGTCTGGTCGATGTACGCGACCTCGCTGGTCCTGGTCCTGGCGACGCCGGTGCTGACCACCGTGCTGCTGCTGATCGTCCTCGAGCGCGTGCTCGGCATCGGCATCTTCGATCCGGCGCTGGGCGGCGACCCACTGCTGTTCCAGCACCTGTTCTGGTTCTACAGCCATCCGGCGGTCTACATCATGATCCTGCCTGCGCTCGGGGTGGTCAGCGAGCTGGTCGCCGCCGCGGCGCAGAAGCGGATCTTCGGCTACTGGTTCGTCGCCTTCGCCAGCCTCGCCATCGCGGTCGTCGGCTTCCTGGTCTGGGGACACCACATGTTCGTCTCCGGCCAGTCGATGTACGCCAGCGCCGTCTTTTCCGTGCTCAGCCTGGTGGTGGCGGTTCCCTCGGCGATCAAGGTCTACAACTGGATCGCGACCCTGCATAAGGGCCGGATCCGCATCGACACCGCCTTCCTGTTCGCCGCCAGCTTCATCGGGCTGTTCGTGGTCGGCGGCGTGACCGGCCTGATGCTCGCCCTGCTCGCCATCGACGTGCATGTGCACGACACCTATTTCGTCGTCGCGCATTTCCACTACATCATGGTCGGCGGCTCGGTCAGCGCCTATTTCGGTGCGCTGCACTTCTGGTGGCCGAAGATGACCGGCCGCCACTATGCCGAGATCTGGGGCCGGATCACCGCAATCCTGATCTTCGCCGGCTTCAACCTGACCTTCTTTCCGCAATTCCTGCTCGGCTACCTGGGCATGCCGCGGCGCTACCACGTCTATGACCCCGGGTTCCAGGTGCTGAACATCTTCTCCTCGGCCGGCGCCGGGCTGCTCGCCGTCGCCTATGCGCTGCCGCTGGTCTACCTCGGCCATTCCCTGCTGCGGGGACGCCGGGCGGAGCCGAACCCGTGGGATGCCAAGGGCCTGGAGTGGACGGTGCCGTCTCCCCCGCCGAAGGAGAACTTCGCCGCGACGCCGGTCGTCCGCACCCCGGCCTACGACTATCCGGTCGAAGGCGAGGTGCGATGACCGACACGCGCGAACCCCCGTCCGACGTCGACTACGCGCGCGCGACCGCCCGCATGGGCATGTACCTGTTCCTGGCGACAGAGGTCATGCTGTTCGGCGGGCTGTTCGCGGCGCTGATGGTCGCAAGAATCCTCCACGGCGACGAGACCGCCCTCGCCTCCCAGCGCTTCAACCTGTGGCTCGGCGCCGCCAATACCGTCATCCTGCTGACCTCGAGCCTGGCCGTCGCCTGTGCGGTCGAGGCTGCAAAGGCGTGCAGGCGCCGCTGGGCCGCGGGCGGTCTCGCCGCTGCTGTCGGCCTCGGCCTCGTGTTCCTCGCCATCAAGGCGGTGGAGTATTACGAGGAGTACGCACAGGGCCTGATCCCCGGGCTCGGCGATCGCGCGCCCGACCTGCAGCCGGCCGAGGTGCTCTACATCAACCTCTACCTGGTCGCGACCGGCCTCCACGCGGTGCACATGCTGGTCGGCCTGGCGATGCTCTCCGGCCTGGCGCTCGGGCTCGCCTTTGACCGCGTGCGGCTGCCGCGGCAGTTCGCGACAGTCGAAATCGCCGGGCTCTACTGGCACCTGGTCGACATCGTCTGGGTGTTCCTGTTCCCGGCCCTGTACCTGGCGCGGTGACGGGGATGACACGGGAAATCGGACGTTTGGTCCTGGTGTGGCTGGTGCTGGTGGCACTGCTCGCCGTCGCCGTCGGACTCAGCTTCGTGCCATTGGGAGCCCTCTCGCCGGCCCTGAACATGGGGATCGCCGTCGTCAAGGCCGCTCTCGTCGCCTGGTATTTCATGCACCTGCGCCACGAGTCCGGCCTGATCCGCCTGGCGGCTCTGGGTGCCATGCTCTGGATCTTCCTGCTCCTGCTACTGATGGCGACGGACTATGTCGCGCGCGACGCTTTCCCGGGCTGAACCCCTCCAGGCACGTCCGCCCCGAGCAGCGCGTCGAGCAGGGCCTCGCCCCTGCGCCGCCGCCCGGTGACCCGCACCTGCAGCCCGGACAGCGCGCCGCAGAGGAAGGCCTCGACGACCCGGTGGTGGACATAGCTCTTGCGGGCGACGGCGGGCGTGTTGCCGAGCATCGTGGCCACATCCCGGATCACCCCGGCAACCTGCCGGCGGCGCCCCGCCTCCGATCCCGCCGGCTCCAGCTTCGCCAGGCTGTTGCAGGCCTGGGCGTTGGCGGCCAGGGCGCGGAAATCCTTCGCGCTCACCGGAGCCTTGGCGATCTGGCGCAGATAGGCGTTCACGTCGGCCGAGGAGACGCGGTAGAGCCTTCCTTTATCGTCCCGATACTGGAACAGCCGCCGGCCGGGAAGCGACTGGAGGCCGGCGACCGTTCTCGCCAGCGGCGGCGACACCACCGCACAATCGAAAGGATGACCGCCCTTGCCGCGAAACGCGAACTGGACGCTGTCGCCACCGACCCGCACCTGATGCTTCAGCAGAGTCGCCGCGCCGCGGCTGCGGCCGGAGTGGACATAGTCCTCGCAGCCGATGCGGATATGGGTCTGGTCGATCGTCAGCACGACGGCGGCGAGCGCCAGCGTCTTGGAGCCGGTCGGTGCCTCGAGGTCGCGCGCCAGTCGCGCCCGAATGCGCGAGATCGACCGCGACAGCAGGACCAGCCGATCGAGCTTTTCCTGCTCGCGGACCGCTTCCCATCCGGGATGGTAGCGATATTGCAGCCGGCCTGCCTCATCCAGGCCCGTCGCCTGCAGATGCGCATGCGCGTCGTCGGAGATCCGGACGTCGGTGTAGGCGGGCGGGAGAACCAGGGAGCGGATACGCGCCAGCGTCGCAGCATCGGTCAGCCGCCGCCCCTTGCCGTCGAGGTAGACGAATCCGCGCCCGCAACGGCGCCGCCTGATCGGCAGCGAACCGGCCGCCACATAGTGCAGACCGAGGGTCTCGGC
>JBHJOG010000171.1:0-8518 GCA_050329975.1 Alphaproteobacteria bacterium | reverse complement strand
GCGAGGCAGGTGTCGAGCCCGATGAAGTCGGCCAGTTCCAGCGGGCCCATCGGGTGGTTGGCGCCGAGTTTCAGGCAGGTGTCGATGCTTTCCACCGAGCCGACGCCCTCATAGAGCGTGTAGACCGCCTCGTTGATCATCGGCAGCAGGATGCGGTTGACGATGAAGGCCGGGAAATCCTCGGCGGTGGCGGCGGTCTTGCCCATGCGGGCGGCGAGCTCGATCACGGTCTGATAGGTTGCCTCGTCCGTGGCGAGCCCCCGGATCACCTCCACCAGCTGCATCACCGGCACCGGGTTCATGAAGTGCATGCCGATGAACTTCGCCGGCCGGTCGGTGGCGGCGGCAAGCCGGGTGATCGGGATCGACGAGGTGTTCGAGGCGATGATCACCTCCGGCGGCAGCACCTTGCAGACTCGGGCGAAGATGTCGCGCTTCAACTCCTCCTTCTCGGTCGCCGCCTCGATCGCCATGTCCACGCCGGCGATGGCGGCGAGGTCGAGCGAGGCGCTGATCCGGCCCATCGCCGCGTCGCGGTCCTCCTCGGACAGCCGGCCCTTGGCGACCTGACGGCCCATGCCGCGGGCGATATCGGCCAGCGCCTTGTCCAGCCGTTCCTGACTGACGTCGTTGAGGATCACCTCGACGCCGCACAGTGCAGCGGTGTGAGCGATGCCGCTGCCCATCTGACCGGCGCCAATGACTGCGAGTTTCGAGACCATGTCGGTATTCCCGTATGTGACGTGCATGCCGTTCAACGTGGGGCGGCCATCCTAGCCGCCGAGCGCCTGCTTCAGTTCGGGCAGGATCTGGAACAGGTCGCCGACCAGCCCGTAGTCGGCGACCTGGAAGATCGGAGCGTCCTCGTCCTTGTTGATGGCGACGATGACCTTGCTGTCCTTCATGCCGGCGAGGTGCTGGATCGCGCCGGAGATGCCGACGGCGATGTACAGCTCCGGCGCCACCACCTTGCCGGTCTGGCCGACCTGCCAGTCGTTCGGCGCATAGCCGGCGTCGACCGCGGCCCGGCTGGCGCCGACGGCGGCACCCAGCCTGTCGGCCACCGCCTCGATCAGCACGAAGTTCTCCTGCGAGCCGAGCCCGCGGCCGCCGGAGATGACGACCCGGGCCGAGGTCAGCTCGGGCCGCGCGCTTTCGCTCAGCGCCTCGCCGAGGAAGCTTGAGAGGCCAGGGTCCTCGCCGGCCGGCAGCGCGGCGATCGTCGCCGAACCGCCGTCCGCGGCCGCCGGGTCGAAGGCGGTGGTGCGGACCGTGATCAGCTTCCTGGCGTCGTGCGACTTCACCGTCGCCAGCGCATTGCCGGCATAGATCGGGCGGACGAAGGTGTCGGCGTCGACGACCGCGACGATGTCGGAAATCTGCTGCACGTCGAGCAGGGCGGCGACGCGCGGCAACAGGTTCTTGCCGAAGCTCGTCGCCGGCGCGAGGACATGGCTGTAGCCCTCGGCCAGCCCGGCCACCAGCGGCGCCAACGGCTCGGCGAGGCTGTGGGCGTAGAGGGCGGCGTCGGCGACCTGGACCGTGCCGACGCCCTCGACGCGGGCGGCGGCGTCCGCGGCGGCCCGGCAGTCCTGGCCCGCGACCAGGATGTCGACCGCGCCGAGCTGGCGGGCGGCGGTGATCGTGTTCAGGGTCGCCGCCTTGAGCGCGCCGGCCTCGTGCTCGGCGATGACGAGGACGGTCATGGCAGCACCTTGGCTTCGTTGCGCAGCTTGTCGATCAGCTCGGCGACGGTGGCGACCTTGACGCCGGCCTGCCGCTTCGCCGGCTCGACCACCTTGAGCGTGGTCAGCCGCGGGGTGACGTCGACGCCGAGCTCCTCCGGAGTCAGCTCCTCGATCGGCTTGCGCTTCGCCTTCATGATGCTGGGCAGCGAGGCATAGCGCGGCTCGTTCAGCCGCAGGTCGGTGGTGACGATCGCCGGCCGGGTCAGCTTCAGCGTCTCCAGCCCGCCGTCGACCTCGCGCGTCACCTCGATTCCGTCGTCCTGCACGACCAGCCTGGAGGCGAAGGTGCCCTGCGGCCAGCCGAGCAGGGCGGCCAGCATCTGGCCGGTCTGGTTGCTGTCGTCGTCGATCGCCTGCTTGCCGAGGATGACCAGCCCAGGCGCCTCGCGCAGTGCGATCGCCTTCAGCAGCTTGGCCACCGCCAGCGGCTCCAGCTCACCGTCCGCCTTGACCAGGATGCCGCGGTCGGCGCCCATCGCCAGCGCGGTGCGGATCGTCTCCTGCGCCTGGGGCACGCCGAGCGAGACCGCGACGATCTCCTCGGCGTGGCCGGCCTCCTTGAGCCGGACCGCCTCCTCGACCGCGATCTCGTCGAAGGGGTTCATCGCCATCTTGACGTTGGCCGTCTCGACGCCGCTTTGGTCGGATTTGACGCGCACCTTGACGTTGAAGTCGATGACGCGCTTGACCGGGACCAGGATTTTCATGGTCGCTCGATTTGTCTCATTTGGTTCGTGAATGGCGCATTTCTGCGAGGCCCTGCACCCTAGGCAGCAGGTCTGCCCAAGTCAATTGCCTGTCTATTGCGCTGCAACATCGCGGTTGCGGGATCGGTGCCGCCTCAGCTGCCGCTGCCCCCGGTCAGCAGCATCAGCGCGAACAGGGCGAGCGCCACGCCCTGGCAGACCACGCGCAGGCGCATCAGCTTGTTGCCGTAGCGGCGGTTGGTCTCGCCGCCCTTGCTCATCACGAAGATGCCGGTGAACAGCACGCCCGCCGTCGCCACCAGCGCAATGATGAACGCCACCGTGAACACCGTATGCATGCCACAGATTATAGGCCGGCCGTCGCGCGCCGCACAGTGCGCGCTTGCGCGCGGGGCCAATCCGCCTACTGTACTGGCTCCGGCAGTGCCGGCCGAACGGCTCCTGTGTCCGGGGAACTGTCCACATGAACGATATCAAGATCGACCGCGCCGCCATGGGCCGGCTGGCGAAGGCATTGGCTTTCATCTGCGGGCCCGACCATGCGACGACGCAGGCGCTCAAGCTGGCCGCCGAGAGCGGGTCGGAGCGCGACATCGCGCGGGCGCGCACCATGTTCCTGCGGCTGAAGCCCGGGGACCGTCGGGCCGCACTGACGATGCTTGAGGAGTGAGCGCCGCGGCCCGCAGGCCTCAGACCGCAGCTCGCAGCGGGGCCGCCATCTCGGCGGGAACCCGCTGCAGCCACTCGTCCATCTTCGCCACCAGGTCGGCGGGCAGGACCGGCTTGGCGAGGTAGTCGTCCATCCCGGCGCCGAGGCACATGTCGCGGTCGCCCTTCAGCGCATGGGCGGTGAGCGCGACGATCGGGGTCGGCGCGAGGCCGTGCTCGCACTCGTAGGCGCGGATCGCCCGCGTCGCCTCCAGGCCGTTCATCTCCGGCATCGACACGTCCATCAGCACGATACGCGGCCGGTCGGCCTTGAAGCGGGCCACCGCCTCGACGCCGTTGCGCGCCATGCTGACGCTGAGCGCCTCGCCGGCGATGATCTGTTCGACGACTGCCCGATTGATTTCGTTGTCCTCGGCAACGAGCACGTCGACCCGCGATGCGGCCGATGGCGCGGCGGCGTCGTCCGGTCGCGAGGCCCGCAGGCCGGGCCCGGAGACCGGCTCCTCGCCCGCCGAACTCTGCAGCACGCTTGCGATCATATCCAGCAGCCTCGACGAGGTCGCCGGCTTCATCAGGTGGCCCTGGATGCCCAGCTTGCCGAAGAAGCCGCCTTGGATCGGCTGGTCGACGGAGGTGAGCATGATGATCGGCAAGTCGCGCAACGGCTCGGTGTCGCGGATGGCGGCGGCAACCGCCGCGCCGTCCATGCCGGGCATGTGGTAGTCGAGGATGAGCAGGTGGAACGGCCGGCCGTTCACCGCGGCCTGGGCAAGGCGTGCGATCCCCTCCATCCCGGTCGCCGCGGTCGTCTCCTCGAACTTCCACGAGTTGAGCTGTTCCTGCAGGATGGCCCGGTTCACCGCGTTGTCGTCGATGACCAGTACCCGCTTGCCGGTCAGGTCGACGGGCACGGTGTGCCGGCGCACGGCCTCGCCGTGGACAGGCAGCGGCAGAGTGAAGGAGAAGGACGAGCCTTTGCCGACGACCGAGGTGACCGAGATCACGCCGCCCATCTTCTCGACCAGCATCTTCGAGATTGCGAGCCCCAGCCCGGTCCCCTCATGGCGGCGGGTCGACGAGCCGTCGACCTGCGAGAATTTGTCGAAGACGGAAACGAGCTTGTCGTCCGGAATACCGATGCCGGTGTCGTCGATCCGGAACTGCAGGTCGACGATCCGCGGCTCGCTGCCCTCGCGGACGGTGCCCGACACATCGATCAGCACATGGCCGGCCTCGGTGAACTTGATGGCGTTGCCGAGCAGGTTGGTGACGATCTGGCGGATCCGCCCGGCATCGCCGACCGCCATCTCCGGCAGGTCGGGCTGCACCCGGACGATCAGCTCGATCCCCTTCTCCTGGGCGTTGCTCGACAGCAGGGTGGTCACGTCGCTCACCGCCTCATTCAGCTTGAACGGCGCGGGGTCGAGCTCGAGCTGGCCGGAGTCGATCTTCGAGAAATCGAGGATGTCGTTGATCACCGTGACCAGGGCATGTCCCGACTTGACGATGACGCCGGTGTACATGGCCTGTTTGCGGTCCAGATCGGTCCGGTTCAGCAGCTCGGCCATGCCGATGATCCCGTTCATCGGCGTGCGGATCTCATGGCTCATGTTGGCGAGGAACTCGGACTTGGTGCGCTCGGCGGTCAGCGCGCGGGTGCGCTCGAAATCCAGGACCCGATTCTGCCGGCGCAGCTTGCGGGCGAGCAGGATCAGCAACAGGCCGGGCACGCACAGGACGAGCAGGGTCAGCGCGACGATACGGAAGGCGAAGGCCCCGAACTCCTGGCGATAGACGACCGCTTCCCGCGATTGGTCGACATAGACCTCCATCACGCCGACGATGCGCCCGCCGCGCTGCAGCGGGACGTAGCTTTCGGCATAGTTCGCCGGCCGGTCGGGTCGGTCGGTGCCATCCTGCAAAGTGGTCTGCGGTAGGCCCGAGGCGACAACTGCGCGCGCGCTCTCCGAATGGTCACCCGTCCCGTCTCCGGGCTGGGCGACCGTGCCATGGCTGTCGGAGACCAGGATCAGGCGGCCCTGCCGGTCGAACAGCTTGAACCGGAACACGCCTCCGAACCGGCGGACGCCGGCGAGGAAGGCCTCCTCCTCGCCGGTCAACGGGGCGCCGGCGGCGATCTCCCCCATGCGCGGGAGCTCGGTGTTGATGTAGTCGGCCCAGGCCAGCGAGGTGCGTTCGGCCTGGGTGGCGACGATCCGGTTGGCGGTGGCGTCGAGCAGCCAGTACCCGGAAACCGCCAGGACTCCTGCGGCTGCGACGAACAGCGCGTAGACGACGGTCGTGATCCGGAACTGGGCTGGTGCAGGCATCGATGGCCTCATTGCGACACACCAAGATAACCCGCAGCGGTAAATAACCGGCTAATCCGCGCAGGGGCCGAGCGTGATCCGCGCGACCCGTGCCGTCCCTGCTATCCCCGGACCGGGGCGTTGGCGTTGCAGCCCATCATGTAGCGCAGGCGTGGCGAGAAGCGGGCCGCCGAGTCACGTGTCAGCGGCGAACGAAGGTCGACGAACGGCTTGACCCAGGCCCGACCGTACTGGGCGATGACGCCGGTGCGTGCGGTATCGGTGGTGTTCTCACCATGCCGGTGCCAGGTCTGCGACAACCAGATGGCAAGCGAGCCGGCAGGGCCCTCCAGCACCACCTCGGTGTCCAGCGGGGTCTTGCCTTTCGGCGGCTTGCGCCGGGTCCGGTGGCTGCCGCGGGCGACGTGGGTAGCGCCGTTGGCGGCCGAGAAGTCGTCCAGCATCCATACCGACTGGATCGACAGGGTGAATTCCGGCAGCGGTTCCGGGACCTGCGTGATCGGCGAGTCGATATGCCAGCCGCCGCTGTCGGTGTGCCCGCCGACATTGTTGACGCTGACGTCCAGCAGCACGGCATCGCGGCCGAGTTCGGCATCGATGATTGCAAGCAGCGCCGGATGCTCCAGCAGGGGGGCGAATGCCGCATCCTTGTTGATCAGATTGAAGATCCGCTGCGAGCGCCCGTCGTCGAAAATTGTCGGCAGGTGGAAGAAGCTGATGCAGACCTCTTCCGGCGCGACCGGCCAGGGTGTGTCGAACTCGCGGTGGCGGTCTGCGCGGATGCGGCGCATGACCCGGGCCTGCTCGTCCCGGTCGGCGACGAACGGGCCGAAATCGTTGCAGAAGCGGTCGTCGCCAGGGGCTGGCGGGCCGTCGCCGGGCTCGAACGGGTGCTCGCGCTCATGGGCAAGCAGCGCATCGACGCGCGCCTTCAGGTCGCGGACGGTCGCGGGCGGCAGCAGTCCCTCGATGACGACGTAGCCGTTCTCGTTCAGCTGCGCACGGGCCGCGCCGGTGGCATCCGGGGCGATGGCTTGAGCGGTGGCGGTGGTCATTGCGCAGGTCTCCCGCAGATCCCTGAAACGTTTTTGCGCCCTGATCCTAGCAGAGGGAACGATGCACGCGCAGCCATGGAATCACGGCGCGGCGCGGACCCGTGCCCCGCCGTTTATCCTTTGTTGCAGGGATCGCGGTAAGTTCGTCAGACATTTCATTGAACGGGCCGGGGACTGCCTTCGGTGCAGGAAACAGACTCGTCGCGGCGTGGGCCTGTCGGCTTGGTCCAGGTAGCCGGCTTTGCAGCCTGCTATTTCATTGCCGCGCTGGGGTCGCAGATCTTTCTGCAATACGGCGACGCGGTGTCACCGGTCTCTTCGCCGGTGGGGCTGCTGCTCGGAATCCTGCTGCGTACGCGGCGCGGCACCTGGCCGGTATGGGTGGCGATCAGTGTTGCCGCGCTGGTGATGGCTCACGCCCTGGTCGGACGCCCGGTCGGCGCTGCCCTGGCGTTCTCCGTCGGCGATGCCGTCGGCGCCGCGGCAGGTGCCCTGCTGGTCGAGCGGTTCTGCGGCTGGCGGTTCAGGCTCGACTCCTTGTCCAGTCTTGCCAGCCTGATCTCGCTCGCCGCCGTCGCGGCGCCGCTCGGTGCGGCCGGGGTCGCGGCGGGATACCTCCATCTGGCGATCGGCCACCCCTTGGGGCTGGTCTATGCCAGCGGCTGGACCTCCATGTTCACCTCGATCGTGCTCGTCACGCCGGCGGTCCTGTTGTGGCGGCGGGACTGGCCGACGGGCTGGATCCGCGCTGCTCGCGGCCTCGAGTTCGGCGGGCTCGCGACGGGCGCCGTCCTGCTGCCCGTCCTGGTGTTCTGGCTGTCGGAAGGGCCGCTGCTGCCGCTGGTCATGCTGCCGTTGCTATGGGCGGCGATCAGGTTCGGGCCCTTCGAGGCGGCGGCCGGCAATCTGGTTCTGGGCGTGGTCGCCTCGGCCGCGGCAGTCGCTGGAGCCGGCGCTGCCTTCGGCCAGCCCTCCGGCCCGGTCGAAACGATGGTCTACATGCAAGCCTTCCTGGCGCTCATGGCGATCGGGCCCTCGCTGACCGTGGCTTTGGCGCTGGCGGAGGCCCGGAGAGCGGGGACGCCAGAAGGCGGCGACGCCCGTCTGCAGGCGCTGCTGGACTATTCGCCGATGGCCATTGCCGTGCGGGACTTCGACGGCCGCTACCTGACCGTCAACCGTCGGTTCTGCGAGTGGTATGGCGATGTCGACACCGCAGGCGGCAGGACGACCATCCATGACGTCTTCGCCAAGCCCGTGGCCGACGAGATGGCGGCTTTCGCGCGACGCATCATCGCTGAACGGCAGCCGATCCAGCATGAGTTCGAGGTCGTGCTGAGGGATGGCGAGCAGCACCGGATCAGCGTCGTCAGCTTCCCCATCCTCGACCATGCCGGCGTGGTGACGGCGATCGGCGGCATCGGCTTCGACGTTACCGACGCTCGCCGTGCGGAAGACCAGCTTCGCCAGGCGCAGAAGATGGAAGCGGTCGGACAACTCACCGGTGGGCTGGCCCATGATTTCAACAACCTTCTCGCGGTGATCCTCGGCAACCTGGAGCTTCTGCTCGAGACTCTTCCGGAGCAGGGCAAGAACCGTGCGCGCACCCGCAGCGCGCTGCGCGCTGCCGAGCGCGGCGCCGCCCTGACGCACCGGTTGCTGGCCTTCTCCCGCAAGCAGGCGCTCAAGCCGGTGGCCTTGGATCTCAACCAGGTGATCCGCAGCATGCGGAGCTTGCTGCAGCAGAGCCTCGGAAAGCAGGTCACGGTCGAGATCGTCGCGGCGGCTGGACTGTGGCGCTGCGAGGCCGATCCGGTCCAGGTGGAAAGCGCGTTGCTGAACCTCGCAAACAATGCCCGGGACGCCATGCCCGCCGGCGGCAAGCTCACGATCGAGACCGGCAACGTCCGGTTGGACGACGAACAGGCCGCCGCTCTCGGCGATGTCGGGCCGGGCGAGTATGTCATGATCGCCGTCGCCGATACCGGCGAGGGGATGTCGGAAGAGGT
>JBHJOG010000170.1:0-9894 GCA_050329975.1 Alphaproteobacteria bacterium | reverse complement strand
GCTGGCCGAGGAGGTCGCCCGCGAGGCCGGCCGCTATGCCCATCGCAGGTTCCATGACCGGCCCGGGCTGGCGATCGGGCGCAAAGGCCCGCACGACGAGGTCAGCGACGCCGACCGCGAGACCGAGGCCCTGATCCGCCGGCGCATCGCCGCCGCCTTCCCCGACGATGCCGTCCTCGGCGAGGAGGCGGGGATGGGAGCCGGGTCGCAGTCCGGCAAAGGCAACGGCTGGCTTTGGGTGCTCGACCCGATCGACGGCACTGCCTGCTTCGTCGCCGGCATCCCGGTCTGGTGCGTCTCAATCGCCGCCACCTGGCAGGGCCGGGGGGTGATCGGGGTGATCGAAGATCCGAATGCCGGCGAGACCTTTTCCGCATGCAGCGATGGCCCCGCCTTGCTGAACGGGTCGCCGATCCGGGCAAGCGACGCCGCCGACCTCGGTGCCGGCAGCGTCGGCATCGGCTATTCGACCCGCATCCGCCCCGATCAGACCCTGTCCGCGCTGACCCGCCTGCTCGAGGCCGGCGGCATGTTCCAGCGCAACGGCTCCGGCGCCCTGATGCTCGCCTATGTCGCTGCCGGCCGGCTGATCGGCTATTACGAGCCGCACATCAACGCCTGGGACTGCCTGGCGGCGCTGGTGCTGGTCGAGCAGGCCGGTGGCTGGCACAACGACTTTCTGGCCAATGATGGGTTGGCTCGCGGCAACCCTGTGCTCGCCGCCGCGCCGGGTCTCGCCGCGGAGCTGCGCCGGCTGTTTGACGTCGGCTGAACCCCTACCCTTTGGCCGGCGCCGCACCCAGGGTCCTGACCAGCGACTTCGGCGCCTGCGCTCGGTAGCTCTCGTCGATCCAGTCCTTCAGGAGATCGATCGGCACTGCCTCGCAGGGGGCGAAGGAGGCGGTGACCCAACCGCTCTTGCCGAGGCCGTAGCCCGTGGGCCTGGTGAACGGCAGTCCCAGCGCCTCCTCGCTGCGGAACGGCAGCTTGCACGAGACGCTGAGCGGCTCGCCCTCCAGGCTCAGATAGGCGAACGTCTTGTCCTTGACCGCCTGGTCGAGGTGCCCTGGCCACGGGCTCTTGGTATGGGCTCCCGGATAGCCGAGCCCGAACGCCCGCAGCGCGTTCAGCGCTGCGTCATGCGCGGATTGGTCGATGCTGCTCATCGCGCCCCCTGTCATTAATCTGTCACAACTGCTCGTCGCCGGTCTGGCGCCGGCCGTGATCACGCTTTAAGCTTCTGCCTATGACACTGGCAACAGTGCACCGCCGCGACCGCCCGCCGCCGACGCGCCATTGTAACAAGCCGGCGCTACCGTCTGCCGGGGTCGCGGCGAATCGCCGTGGCGTCTGAGCGTCACGCATTAGGGAGGAGAGCATGATCCAACGGTCATTGGCCGCCATGGCGGCGGCAACCATCCTGGCAGGCCCGGCCCTGGCACAGGAGACCATCACCTACGATCTGTGGTCCCGGCAGGACACCTCCGGACCGCTGCGGCCGGGCAACGTGGTCAAGGCAGCCGAGCGGCTGAACGCCGAACTGGAGGCCGAGGGCTCCGACCTTCGGGTCGCCGTCGAGATCAGGGAGACGCCGGCGCCTGGGTTCGATGAGGATGCGCTGCAACTGGCGCGCGTCTACGGCATCGGCGAGGGTCCGGACATGTTCATCCAGGCCCACGAATGGATCTGCACCTTCCAGCAGGACGGCTTCCTGCTCCAGCTGGACGACTATATCGAACAGTATCCGGAGCATTTCGGCACCATCTTCCCCTCGCTGTGGGATTCAACCCTTTGCCAGGGCGGCATCTATGCCATCCCGCAGGACGCCGAGGCGCGGATGTTCTTCTACAACAAGCAGCTGCTGCGCGATGCCGGCTACGACGAGGAGTTCATCGAGTCGATGCCCGAGCGGACCATGGCCGGCGAGCTGACCATGGACGACGTGATCGAAATCGCGAAGACCGTAGTCGACAACACCGAGGCCCAGTACGGCATTCTGCACCGGCCTTCGATCGGGCCCGACTACCTGATGGTGTTCCAGACCTACGGCAGCGAGTTCGTCGACCCGGAAACCGGCGACCTTCTCCTGGAGCAGGACAAGCTGGAGGCCGCCTTCGACTGGTTCGAGCGCGCCGTGCAGGCGGGCGTGATCCCGGCGAACAACACCTCGATGGAGTGGGATGCGATCCGCGCCGAGTTCTACGCCAACAACAACGCCGCCTTCTGGATGTACGGCATCTGGGACCTGGGCAGCCGGGCGTTCCCGACCTACGGTCTGCCTGAGGACGAGGAGGCGTTCTTCGCCGACTGGGGCTGGATCGCCGCCCCGGCCGCTGAGGAAGGCGGGTCCGCGTCGACGCTGACCCACCCGATCATCTACGCGATCTCGGCGGACGTGGAGCATCCGGAGCTGGCGGTGCGCCTGCTCGGCCACGCCTCCGCCGCCGACCTCAACACCGACCATGCCGTGACCACCACCCACATCGGCATTCGGACGGAGCAGCAGGAGGATCCGCGCTACCAGGAGGCCTGGCCTCTGGCCCGCGCCACCGAGCTGCTGGAGATCGCCAAGTACCTGCCGAACAACCCGCAGTTCGGCGACCTGAACCGGATCATCTACACCGCGATCCAGGGCATCGAGTCGGGCCGCCTCACTGCCGCCGAGGCCGCCGAGTTCGTCATCGACGAAGCCACCGGCACGCTGCAGGACGTCATCGTCCAGTAGCGACCCCACCGGTGGGACCCTCGCGCCCCCGTTCCGTTACCGTCATGCCCGGCCTCGTGCCGGGCATCTCCTGCCGCGCGCGCCCGGCGGGAGATCGCCCTGACAGGCCGGGCCATGACGGGGCGGGAGCCGGGCCGAGGGCGGCCCGATGACCTCCCTGGCCGACGAGGCCCTGCACGAGCGCAGGCTGGCAGGGCGGTCGGCGATGCGCCGGCGGGTCAACTACGTCATCTTCCTCGGGCCTGCGATCGTGCTCACGGTGGTGTTCTTCATCGCGCCGGTGCTGATCGACATCGCGGTTTCGTTCACCGACCTGGGCCGGGCGCTCAGGATCAACAGCGTCTCGCTCGACAACTACGAGCGCATCTTCGCCGGCGACAGCCGGCTGACCCAGGTCGTCGCGCTGACGTTCATCTACGTCTTCGGCACGCTCGCCATCTTCAACGTCACCTTCGGCCTGCTGCTGGCGCTGGTGACGACCCCGATCAACCCGGTCTCCAGCGGGTTCTTCCGCGGCGTCTGGCTGCTGCCCCGGATGAGTCCGTCGGTGCTCTACATCCTGCTGTGGCTGTGGGTGGTCGACCCGTCGCCCACCGGGCTGCTCAACCAGGTCATGCTGTCGCTGGGCGTCATCGATGCGCCGATGGACCTGAAGACCGATGTGCCGGTGATGCTGATCATCATCTCCAACGGTTTCATCGGCGCCTCGATGGGCATGATCATCTTTACCTCGGCGATCAAGGGCATCCCGGAGCACCTGTTCCACGCCGCGCGCGTCGACGGCGCCGGCTCGCTCTCCATCGTCCGGCACATCACGCTGCCGGCCCTCAGGTGGCCGATCAGCTTCATCACCATCTATCAGACGCTCTCGCTGCTGGTGAGCTTCGAGTACATCCTGCTGCTGACCGAGGGCGGGCCGTTCTACGACACCACGGTCTACGCCCTCTACATCTACCGCCGCGCCTTCGAGGGCGGGCAGTACGGCTACGGGGCGGCGCTGGCCCTATTCCTGATCGTCATCGGAATCGTGCTCGCGCTGCTCGGTTGGCGCTTCTTCGACATGAAGAAACTGCTGCAAAGCCCGCGGATCGAGGTGCATTGAGATGACCTCGGTCGACTGGGACGGGCTCGCTCGGCGCGCGCGCTACCGGAACCGCGCCAAGACGGGCAGCCTCTATGCGTTCCTGATCGCAGTCTCGGTACCGATCATCCTGCCCTATATCTGGCTGACCACCATCGCCTTCTCGGCGAGGACCGGCATCGCGCAGACCGACGTGCTGTGGCGCTCGGTGGCGGTGCTGGTGCCGGTGGTCATCGCCTGCTGGCTGGCTGCCGTGCTCGCCCGCAGCCGACGGCAGATATGGCTGGGCGTGGGCGGAGTGGCGCTGGCCGGCGCCGCGGTCTTTGCGCTGGTGGTCGGGCCGGACCTCCATGTCCGCAACTTCATCTTTCTCGTCGAGCCGGACTTCGCTTCGGTGGTGCGCTCTCGGGTCGGCGAGGTCAGCGGCGCGGTGCAGTTCCCCAACGTCTGGAACGCCTTCTTCAACTCGATCCTGCTCGCCGGCGCGCAGACCGCGATCGTGGTCACCGTCGCCTCGCTCGCCGCCTACTACCTCGCCCGCTTCCAGTTCCCCGGGCGGGCGGGCATGCTGCGTGCGCTGCTGGTGCTGCACGCCTTCCCGGTGCTGACGCTGATCGTGCCGCTGTTCCTGATGCTCTACTACATCGGGCTGCTGGACTCGCTGCTCGGGGTCATCCTGGTGCTGGTCGGCTTCGAGCTGCCGTTTGCCATCTTCATCATGAAGGGCTTCTTCGACGCCGTGCCCTGGGACATCGAGATGAGCGCGCTGACCGACGGCGCCTCCCGCCGCCAGGCCTTCCGGCTGGTAGTGCTGCCGCAGGTGACCAACGGAATCATCGCGATCTCGGTGTTCTCGTTCATCCGCGGCTGGGAGGAGTACATCTTCGTCTTCACCTTCCTGATCTCCAACACCAACTGGACCATGAGCCTGTACATGTTCTTCGTGCGCGACGACGTGATGGGGGTGGACTACGGCGTGGTTTCGGCGGTCGGCGTGTTCTACCTGGTGCCGAGCCTGCTGCTCTACGCCGCCGCCCAGCGCTACCTGATGCAGATGTCGATCGGCGGGGTGAAGGGCTGATGGGCATGGCCCCGCTATGATGGCGTCGAGGGGAGCCGGACCATGGCCAGCATAGAGTTCCGCCACATCGGGAAGCGCTTCGGCGAGGTGTCGGTGATCGACGACATGAACCTTGCGATCGAGGACGGGGAGTTCGTCGCGCTGCTCGGCCCGTCCGGCTGCGGCAAGTCGACCAGCCTGTTCATGCTGGCCGGCATCTATGTGCCGAGCGACGGCGAACTGCTGTTCGACGGCCGGCTGGTCAACGAGGTCGAGGCGCGCGACCGCAACGTCGGCATCGTGTTCCAGTCCTACGCGCTCTACCCGCACATGACCGTGCGCGACAACATCCTGTTCCCGTTGCGCTTCAAGAAGACGCCGCGGGAGGAGGCGCGCCGGCGTGCCAGGGCGGCGGCGGAGATGGTGCACGTCGACGAGCTGATGGACCGGAAGCCCAGCCAGCTCTCCGGCGGCCAGCAGCAGCGGGTGGCGCTTGCGCGCGCGCTGGTCAAGGAGCCGCAGCTCCTCCTGCTCGACGAGCCGCTGTCCAACCTCGACGCCACCCTGCGGCTCAGCATGCGCACCGAAATCAAGTCGCTGCAGCAGAAGCTCGGTGTCACCACCGTGCTGGTCACCCACGACCAGATCGAGGCGACGACGATGGCCGACCGGATCATCGTCATGCGCGCGGGCCAGATCGAGCAGGTCGGCACGCCCGACGACCTCTATCTGCGGCCGGCGACCCTGTTCGTCGCCGGCTTCATCGGCTCGCCGCCAATCAACCAGGTCGCAGGCACCGCGCGGGGCGGGTCGATCGGGCTGGGCGACGCGACGCTCGCCATCGACGGCGCCGACGGGCCGGTCACCGTCGGGCTGCGCCCGGAGCACCTGCGGTTCGCCGACACCGGCATTCCGGGGCGGATCGCCCAGATCGAGCCGATGGGCCGCGAGATCCTCTACGTGGTCGAGAGCGGCCTGGGCGAGGTCCGGGTGCTGGAGCAAGGCTCGAGCCCGAGCCACGCCGCAGGCGAAGCGGTGCAGGTCGCCTTCACCCCCGCCGACAGCCTGGTCTTCGCCGCCGACAGCGGCCGGTTGGTCGAGGGCGCCCATGTGCGGGCGGCGGCGTGAGCCACCCGTGAAAGCCGTCTTCGTCCTGTTCGACTCCCTCAACCGCCTCGCGCTCGGCGCCTATGGCGGCGACTGGATCAGGACGCCGAACTTCGACCGCTTCGCCCGCCGCGCCGTCACCTTCGACAAGCACTATGTCGGCAGCCTGCCCTGCATGCCTGCCCGCCGCGACATGCACACCGGCCGGCTCAACTTCATGCACCGCAGCTGGGGACCGCTGGAGCCGTTCGACAACAGCCTCGCCCAGATCCTGCACCAGGCCCGCGTCCACACGCACCTGATCAGCGACCACCTGCACTATTTCGAGGATGGCGGCTCGACCTACCACACCCGCTACACCACCTGGGAGTTCATCCGCGGCCAGGAGTACGATCCCTGGAAGGCGATGGTCCAGCCACCGCTGGACCGCTATCGGGCGGAGTACTCGCCGAAGCACTACGACTTCCAGCGCAACGCCAAGCGGCTGCAGCACGCGGTCAACGTCGACTTCATGCGCGACGAGAGCCTGTTCCCCGGCCCCCAATGCTTCGCCCACGGCATCGAGTTCCTGGAGCGCAACTGGCAGGTGGATAACTGGTTCCTGCAGATCGAGTGCTTCGACCCGCACGAGCCGTTCCATGCCCCGGACCGGTTCAAGCACCAGTACCGAACCGGCTACAACGGCGGCGTGCTCGACTGGCCGCTCTACGAGAAGGTCAGCGACAGCCGGGAGGAGGTCGCCGAGATCCGCGCCAACTACGCGGCCCTGGTCGCCATGTGCGATCATTATTTCGGGCTGGTGCTGGACTTCTTCGACGCCCACGACCTGTGGTCCGACACCATGCTGGTGCTGACCACCGACCACGGCTTCCTGCTCGCCGAGCACGACTGGTGGGGCAAGAACCTGCAGCCCTATTACGAGGAGATCAGCCACATCCCGATGATCGTGCACCACCCGGCCCATGCCGCCGAAGCCGGGCGGCGGGTGGACGCGCTGACCCAGACCATCGACCTGATGCCGACCTTCCTCGAAACCTTCGGGCTGCCGGTCCCGCCGGAGGTGCGCGGCGTCTCGCTGCTGCCCCACCTGGCCGGGCGGGAGAGCCCGCGCGAGGGCGTCGCCTTCGGCATGTTCGGCGGCCCGATCGGCGTCACCGACGGGCGGTGGGCCTGCTATCTCTACCCGGAGGACCTGCTGGCCGAAGGGCTCGGCGAGTACACCCTGATGCCGATGCACCTCTCGACCCTGTTCTCCGCCGCCGAGATGAAGACCGCCCGGCTCGCCCCGCCGTTCGACTTCACCAAGGGCATGCCGCTGCTGCGGATCGACGCGCTGAAGGACGCGCGGCGGATACCCATCCACGACGGCGCGCGCTTCCAGGACACCGGCACCAAGCTGTTCGACCTGGAGCAGGACCCCGAGCAGCTGGCCCCGGTCGACGACCCGGAGACGGCCGCCCGGCTGGCCGCCACCGTCGCCCGCATCTTCGCCGCCCACGACGCGCCGGCGGAGATCTACGGCCGGATGAAGCTGCCCGACCCGCGCCGGCCGGACGCGTCGGCATGAACGACGGCATTGCCCTTGCGGCCGACGACGGGCGCCGCGTGCTGCTGAAGTGGCACAAGCTGCGCCGGGCTGCGCACGAACCCCCGTTCGATCCGACCAACCTGCGGGCTGGGCTCGCTGCCGGCGCCTCGCTGGAGGTCGACGTGCGCCGGCTCGCCGACGATGCCTGGGTCTGCCTGCATGACGACGTGCTGGACGAGGAAACCGACGGCGCCGGGCCGGTGACGGCGCTCGCCAGCCCGGAAGTGGCGGGGATTCGTATCCGCGGCGCCGCCTATCCGCCGCCGCTACTGGCCGAGCTGGTGGAGATCATCGTCGCGGCCGCGCCGTCGTCGGCGATTCTGCAACTCGACCTGAAGGAACCGGCGGCAACGCTTACCGAGCGCGCGGTCGCGGGCTTCGCAGCCGCGGTGGCACCGGTGGCCGGCCGTTGCCTGCTCAGCGGCTGCGCGTGGCCGGCGGTGGCTCGGCTGGGCGCCGCGGTGCCGGGGCTGAGGCTCGGCTACGATCCCTATGAGGACGCGGAAGGGCGCACCCTCGCCACAGCGACCGACATGGAGAGCCTGGCCTGGGAGACGCTGGAGACGGCGCCGGATGCCGCGATCTTCTATCTGTACCACCGCTTCGTCGCTGCCGCCCTGGACCTGGGCGTCAACCCGCTGGCGATCCTCAAGTGTCGCGGCGCCCTGGTCGACATCTGGACGCTCGACCCGTCGACGCCGGGCATCGAAGCGATCCTGCCGCGGATGATCGCGGCCGGCGCCGACCAGATCACCACCAACGCCCCGGTCGCGCTGCAGGCCCTGTGGGACG
This sequence comes from Alphaproteobacteria bacterium, assembly GCA_050329975.1. GTDB lineage: Bacteria > Pseudomonadota > Alphaproteobacteria > CALKHQ01 > CALKHQ01 > CALKHQ01. The sequence goes on along the minus strand of JBHJOG010000170.1, from coordinate 1,541 downwards.
CCCGGTCCGCATGAGCGTGCCACGAATCATTGCCCATCGCGGCGCCAGCCACGCCCATCCCGACAACAGCCGGGCTGCCTTCGACGCCGCGGTCGCCGAGGGCGCCGACGGTGTCGAGTGCGATGTGCAGCTCAGCGTCGACGGCGCGCTCGTGGTCCGCCACGACCTCGCGCTCGACGGCCGACTCGTCGCCGAGCTCGAAGCCGCCGATATCCTGCGCCTGGCGCCCGACACGATGCTCTTCCCCGACCTCGTCGCGTGGCAGCGCCGCACCGGCATGGGGATGCTGGTCGAGATCAAGGACCGGGCCGCCGTACCTGCCCTGGCCGTGGCACTGCCGAGGGACACCGGTCCCGAGGTGGTGGTCGCCGGCTTCGACATGGTCGCGGTGACCCGGTTCAAGCAGGCCCGCCCCGACATTGTCACCTCGCTGATGGTCGGCAGCGTCCTCCCCGTCGACGCGATGGTGGCGCTCGCCCGTCAGGCCGGTGTCGGCGGAATCCACCCTTGCTGGGAGGCTCGCGCCCCGCACGCCTCGACCCTGTTGACCCGCACCGACGTCAAGCGCCTGCACGACGCCGGCCTCGCGGTCACCTTCTGGCACGAGGAGCGCGAGGACGAGCTGCGTGCCCTGGTGGCCCTCGCGCCGGACGCCATCTGCACCGACACGCCCGCCAGACTCAGGCGCATCCTCGACCCATAGCCGGAGCGACGAGGCTCAAGCCCCGCGTTCGATCCGATAGGCGGAGAGGAACAGGCGCCAGGCAGCCCACAGGCACAGCGCGGCCCCGATGCCGCCAACGACCCAGCCCACCGATGCAGGCAGCTCCCACAGGCCGACCGCCACCCAGGTGAGGGCGGCATCGGCGATCAGCAGTTCGGACAGCAGCAGCAATGCGGCCGCCAGCGCGCAGCCGACGGCATAGAGGCGGCTCGCCCGCGGGGCCGAGGCTGGCTGGCCGGCGGTTTCGAGTTGGACGTCTTGCATGGCGATAGCCTTCCCAGAGACAAGAGGAAGACGTTCGGCGCGGCGCGCCAGCCCGTTTGCGGCTCGCTGGCGGCGTCATCTGAGAACTACGGATGTGTCCCGGCCCAGGACCGTGCAGACGGTGGCCGGCAGACACCCGCGCATACGTCTTTGGTTCACGACGAGAGTTGTACCCTTCCGTCCGCGGCAGGTCGCCGGGGCCGGAGCATTGCAGCAAATGATCCCAGGCGCGCCGGCGCGCAAGAGGTGGGGCAAAATAATCTGCGCGGCTTTGCCAAGACCGAGATTGGTGCCAGTATCCGGCATCTGGAAGCTGCGGTCGCCCAGGCGGCGTGAAGACCGGCATCCGTTACATGGACCCGGATGGAAATCCAATGAGTGCGTCTGAACGTTCCGCCGTCGAGGCTCTCGACGTGATCTGCATCGGCCGCTCGTCGGTCGACCTCTACGGCGAGCAGGTCGGGGGGCGACTGGAGGACATGGCCAGCTTCGCCAAATATGTCGGCGGCTGCCCGACCAACATCGCGATCGGCACCGCCCGGCTGGGCCTGAG
>JBHJOG010000169.1:0-34328 GCA_050329975.1 Alphaproteobacteria bacterium | reverse complement strand
ACCAGGGCCGCGATCAGCCCATACTCGATGGCGGTGGCGCCGTCTTCGGCGGCAACGAAACGCTTGAAGGATGCAAAACCGATCATGAGGACCTCCTGCCTGGATGGTGCGCCGGACATCCTGCCCGGCATCGTTTGGAACGCTTCGGACCGATGCGGCACAGTGCGTTGGTCCGTCCCCGACAACATCGCAATTCCGTTCCGCCTTTGCAAGACTAAAACGACAACTGGAGCGCTAATACTATTCGATATAGAGATTAATTTTTCTCTTATTGCGACAATTTCCCCATTCTGGTTTTAGCCGCAGCAGAGCCGACCGCATTCTGCTGCTGCTTGCTCTGGACAGCTCTCCGACAGACTATGCGAACAAGTATATCGCGCATTCGTCCCTCCCTGGACTCGAAGTTTGTATGAATTTGTAACAAGCCACCTGTGACGGGCGCCACAGCCGACCGGCAAATGCAGCTGCACCGGTCTGGCTTCCGCCCGCGCGTCACGACACTATGCGGGCCCGGACTCCAACTCGGACAGGCCATGCCGCTGCCCCGACGATCGCTCACGACCATCGCCGCCATCATGCTGGCTGCTGGCGTGGCCCATTTCGGCCCGCGGCTTGGCCCGATCGCGTCGGTCGAGAACGACCTGGCGGACATGCGGGTGGCTGTGCTGAACCCCGCCGAGCCCACCCACCCCGAGATCGTGGTCGCCACGATTTCCGAATCCACCTTCGCCCATCTGCGTCGGCGCACGCCGGTGGACCGCGGTTTCCTCGCCGACCTCGTGGTGGCCCTCGACGAAGGCGGGGCGCGCGCAATCGGCATCGACCTGTTCCTGGGAGAGGTGACCGACGAGTACAAGGACCGGCGGCTGACCGCGGTGCTGAACGCGGTCGCCACCCCGACGGTGCTGGCCTGGGCCGACAGTGGGGTCGCGCCCGGTGCGGTTGCCCCGTGGCAGGACGAGCTGTGGACGGCGTTCCGCGCCAGCCTCACCAACCCGCAGATCAGCGACGGGCTCGGGCTTCTGCTGCGCGACCAGCGCGATCAGGTGGTGCGACAGGCCTTCATCGCCCGCGACCGGGCGGACGGGAACTTCGACCTCGGCTTCGCCGCGGCCCTGGCAGCGACCCAGGATGTGCACCTGTCGGACTCTGCCGCCCAGCCGATCGCTTATTACGGGCGTCCCCGCCAAGGCCAGCCGGCGTTCCTGCAGATTCCGGCCGAGAGCATCAACCCTTCGGTCCCGGTGCTGTGGGAGCGGGTTCGGCCGCTGATCGCCGACCGGATCGTGCTCGTCGGGCTCGACGTCCCGTCACTGGATCGCCACCTGACGCCGTACGCGCTGTTGCCGGACCAGCGCGGGGGCACGCCGGGCGTCGTCGTCCACGCCCATGTCCTGGCGCAGCTCATCGACGGCCGCGAGGCCCCGGCGCGGCCGGCATGGCTGATGCTCCTGATCGCCGCTGTAGCAGCGCTCGGAGGCGGCCTCGCCGCGCACGTCACCAGCAACAGCTGGCTGAAGGGCCTGCTGCTGCTCGTCGGACCGGTCACCATCCTCAGCCTCGGCTTCCTGCTGTTCGTCTGGACCGGGACACTGGTCCACATTCTTGCCCCAAGTCTGGGCTACGTGGTGGCGTTCATTCTGACCGAGCTCGGCATGGAAGCCTATCACCGCCGCGAAATCCGCCTGCTTGGCGGCGCCTTCGCCCGCTATGTCAGCCCGGCGGTGATCGGGCAGCTGCGCCGCGATCCCAAGCGACTGCAGCTGGGCGGCGAGGAGCGCGTGGTAACGGTGCTGCTCACCGACCTGACCGGGTCGGTGGCGCTCGGCGAGCGCTTGCCGGCCGACCGGTTCGTCGCGTTGCTCAACGGCTACCTCGACGGCATCTGCCGCATCGTCCTTGCCCATGACGGCACCATCGACAAGTTCATCGGGGATGCGGTGATGGCCCTGTTCGGCGCCCCGCTGGATCAGCCGGACCACGCCGCCCGCGCGGTCCGCTGCGCGATGGAGATCGACGCCTTCGCCAAGCGCTACATGGCCGAGCAGCAGGCGAAGGGGATCGGTTTCGGCGCCACCCGGATCGGACTTCATACCGACGCCGCGATCATCGGCAATTTCGGCGGCGAGCAGCGGTTCGACTACACGGCCATCGGCCGGGTCACCAACCTGTGCGCCCGGCTGGAAGCGGCCAACAAGCAGCTCGGAACCACCGTGTGCGTCAGTCAGGCGACCGTCGATCGCTGCCCAGACATGCAGTTCCGCCCCATCGGCCTGATCGCCCTGCGCGGCATTGCCGAACCGATTGGGGTCTACTCGCCGGTCGGCTTCCCCGGCAATGCGGACCCGGCGGAATACATGGCGGCCTACCGGTTGCTGGACACCGATCCGAAGGCCGCCGCCGTCCGGTTCGACGCCCTGGAGGCAAAACACCCGGAGGATCCACTGGTCCGATTGCACAGCCGGCGTTTGCGGTCCGGCGAGACCGGTGTCACCATAGGAGCAGCATGACCCAGACCGGCCACTCGAAAGCAAGGCGCACGCGGTTCGCCGGCGCCGCCTTCGCCCTCCTGCTGCTCGGGATAGCTCCCCTCCGGGCGCAGGACATCCCAGCCTATGTGGTGCTCGCCAGCACCGTGCCGAGCCTTGCGGTCGGCGCGCTGATCGACGACGGGGCCACGCTCGATGTGCCCCAGGGCGCATCGCTGACGCTGATCGACCCGGCCGGCCAGATCAAGGTGATCGAGGGACCGTTTCTCGGCCGGCTCCGCGCCGACGACCGGGACGAAACCGAACCGTCCTTCCTGCGCGACCTCGCCAACATCATTGCCGAGGCCGATACCGCCGACGTCGCGCTGGGGATGGGCCGCAGCACCTTGGCGCCGGAAGTCAGTCCCTGGCTGATCGCCTTCGATCAGGAGCTGGCGGACGACCTCTGCGTCTCGCCCGGCGGGCAACTCGTGTTCTACCGGGCCGACGCCGGCGTTCCCGAGTCCGAGACGGTCCACTTCATCCCCGCGGATGCCGGACCGGGTGTCAACGTGACCTGGCCGGCAGACGACCCGCTGATGCGCTGGCCGGAGGAGCTGCCGCCGGTCGACGGCCAGGACTATTACATCGATCGCGGCCACGCCATCGCGCCGCCTGCGGTGACCCTGCACCTGGCACCGACCGACCTGGCAAGCGATGCTCATGCGGCTGTCTGGCTCGCCCGCAGCGGCTGCCGGCAGCAGGCCGAAGCGATGGTTCGCCGCATGGCGCTCGGCGGGTGATCGGCGACCAGGGCCATGCACGATGACGCCGCTGCGGCAGCGGCTCGGATGAGCGGGAAAACCTGGGCTGCGCAGCGCTATGCCCGCCATGCCCGCTTCGTCTCCGATCTGGGCGCAGCAGTGCTGGCCCTGCTCGATCCCCGGCCCGGCGAACGGATACTGGATCTGGGGTGTGGCGATGGCGCCCTGACCCAGCGGCTTGTAGCTGCCGGTGCCCTCGTTGTTGGCGCGGACCAGAGCGAGGACATGATCGCTGCGGCGCGCGCCCGCGGCCTGGATGCCGTGGTCGTCGACGCGCATGCCCTGCCCTATCTCGGGGAGTTCGACGCCGTCTTCTCCAACGCCGCGCTCCACTGGATGCGCGATCATGAGGCGGTCACTGCAGGCGTCGCCCGGGCGCTCAGGCCCGGGGGACGCTATGTCGCCGAGTGCGGCGGCTTCGGCAATGTCGCCGCGATCATGGTCGCGCTTCGCGCGGTCCTGCTGCGCCATGGCGTCCCCGAACCGAACTCCCTCCCGCACTACTATCCAAGCACGGCGGGTTACGGTGCGATTCTCGAACGCCATGGCTTCGTCGTGCGCTCGATGGAGCTGATCCCGCGCCCGACACCGCTGCCGACCGGCATGGCAGGCTGGCTCGAGGTCTTTGCCGATGCCGCATTCGCCGAGCTGCCTGCCGAGGTCCGGGACGCCGCGCGCGACGAAGCGATCGCGCTGCTGCGGCCCAGCTTGTGCGACGAGAACGGGAACTGGATCGCCGACTATACCCGGCTGCGCTTCGCCGCCGACCTGTCCGCCTGACCGCCGGCCTGGCCGTTAGAGGTGCCGCACCTCCGCCGGCGTCTCCATCCAGTTGTCGTTGCGTCCGTCGGCGTGGCGCACCGGTGCCTCGGCCAGCACGGCCGGGTCGACGTCGTCGAGGCAGGCGAGGTTGACCGAGATGAAATCTCCCCCGAGCACCTCGAGGTGACCGCGGCCGAAGGCGCGAATCCCGCAGCGACTGCAGAACAGGTTATGCATGCTGTTACTGCCGAACTGGTAGTCCGATAGTCCGCTCTCGCCCGAGAGCAGCCGAAAATCCTCCGGCCTGACGAGGACGCCCCAGTATCGCGACTTGGTGCAGATCGAGCAGTTGCACTTGCCCGTCCCGGTCGCGAGGTCTATGTCGGCTTCGTACCGCACGGTGCCGCAATGGCAGCTCCCGTGATAGGTCCTGACGGCCATTCCTGATCTCCACACACTTTCTGATGGGGTCATGGTACCCGCGGCCTGCTGACAGCAGAGTGTCAGCAGGGATTCAATCCACCCAGAGCCCGCGCGCGCGATGCCAATCGGCGATCGACTCCTCGGGATAGCCGTCGAAGCTGCGATCGTCGGGCCCGACCTGCGGCACCACCCAGCCCGGCTTGAAGCGGAGCATGATGTGTACGGTCTCCGGTGGTCGCGGCAGCTCGCTGTCAATCGCCGAGGCGAAGGGATGAACGAGTTCCGGCCAAGTGGGATCGTAGAGCCAGAGGGCACTGGCGCAGTGCCTGCAGAAGTTGCGCTCCCCGGTGCTGGTCCGACAGACTCCGCCGTCGTCGATCTGCGCCTGGTAGACCGCCAGGGCCGGACGCCCCTCCACCTCCAGGGACTCACTGGTTGCCGCCAGGTTGATCGCATACCCGCCGCCGCCGGCCGTCTTCCGGCAGATGCTGCAATAGCAGCGCATGTAGGGCTGCGGGGTGTGGCTCGCCAAAGAGAACCTGACGGCACCGCACCGGCAGCTCCCCTTGAGGGTCATCGGCATTGGCTGGCCTCCTTCGCCATCGAGCTAGCCCGGATCCCGGATATCGCAATCCCCGAGCCGACAGCCGCCGAGACCGGAATGCCGCCGATCAGGAATTCAGCACAGCACAGGCCTGCGCGATCAGGCTGGCGGCGGTCTCCGAGCCGACCTGGGCGAGGTTGTCGAGCAGGCATTCGGCCTGCTTCTCCGTCATCCCGCTCTGCGCACCGGCCGGCGCGTTGGAAACCACCCAGAACATCAGCCCGATCGCAACCGCGACCGCCAATGCCGCAACCGTCATGCTCGTGCGGCGTGTCTCGCTCGACATGGCTGCCCCTCCCTGTTCCGCCGCGACCCCCACCGCGGTCGCACCCCAAGCCTGATCCCGCCGCCGACTCCGGTCAAGCGGAGCGTGCCTCCCTTTCCTCAGCTTCGGCCATAGGCCGTCATCACCGTGCCGCGGACGGCCGTGTTGCCGGGAGAGGCCAGGAACAGGATGGCGTCCGCCAGCGTCTCCGGCGAGACCCACTTGGCTGGATCCGACTTCGGCATCGCCGCTCGGTTCGCGGGTGTGTCGATGATCGAGGGGGCAATGGCGTTGACCAGGATGCCGGCGCCGACCAGTTCCTCTCCCAGCGCTCCGGTGAGCGCCGCCACGGCCGCTTTGGCAGCCGTGTACGCGACCATCCCGGCCCCGGTTCGCGGCTCCAGCGCTGGCCGCGCCGCGACGTTGACGATCCGGCCGCCGCCCGGCATCCGCCCCGCCGCCGCTTTGCAGCAGAGGAAGCAGGTCACCGCATTCAATGCGACCTGTCGCTGAAACTCGTCCGCCGAGGTCTCGGCGAGCTTGCCCATCGCGAAGCCGCCGGCCAGATGCACCGATGCCCACAACTCCGGCAGGGCGGCGTAGAAGCGCGCGACCGCAGCCTCGTCGCGGAGGTCCACGCCAGGCATCGTCGACAGCCGGTCGCCGGATTCCGCCGCCAGTTCGCTATCCCGACTGCCATGAAGAGGAACGTGGACGTAGGCGCCGGCCGCGAGGAACGCCTGGGTCACCGCCCGCCCGAGCGCACCGGCCCCGCCGGTCACCACCACATGCCTGCCCGCGTAGCCCATGCCTGCCTCCCACGATCGTGCATCGGGGCGAGCCGAGCAGGTTCCGGGTCCAATGGCAAGGATCGGCGTCACGGCTGGCAGACGAACGAGAGCTTGAGCATTGCCTCGTCGAGCCCGAAAGCGCTGTCCAGGTCGTGGCCGAACAGGGCCAGCCAACGGGCCTGCGCCTCATAGGCCAAGCGCTCACGGGCAGCCGGACAGGGATAGCTGAGCTGCGCCACGTTCTGCACATGATGCACCAGTTCATGCACCAGGACGGAGGAGTCGGCCACGTCGCGGCCATCCCAGCCGACGCGCAGCAGGACGGTGCCGGTCTCGTCGTCGTAGAGCGCTATGACATCCGGGTCTCCGGCCGCGTTGGGGCTGCCGTAGCGGATCGCCACCAGCGCCTCAGGTGTCATGAACCGGACAGAAGGCGGGCCGACATCGGCCGGGAGCCCGAAGCTTGCAGCGAGCCAGGCCAGCATCAGGGCAATCAGCTCGTTCATCGCGAAGCCCCTGTACGACAGCGACTTCGCCAGCATGCGGCCGAACCGGACCGGCGTTCGGTTGTGAATCCCGCAAGCGGAGCGTGAAAAAACGCACCCGGCCGACTACGCCGCGCGCCCGACGGCCTCCTCGATCGCCTGCAGGGCGATGCTCATATCGCCATCGCCGGGGCCGCCGGCCTGCGCCATGTCGGGCCGGCCGCCGCCACCCTTGCCGCCGATCGCCTCCGAGCCGGCGCGGACCAGGTCGACCGCGTTCAGCCGTCCGACAAGATCGTCGGTGACCCCGACCACCAGCGAAGCCTTGCCTTCGGCGTTGGACACGATCGCCACGACTCCGGAGCCGATCTGCCGCTTCAGCACATCGGCCATGCCCTTCAATTCCTTGGCCGGAACGTCCGAGAGGCTGCGGGCGGCGAACGCGATCCCTGCAACCTGCTTGGCCGCCGCCGCATCCCCGCCTCCACCGCCGGTGGCGAGTTGCTGCCGGGCCTGTGCCAGGTCCCGCTCCAGCCGGCGGCGCTCCTCGACCAGCGTCGCCAGCCGCGCCGGCACGTCCTGCGGAGCCGCCTTGAGCGCGCCGGCCGCGGCCTGCAGCAACCGTTCCTGCTCGGTGAGATAGGCGCGCGCCGCCTCGCCGGTGAGCGCCTCGAGCCGCCGGACGCCGGCCGCCAGCGCGCTCTCGCCGACGATCTTGAACAGCGCAATGTCACCGGTGCGCCGGACGTGGGTGCCGCCGCACAACTCGGTGGAATAGTAGGTCTGACCGGCGGCCGCGCGATCGGGATCGTCGCCCATCGAGACGACGCGGACCTCATCGCCATATTTTTCGCCGAACAGGGCCAGGGCGCCGGCGTGGATCGCCTCGTCCGGTGTCATCAACCGGGTCCGGGCGTCGCTGTTGCCGCGGATGCGGGCATTGACCTCCGCCTCGACGTCCGCGACCTCGTCCGCCGTCATCGGTTTCGGGTGGCTGAAGTCGAAGCGCAGCCGGTCGGCGGCGACCAGGCTGCCCTTCTGGGTCACCTGCGGCCCGAGACGGCGACGCAGCGCCTCGTGCAGCAGGTGGGTTGCCGAGTGGTTGGCGCGCAGCCGATCCCGATGGGCCGCGTCGACCTTGAGCGTCACCGGCTGGCCGACCTTGAGCACCCCTCCGGATACCGTCCCCACATGGACGTGCAGGTCGCCTGCCTTCTTGGTGGTGTTGGTGACGGTCAGCGTCGCGCCCGCCGCATCGGCCAGGGTCCCGACATCGCCCATCTGGCCGCCGGATTCGGCGTAGAACGGGGTCTGGTTGGTGACCACCATCGCGGTCTGGCCGGACATGGCCTCGGACACCGATGCGCCGTCGACGACGATCGCGCCGACCACGCCTTCTGCCTCGGTCGTGTCGTAGCCGAGGAACTCGGTGGCGCCCTGGTCCTGCCGGATCTCCAGCCACACGCTCTCGGTCGCGGCCTCACCGGACCCTGCCCAGGAGGCCCGCGCCGCTGCTTTCTGCCGCGCCATCGCCACGTCGAAACCCGGCTGATCGACGGTGCGGCCCTGGCCGCGCAGAATGTCCTGGGTCAGGTCGAGCGGGAAGCCGAAGGTGTCGTAAAGCTTGAAGGCAACCTCGCCCGAGAGCGGCTGGCCCTGTCCGAGCTTGTCGGTCTCCTCCTCCAGCAGCCCGAGACCGCGGCCGAGCGTCTGCTTGAACCGCTGCTCCTCCAGCCGGAAGGTCTCGACGATCAGCGCCTCGGCACGGCCGAGTTCCGGAAAGGCCTGACCCATGGCGCGGGTCAAGGCCGGGACCAGTCGGTGCATCAGCGGCTCGCGGCAGCCGAGCAAATGGGCGTGACGCATCGCACGCCGCATGATCCGGCGCAGCACGTAACCCCGCCCCTCATTTGCCGGCAGCACGCCGTCGGCGATCAGGAACGAACCCGCCCGCAGGTGGTCGGCGATCACCCGATGGCTGATCCGGCCCGGTCCATCGGGATCGGTCTCCGACGCCTCCGCCGAAGCCTCGATCAGGCCACGCATCAGGTCGATGTCGTAGTTATCGTGCTTGCCCTGCAGCACCGCAGCGATCCGCTCCAGGCCCATGCCGGTGTCGATCGACGGCCGCGGAAGCTCGATCCGCCGGTCCGGCGCGAGCTGCTCATACTGCATGAAGACCAGGTTCCAGATCTCGATGAAGCGATCGCCGTCCTGGTCCGGGCTGCCGGGCGGCCCACCGGGAATCCCAGGTCCGTGGTCGAAGAAGATCTCCGAGCACGGTCCGCAGGGCCCGGTGTCGCCCATCGCCCAGAAATTGTCGGAGGTGGCGATGCGGATGATCCGGTCTTCGGGCAGGCCGGCGATCTTGCGCCACAGCTGGAAGGCCTGTTCATCCTCGGCGTAGACGGTGGCGATCAGACGGTCCTTCGGCAGGCCGAGTTCCCGCGTGATCAGGGTCCAGGCGAGCTCGATCGCGCGGTCCTTGAAATAGTCGCCGAAGGAGAAGTTGCCGAGCATCTCGAAGAACGTGTGGTGTCGGGCGGTATAGCCGACGTTCTCCAGGTCGTTGTGCTTGCCGCCGGCGCGCACGCATTTCTGGCTCGACGCCGCCCTTACGTAGTCTCGCTTCTCCGCCCCTGTGAAGACGTTCTTGAACTGGACCATGCCGGCGTTGGTGAACATCAGGGTCGGGTCGTTCCGCGGCACCAGCGGCGACGACGGCACGACATGATGGTCGTGACGGGCAAAGAAGCCGAGAAAGGCAGAGCGAATATCGTTGGTCGTCGGCATGGCTGTCATCGGGTCATGGGGCCGGCGTTGCGGCGAGCAGGATATGTAGCGTCGATCCGCCACCGCGCCAAGCGATCCGCATGTCCCGTCGATGCACCGGCCGGGGCGCACTCGCCCAGCCGCCCGATGCCCGCCTGCGCAAGCTCCGGCCTGGCGGGCCGGAGGCTTGGCGACACTGGCGCCAGCCATGAGCGCCCAGCCACGAGCGTCGGCAGGCGGGACCGAGGTCTTGCCCGGCGCCGCCCGCGCACCCAGGCGCGCGGCCTCCCCGGCTCGCGTCGCCCGGTCAGTCGTCGGCGAACAGGCGGCCGCCTGCCTTGCCGGATTTGCCGACCGGTGCTTCCCCGTCGTCGCCAGCCTCGGCCACATCGTCGTCCGGCCCGCCGGACATCATGTCGTCGGCGAGGATGCCGGCCTGCTGGCGCACCGCCCGCTCGATCGAGGCGGCGACATCGGGATGATCCTTGAGGAACTGCTTCGCGTTCTCGCGGCCCTGGCCGATCCGCTCGCCGCTGGCGGAGAACCAGGCGCCGGACTTCTCGACCACGCCGGCCTTCACCCCCAGGTCGAGCAACTCGCCGGTCTTCGAGATGCCTTCGCCGTACATGATGTCGAACTCCACCACCTTGAACGGCGGCGCCACCTTGTTCTTCACCACCTTGACCCGGGTCTGGTTGCCGACGACCTCGTCCTTGTCCTTGATCGCGCCGATCCGGCGGATGTCGAGCCTGACCGACGCATAGAACTTCAGCGCGTTGCCGCCTGACGTCGTCTCCGGGTTGCCGAACATCACGCCGATCTTCAGCCGAATCTGGTTGATGAAGATCACCATGCAGTTCGAGCGTGAGATCGACCCGGTGAGCTTGCGCAGCGCCTGGGACATCAGGCGCGCTTGCATCCCGGGCTGGACGTCGCCCATCTCGCCCTCGAGTTCCGCCCGCGGCACCAATGCTGCCACCGAGTCGACCACCAGCACGTCGATGGCGCCCGACCGCACCAGCGTGTCGGCGATCTCCAGCGCCTGCTCGCCGGCGTCGGGCTGGGAAATCAGCAACTCGTCGAGGTCGACCCCGAGCTTGCGGGCATAACCGGGATCGAGCGCGTGCTCGGCGTCGATGAACGCGCAAGTGCCACCGCTCTTCTGGGCCTCGGCGATCACGTGCAGCGCCAGCGTGGTCTTGCCCGAGCTTTCCGGCCCGTAGATCTCGACCACCCGGCCTCGCGGCAGCCCGCCGATGCCGAGCGCGATGTCGAGGCCCAGCGAACCGGTCGAAACCACGTCGATGTCGACCACCCCCTCCTTCGAGCCGAGTCGCATCACGGATCCCTTGCCGAAGGCCCGGTCGATCTGGGTCAACGCCGCTTCCAAGGCCTTCTGCTTGTCCATTCCGTCCCGCTCGACTACCTGAAGATGTGGCCCACTCATCGCACGATCCCTCCTTATTCCACAGCACGTGGCCGCATGCAATCCGCGCAAGATACCGGTTTTGTTCCGGAACACAAGTGGAACTTACGCGATGCAACCGTCCGAAGGGAGAACGGGTCGGGATCGAAGGTGCGTCGGCGCACGGACGCCTCGATCGGGCTCCTTGCTGTCGCCGGCCGCGGCTGACCGAGTGCTCTGGGCGCTGTGGCCCACTACCGCCCGGGCCGCGAGCCCGGCGCAGGCGCGGGTGGGGAGAGCGGATCGACCGTGGAAACCGTCTGGCCGACCAGGGCGGCATCGACGAACGCCGCCTTCTCGGCCGCGGCGGGCGCAGGCCGACGCCGGATCCGATGGACGGTGAAGACGGCAAAGGCGAGGTGCGCCGTGGCGGGAAAAGCGAACAGCATCGCCGGCCCGAAGATCCGCATCACAGCCGAGGCGATCAGCGGTCCGACCACGGCACCGGCCGCCCATAGCAGAAGCAGCCCGCCGGCGACCTGGACGAAGTCCTCACGGCCGACGAAATCGTTCACATGGGCGACGGCGAGCGAATAGAGGGTGAAGGTGAACAGCCCCAGCGCAAACACGGCCGGCAGCATCAACGCTGGCGCGTAGACCGCGGCGATGGTGAGCGCGAGCCCGGTGAGCGCACCGCCAAGCGCGGTCCCGGTGATCACCAGGCGCCGGTCGACCACGTCGGACAGCCGGCCGAGCGGGAACTGTCCAACGGCGCCGGCGATCACGGCCACCGCCATGAACCAGGCGACGTAGTCGCTGACAGCGACGCCGCCGGCTGGCGCCAGCGCCCCGGCGAATACCGGCGCCAGCGACCAGAACGCGCCGTTGGTCAACCCGACGGTGAAGCAGCCGACCGCGCCGACCGGAGAGGTCCGATACAATGCGTTCAGGTCGAGGCGCGCGGCGACGATCGGCGCCGGCGCCTCGGCCCGGGTCAGCGCCACCGGCAACGCGGCGAGCGAGACCAGGATCGAGGCGGCAAGATAGAGTGCGACGCTGTCCGGCCGGTCGAACAGCAGCATGAGCTGGCCGGCAGTGATCATCACCAGCGTGATGCAGAGATAGGCGGCGAACACCACGCCACGGCTCTGGTTGCTCGCCTTCTCGTTGAGCCAGCTCTCGATCACCATGAACAGGACGGCGAAGCAGACCCCGGTCCCGGCACGCAGGAGCCACCAGGGCACGGGCGCCACGATCAAAGCGTGGGCCAGGACGACAGAACTGGCGAGCGAGACCATGGCGGCGAATGTGCGGATGTGGCCGGCACGCGCGACGATCCAGGGTCCGGCCAGGCAGCCGAGGACGAACCCGCCGAAGTAGGCGGACCCGAGGACGCCGAGCACCACTTCGTCGAATCCGGCGGCCTGTCCTCGGACCGGCAGCAGGGTCGACTGCAAACCGTTGCCGACCAGCAGCAGCGCGACGCTCGACAGCAGGGCAGCTACAGGGAGCAGGGCGCGGATCATCGGGCGGGGCATCCATCGGCGGACAGCGCCGAGCCGAAGGACGGTGACTCGCCGCGGCTCATCAAAGCACGGTGCAGGCAAGCCGCGAAGTCGCTCGGGCAAGTGCCGGTCCCGGCGGATCCTTGCACGGTGCGCGACGGGTCTACTGGCTCAGGACCTCCTTCACCATCGTCGCCAGGTCCTCCAGGTTGAAGGGTTTGGCCAGGAAGTGGATCTCAGTGTCGTCGGCAAGCCGATCGCGGATTGCGTCCTCGGCATAGCCTGAGATGCAGATCGCCTTGATGTCGGGGATGCGGGCGCGCACGTGCCGGATCAGCGTCGGTCCGTCCATCTCCGGCATCATCACGTCGGTGATCAGCAGATCGATGCGGTTGTCGGCCTCGTCGAGCAGGGCGAGCGCCTGTTCGCCGCCGTTCGCCGCCAGCACCTCGTACCCCTTGTTGCGCAGCGCGCGTGTCGAGAACAGGCGCACCGCATCCTCATCCTCGACCAGGAGCACCCGGCCGACGCCGGTGAGGTCGCGGGCCTGCCGAACAGCCTTCTCGACATGCACCTCCCGCGTCTCGACGGGGATGTGCCGGGGCAGGTAGACCGAGAAGGTGGAGCCTTCGCCCGGTGCAGACGCGGCAAAGATGAACCCGCCGGTCTGCTTGACGATGCCGTAGCAGGTGGAGAGCCCGAGGCCGGTGCCCTCGCCCAGCTCCTTGGTGGTGAAGAACGGCTCCCAGATCCGGTCGATGATCTCCTTGGGGATGCCATGGCCGGTGTCGATGACCTTGATGCAGACATAGTCCCCCGGCGGCATCGCCTCGTGCACGCTGTCGTCCTGCGTGGCGACGGGGAAGTTCAGGGTCTGGATGGTCAGCGCCCCCTGCCCGCCCATTGCGTCGCGGGCATTGACGGCGAGGTTGATGATCACGTGGGTGAGCTGGCTCTCGTCGGCCTTCACCAGCCAGAGGTCGCGCGCGTACTTGATCTTGAGCTCGATGCTTTCGCCGAGCAGCCGGCGCAGCATGTGGCCGAGCTCGGCAACGGTGTCGGTCAGCTGGACCACCCGCGGCGTCATCGTCTGCTTGCGCGAGAAAGCAAGCAGCTGCCGCACAAGGTTCGCGGCCCGGTTGGCATTCTGCAGGATCTGGTCGACGTCCTCGTAGGACTGGTCGCCGGGCACCATGCGGGCGAGCAGCAGGTCGCAGAAGCCGATCATCGCAGTCAGCAGGTTGTTGAAGTCGTGCGCCACCCCGCCCGCGAGCTGGCCGACCGCCTGCATCTTCTGCGCCTGGGTGAACTGCTGCTCGAGCTGGCGCTGGGTGGTGATGTCGACGACGGTGGCTAGGATAGCGTCTACCGCCCCGTGCTCGCCCACCAGCGGCGTGAACACCATGGAGACGATCATCGCCTGCTTGGCGCGCCAGGCGACGTCAATCGGGTCGGCGGCCTGGCGGGAGGCGACCGTCGATTGCAGGTGGGCGCCGACCGCGATCCGGTCGTCTTCGGCGATATAGTCCACCAGCGGATGGCCGCGCAGTTTGCGCTCTGCTCCGGGCTCGAAGTCGCTTGCGAAGGCGATCCGGCCGAAGGCTGCATTGGCGTAGGTGACCCCGCCTTGAGGATCCAGCAGGGCGATCCCGACCGGCGCTTGCTGGACCGCACTGCCGAACCGGGTGTCGGCCTCGCCGATGGCGGCCGTCGAACGGGACGGGCGCGGCAGGGCGACGCCAACGACTCCGCCGACGGAACTGGAGGGATCGAGCGCCGCCTCATACCAGAACGCGGCATGCCGTTCGCCCGTTGGGTCGCGCAGATCGATCAGGGCGGGCTGCCGCGGGTCGACGGCGGCTACCGTCTCCGTTGCGACATCAGCCCAGCGCAGGCGTCCCAGCGCGCCGCCCTCCCGTCCCAGCAGGGCGCCGAGACCGGCATTGGCGAAGCGCAGCATGCCCTCACGATCGACGTGGCCGACACCGACCGGCAGCCGATCGATCAGCGTGCGCAGCCGCTCGGCCTCCGCCCGCGCCTCGGCGATGACCGCGCGTTCATCCGTCACGTCGTCGAAGCGCCAGGCCAGCTGGCCGCCGTCGTGCCAGACATGGACACGATAGCAGCGGTCCTGGTCGCCGAGCCGAAGGAGTGTCAGGGCGGATTCCCTGTTGCCGGCCATCAGCTCGGCAAGATCGGCGCGTGCTTCGCCGGGATCTCGGGCAAGGGCGGCCAGCTCCAGAATCCGGCCCGCGGCGCCCCGGGCGAAGGCGCGCCAGAAGGCCTGATTGGCGTCGATGACCACACCCGCAGCGTCGCTGATCGCACAGGGAGGCGCCGCCAGATCCAGCGCGCTGACCCGCTCAGGCGTCATGGCGCGGCCGCGCGCGGCCGCGATGTGGCGGATTGCAAGCAGGCAGACGCAGCCGACGGCAGCGGCAATCCCCGCCGCCGCGACCACGCCCACCGGGCCGGCGCGGCCGATCCAGGCGACGAGCACAGCGACACCGAAACCGAGCAGCGAAGCGCCGGCGACCATGGACCGGGCGACTGCCGTGGCGTCGAGATGTGATGGCGCGGCGTCGGCCGGCCGGCGTCGCGTACCCTGTCCCTCGCCCGTGCTGTCGACTGCGCTGCTCATGCCCCGTCCGTGGTGCGCGGAGCCTATAGCGAGGCCCGCGGGATGGTTTTGCCGCGAATGCGCCAGATATAGCTGATCACCTCGGCAACCGCCCGATAATGCGCCTCCGGAACCTCGGCGTCGACCTCGACCGAGGCATAGAGCGCGCGCGCCAGCGGCGGATTCTCGACCAGTGGCACATCGTTCTCGGTGGCGACCTCGCGGATCTTGCGCGCCAGCGCGTCAGCACCCTTGGCGATCACCCTCGGCGCGGCCATCGCCTGCGGATCGTAGCGCAGGGCGACCGCGAAATGGGTCGGGTTGGTGATGACCACGTCGGCGTCGGGCACCGCCGCCATCATGCGCCGGCGCGACCGTTCGCGGCGAAGCTGCCGCAGCTTGCCCTTCACCTCCGGGTCGCCTTCCGCGGACTTGTGCTCGTCCTTCACCTCCTGTTTGGTCATGCGCAGACCCTTGCGGTGCTTGTAGCGCTGGTAGGACCAGTCAGCCGCCGCCACCGCAGCCATCACGGCGGTAACGGCGCCCACCAGCAGCAGGACGATGTCATGGATCATCTCCGGCAGGGCGGAGGTCGGCAGGCTCACCAGCGCCTCGATGCCGCGGATCTCGGGGACGATGATCCAGAACACCAGCGTGCCGATGATGGCGAACTTCGCCAGGCTCTTGCCGAACTCGACCAGCGACTGGGTCGAGAAGATCCGTTTTGCCCCCTTGATCGGCGACAGCTTGCTCAGGGTGGGCTTCAGCGGCTCGGCCGAGAACAGCAGCCCGTTCTGGACGTAGCTGGCGGCGAAGGCCAGCAGCGAGAGGAACAGGAAAGGCAGGAACAGCACCCCGGCCACCCCGGTCGTGATGCGCGCCAGCAGGCGGACCACGCCGCCATCCTCCAGCGTGATCAGGTGCGGCTGCTCGAAGAACACCACGAGCAGCCGTTTCAGGTCGCCCGCCATCCCGGGGGCCAGGAATACGATCAGCAGCGTCACGCCGGCCAGCGCGAACAGGTTGGTGATTTCGCGCGAGGTCGCGACCTGCCCCTTGTCGCGGGCCTCGCTCAGCCGCTTCGGGGTGGCTTCTTCTGTTTTTTCCGCATCCGAGTCCGCCATCGCCCTGCCCCGCTAGCGTACGAGGCTGGGCAGCGGCCGGCCGAGGCGGACAGCACGCCTCCCGCCGGAACCGATGGCGCCAGGGGTCGTGCCGGCTCCGCTTCCCATCCAGCCAGCCCCTATGGAAGGAGGAACAGGCCTGCGGTCTCCGCCTCGAAGCTCTGGAAGAACCAGAGCATCGCACCAGCGACCGCCAGGGCCAGGATGATCAGCGACAGCCCGATCTGCACCGGCAGGATCAGGAAGAAGACCTGCAACTGCGGCATCAGGCGCGCGAGCAGGCCGACGGCGACGTTGATCGCCGTGTTGAGCAGGATGAACGGGGCAGCGATCTGCATCGCCAGCGCGAACGAATGGGCGACCATCATGGCGAAGGTGTCGGCCATGTCGCCGGGCTCTGGGACCGAGCCCGCCGGGAACAGGCCATAGCTCTCGACCAGCCCAACGATGAACGCGTGGTGCAGGTTGAGCACGAACAGCAGCACCATGCCGGTCATCGACAGGATGGCGCCGGTGATCGCATTCTGCTGGTTGGATGACGGATCGAACAGCATCGCGCTCGACAGGCCGGCCTGGAAGGCGATGATCGTACCGGCCGTGGACAGCGCGCCGAACAGGACCCGCGCCAGGATCCCGATGAACACCCCGATGGTCGCCTCGGCAGCCAGGAACAGGGCCAGCCCGCCCACGTCGGGCGGCAGCGCCGGGATCTCGGCGGCCACCAGCGGGGTGGCGGCAAAGCTGATCGCCAGCGCCAGCAACAGGCGCGAGCGCACGGTGACGAAGGTCTCGCTGAATCCCGGCAGGAACATCATCGCCGCGCCGAGGCGGGTGAACACCGCCAGGAACGCGAAGAGCTGGATTTCCACCCAGTCGGTGAGCATCGAGCGCGTTCCTTCGGACGTCGTCGCGCCGGGCCTGGCCCGCGCTGGTCACCGGGCGGTTCAGGACAGGGTCGCGATGCGGTCGGTTATGCGCTGCATGAACCCGTCCATCGTGGCCAGCATGAAGGGCAGCATCAGCAGCAGCGACAGGAACACGACCAGGATCTTCGGCACGAAGGCCAGGGTCATCTCCTGGATCTGGGTAAGCGCCTGGACCAGCGATACGGCGACGCCGACCACGAGCGCGATCAGCATGATGGGGCCGGCGACCTGGATCATCGTCCAGATCGCGTCCTGCATCACTTCCAGAATGTCCTGCTCGACCACCGCTCGACCCCTGTCCCGCCTTCTGCGTTCGGAGACTGCCGTCGCACATCGCCGGGTCGGCCCGGTCGATGGCGCAATGCGTCAGATCGGCATGCGCATCACATCCTGATAGGCCTGCAGCACGCGATCGCGGACCGTGACCACCGTCTGCAGCATGACCTCGGCATTGGTGACGGCCGCAACGACATCGGTCAGCTCGGCCTGGCCGGCGATTCCCTTCAGCGACATCTCTTCGGCGTGCCGGCTGGCTTCGACGGCGGACTGCAGGCCTTCGCCGACCATGTCCGCGAAGCTCATCCCGCCCTCGGGCGCCGCTCCGCCGGGCGCGCTGCCGGCCTTGTCCACGCCGAAATCGCGCAGGGTCGCGTCGTAGGCCTTGAGTGCTGCGGTGTAATCCACGCTCATCGATCGTAATCCCTATGAAAGGCGTTCGGCAGCCGGCAGGGCTACGAGCGCAGCATCTCGAGCGTGCGCCGGACCATGCCCTTTGCCGCCTCGACAGCATTCATGTTGGCGTCGTAGCTGCGCTGGGCCTCCCGCAGGTCCATCATCTCGGTCAGCATGTTTACGTTCGGGAGTTGGACGTAGCCGTTCTCGTCCGCGGCCGGGTGCTGCGGATCGAACTTCAGCTGAAACGGCGAGCGATCCGGCATCACGCGGTCGACCTCGACCCTGGCAGCGCCGGTCGCGTCGTCGAGGACGCTGTGGAAGGTGACCACGCGGCGGCGATACGGATCGAGGCCCGGCCGGTCCGCCATCGAGTCCTTGTTGGCGATGTTCTCCGCGATGACGCGGAGCCGGCGGCCCTGGGCTTCCATGCCGGAGGCCGAGATGTCCATGGCGGTGAAAAGGTCCATCGGTCAGTGTCTCCCAGGCGCTCAGCGACCGCCGAGCGCCATCTTGATCAGCGCGATGTGCTTGCTGTAGAGGCCGGCGGCGAGCTGATGGCGGGCAGCGGTGTCGGCGACCTTCATCAACTGCTCGTCGAGCACGACGCTGTTGCCCGACAGCGTCACCTCGAAGGCGTCACGCTGTTCCTCGATCGCCGAGTCCGAGCCTGCGCCCATGCCGGCCTGGCTGCGGTTGAGCATCGCGGCAAAATCCTGTGCCGCAAGGTCCCTTGCGCGGTAGCCCGGCGTGTCGGCGTTGGCGACGTTCTCGGCCAGCACCGACTGGCGCTGGCCGAGCCACCGCATGTTCTCGCGCAGCATGCTGAACAGGGGCAGCTGGCTGACACTCATGATCCTGTACTCGCCTGACGGGGCCAAGGAGGCCGTTAGGGTGAAGGTCGCATTAACCGTAACCTTCGCCATCCTTGTTAAAAAAGGGTGTACGGCGTTAGACTATTCGCAAAGACGGGTCGCAAACCCTTTAGCGGACGCGCCACGCCGATGGCTGGAGGCCTCCGCTAATCAGTAGGTTGGCGGGCCGATGCCGGCGCGAGAGGCGTAGCCTTGCGTCGGCGTAGGTTCGCAAGCGTGTGTGCAGGAGCGCCAATTGCTATACCTGACCCGAAAAATTGGGGAGTCGATCGTCATCAACGATGAGATCGAGGTCACCGTCGTTGCCATCCGAGGCAAGTCGGTGAAACTCGGCTTCACCTTCCCCGAAGGCGCCAGCGTGCTGCGGCGAGAGCTGTTCGAACGCATCCAGGACGAGAAGGCGCAAGCCACCGCCGCCGGACAGCCGCTGGAGTCCGTCCGGCTTCCCGGGCACCAGGATGTGGCTCCGGTAGAGCGCAGAGCCACCGAGGATGATGGCGAGCAAGCCCGGCCCGAGACCGGACGCAAGGTTTCGGTGGCCGGGAACTGACCAGGCCTGGCGCCGGCCGGCGGCACCCGCGAACGCGGTGTTTCGCCATGCGGCAAAAATTGCCGGCTTAATCAAAATTTAAGGCTAATGGCCGATGAACGTCCCCATGAGGACGCCTTCGCGGGTGTCGAGACAGGGAATGTTCAACAATGGCCGTCGACGAGCGCCGGGAGCCCGGCAAGCCCGCTGAGCCGACCGGGATCGGGGACCGCCAGGCGGTCGCACTGACCTATCGGCCGACGGAAGTCGACGCACCGGTCGTCTCCGCACGCGGCAGTGGCCATGTTGCCGAACGGATCGTCGAGATTGCCCGTGCGAGCGGGGTGCCGGTCCGTGAGGACCCCGACCTCGCCGAACTGCTGGCGCATGTCGAGCTCGATACGGTGATTCCCGTCGACGCCTTCGTCGCGGTCGCCGGAATCCTTTCCTACCTCTACAAACTCAACGGTTCGCCTGAAGGACTGGTGCGGCCCGTCACCCAAGGGACGACAGGAGAGATGCAATGACCGCTGACGTAGCGACGCTCGAGGCCGGACTGAGGGAAGTCGCGACAATTCTCGGCGGATTCCGGGCCAAGCTGATCGAAGGCGAGCTCGTGGATCTGCAGGGCATCGATGGCAAGGTCATCGGGCTCTGCGCCGACATCGCCGAGCTTCCGCCGAGCCAGCGGAGCGAGTTCCAGGGCCAGCTGAACCTGCTGCTGCGCGACCTGAAGCAGATCTCCGGCTATCTGGTCGAACAGTCCGCGGCCGTCGCCGATGCGATCGAGATCCAGGGACGCGGGACCACGGCCGGCTGACCGCTGCCGTCCCTTCCTGCTCGCGCGCACTGACCCCACGGACCGCTGACGGTCCGAACCGGATCGATCCACAATGGCGCTTGGTGACTATTTCCAGTTCGTGTTCGCGCTCGCCTTCGTGCTGGCGCTTATCCTTGCGGCAGCCTGGGCATTGCGCCGGTTCGGCCGGGGCGCGGTGCGCGCTCCGCGGCGCGGCTCCCCTCACCGTCGACGGCTCGGCATCGTGGAAGCCATTGCGCTGGACACGCGGCGCAAGCTGGTGCTGGTCCGCCGCGACGACCGCGAGCACCTGCTGATCATCGGACCCCAGAGCGAGACCGTGGTCGAGACGGGCATCCTGCCGGAGCCGGCCGACCTGGCCGATCGCGAGCCGGCCGACCTGGCCGAAGACGGGCCGGCGGCACGGTGCGCGCGGGCAACCGGTCGCAAGGCCGAGCACGGCGAACCGACATCGTTCCTGCGCCTGGTCCGCCAGTCCGTGCGGACGCAGTCATGACGCGGCCCACCGTGAGAGCGCTGGTCCGAACCGGGCTGATCGGGTTGGCCGCACTGGCTGCGACCAGCCCGGCGCTCGCCCAGGACATCTCGTTGGACTTCGGCGAAGGGCCGACCTCGACCGGACGGATCATCCAGATCATCGTCATGGTCACGGTGCTCACCCTGGCGCCGTCGATCCTGGTGATGGTCACGTCGTTCACCCGCATCGTCGTGGTGCTGTCGTTCCTGCGGACGGCCATGGGCACCCAGTCGGCGCCGCCGAACACGGTGATCGTCAGCCTGGCCTTGTTCCTGACCTTCTTCGTGATGGCGCCGGTGCTCGAAGAGGTCTATGCGGGCGGACTCCGGCCGCTGATCGACGGCGAGATCGACGAGCAGCAGGCGTTCGAGATCGCCATCGTGCCGATCCGCGAGTTCATGCTGGTGCACGTGCGCGAGCAGGACCTGCGGCTCTTCGTCGACCTTGCCCGCTCCGACGTCGAGACCGCCGAGGAAGCGCCGCTGAGTGCGCTGATCCCGGCGTTCATGATCAGCGAGCTTCGGCGCGCGTTCGAGATCGGCTTCCTCATCTTCCTGCCCTTTCTCGTCATCGACATGGTCGTTGCGTCTGTCCTGATGTCGATGGGCATGATGATGCTGCCGCCGGTGATGATCTCGCTGCCGTTCAAGCTGATCTTCTTCGTACTGGTGGACGGCTGGTACCTGGTCGCCGGCAGCCTCGTCGAGAGCTTCAACACCGTCTAGGCCGAAGCTCTCGTCGAGAGCTCCAACGCCGTCTAGGCCGGAGCCGTCACCGCCGCGGTGCCCTGCCAGGCTCCAGGTGCGCAGGCGCGGCTATGCGCGCCCGGTCTTGGCGCCATCGGCGAACAGGGACTGGCCGCGTTCGTCGATAATCTGCCTGGCCTTGGTGATGGCGAAACTCTCCGCGTCCTCGCGGGAGGAGAACAGGTCGGATCGCAGGAAGCTGCGTTCGAGGTCTCCGGTCTCGTCCGGCTTGATGATCACGCCGGAGAGCCGCCACTGACCGCCTGCCCGCTCCGGCGTGGCGCGGATGACCAGGCCCTGATACTCGACCGGGTCTCCGCGGCCGCCCTCCGACCCGCCAGCCTTGCTGCCGGATCCGCCGCCGAACAATCGTGAAAAGATCGATGCCATGCATGCAGTCTAGCACGCAGGCAGTCGACGGCAAACGCCCCCGGCCGCGTGTCGGGTGCCTGCCGGAG
The DNA here is from genome assembly GCA_050329975.1 of Alphaproteobacteria bacterium. Lineage (GTDB taxonomy): Bacteria > Pseudomonadota > Alphaproteobacteria > CALKHQ01 > CALKHQ01 > CALKHQ01. The sequence goes on along the minus strand of JBHJOG010000169.1, from coordinate 12,737 downwards.
TCGTCTTACCCCCGGGAGACCGGCGAGGTGTCGTCCATGGCGGCGGCCGGATCGCCCGGTTGATCGGTGAGGGGCTCGGCCAGTTCGCGCGCGAGGCGGTCGCGATAGCTGGAGAGGAACGTCTCGAACATGTCGATGCTCGGGCCGACACGGCCAAGGTCGGCGACCGACTCGATGGGTCCGAACGCGTCGGCGACCAGCATCCGGAACATGTCGCCATGGGATGTTGCCGCCATTGCGTCACCGTAGCGCTGGCGCAGGTAGGCCAGGCCCAGCTGGTCGTCGGCGTAAGTGAGCGCCATCGCCCAGTTGAGCACCTGTTCGGCGGCGAAGTCGCCCAGCGGCCCGGCATGGGCGGCAAAACCCGCCGGCTGGCGCGGTGGTGCGGCGGCGTCCTCCACAGCAGGTTGCGCATCGATGGCGGCAGCTTCCTCGGCCGAAAGCAGGCCCGGCACGGCCGGTGCGCCGGCAGGGCCGTCCGCCGCCTGATCGGCGACGGGGGTGGTGGCGCCGAGCGGAGCGGGCCCGATCGGCGCGGGTTCGGGGGGCCAGGCGAAGGACTCGCCCTCGACGAGCCGGCCGAACACAGCGCCGGCCGCAGCCCAGTCGCCCTGGCGCCAATGGATCTCGGCGCGCAGCATGTCCGCGGCCGGGCTCTCGTCCTCGTCCAGGGCGGCCAGAGCGGTCGGGTAGTCCGCAAGCGCCAGGTGGCCGCTGGCGCGCAGATGGCGACGCTCCTGATCGAGCAGGGCCGAAAAGTCGCGGGATCGGGTCTCGAGCAGCACGTCGACCGCCGCCTGGGGCTGGTCCGCGGCCAGGTAGAGAACGGCGAGGTCGCGGCCGAGTTCACCGCGGGCCGGGCCTACCACCTCGTCGAGCAGCAGGCCGTGCAGCACCTTGGCTGCCTCTCCGTAGAGGTCGATGGCGACAAGCCGCCCGGCGAGCCGCCGCAGCATCTCGTCGCGTGCAGCGCCGCGCGGCGCCAGGTCGGCAAACTCGCTGAACAGCGCAATGGAGGTGACCGGCGAGATGTTGGCTGGCGGTGCCGGACCGAACAATTCGCTGAACGCCGCCTGCAGGCGGTTGTCGATCCGGACACGGTCTGCGTCGGCCGACACGATCGCGCGGGCATGCTTGAGCGTGCGAAAGCCGCTGCGGTAATCACCAGCCGCGAACTCGTACTCGGCCAGGGCCTGCAACAGATCGAGCTCGATGGCGCTCCCGCGCGCGTTGTAGCGCATCGCGTCGAGCGCGACCGCCGCCTCGCTAGCGGTCATCATTCCGGCCCCGAAAAGGCCCGCGGTGCGGTCGAAAACCGCCCGCGCGGCCAGCTCGGCCGAGCCTCCGGCAATGGCGTCGGACCATGCCTCCTCCGCGCCTCCGACGTCCCCGCGGCGCCAGGCGACCGTGGCCCGGCGCATTGCCACCTCGGCGGCGAGCCGCTGATCCAGGCCGAAATAGGGCAGCGAGTCCAGCACCCCGGCAGCACCTTGGACGTCGTCCAAGAGGAGCGCGGTGTCCGCCTCTGCCAGCGCAAGCGGGATGCGCAGGCCCGGATCGTACCATTCGGGAGCCTCGGCCTCGGCGAAGAGCCGGTCCGCCTGCTCGTGCTGGCCCTGGGCGGCGAGTGCTGCGGCGCGCCAGTACTGGGCCTCCCCGGACGGCAGCAGCCGCCCGTCGGAGAGATCGATCACCGCGTCGTCGATCTGGCCGTTCATGAAGGACGTGGCGCCGCGCAACGCCCTCAGCGAAGCATCGGCCTCGTAGGCTTGCGGAGAATCGCTCGCGATCAGGCGCAGCACGCCCCCCGCGTCGCGAAACTGGTTGTGGCCGAACAGGAACCGGGCGAACCGGGCACGGGCCTCGGCACGGGCCGCCGGGCCGTCGGCAGCGGCCGCTTCCGCCTGCAGCTGCCGGCTGATCTCAGCGAACCGGCCGTGGGCATCGAGCCGCCAGGCTTCCTGGTCGAACAGGCGGAAGCCGGTGGTCACGCCACCGCGCGGAGTCGCCGCCGACGCTGGCACGGGTGCCTCTGCGGCGATTCCGGCGGGCGCGTCCTCCGCGTCACTCCCGGCAGGGAGTTCGTCCACAGATCCATGCTGCGGCGGCGACGCGGCGCGCGTTGCCTGGTCGTCCGACAGTGTCAGCCCGCCGGAGGCCAGCACCTCGACCCTGCCGTCCTCGCTGCGCACCAGCACGTCGTCGCTGAGTCGGTCGAATGCGAGGCCCTGGGCGCTCGCCATGACATGGAACTGGATGTAGGCCGCCGCGCGCGGCAGGCCCGCGCCCGCGACGCCGACGGGAACCATCACGAACCGGTCGCCGATCTCTGGATCGTCGATCGTGATCGGCTCCGACGGGTCCAGGGGCGGATCCGCCGAGCTGAAGGCAATGGCAGCGCCGAGGACCGGGTCGTCAAACCGCTCTACGAACAGCGCCAGGGACGATTCCGAGCGACGCGGACGGAGCTGCACGTACCAGGTGTTGCCGGACGCGGTCACCCGAGGCTCGACCTCGCTCTCCACCCGCACGCTGAAAAGGAGCCCGTCGCCATCAACAAGCACGGGGTCGTCGTAGATCGGTCCGGCACCGGCCTCGACCGCCGCCATGTCGAAATCCGCGGCCGGGCGATCGAAGGCGACCCAGATCCGATCGCCCCGCTTCACCACCGCCGCCCGCACCGGCTCCGACCAGCGCAGGCGCATCAGCGCCTCGAAGTCGCCGTCGATCACCACGACGTCCACCGTAGGCGGCCCCACCGAATCCGCTTGGTCCGCCGGCTCGGCGTCAGATCCGGTCTCGACAGCTGCGCTGCGCACCGGTGGATCCGGCTCGGCGGCCGGCGATGCGGGCGGTTCGGGGGTTCCGGTGTCTGCAGCCTCCGGCGCCGACCGATCGGGAACGAGGGGCGGCTCCTCGGTCGCTGCAAGCATCGGCGCCGCGGTCTGCTGGGGTTCCTCGACGCCTTGCGGTTCGCCAGCTGGCTCGACGGGCGGGGGCTCAACAGCCGGAGTCTCGCCGACCGGAGCGGCGGCATCGAACTGGGGCCGGCGACCGGGGCTGGGTCCGGGAGACGGCGGCAGCGTTGCCAGTACCGCCGCGTTGCCGCCTGAGGCAACCGGCGGCGCGGCAGGCCCGCCCGCCGGCTGATCCGCCGTCTCGGGCGGGGCATCGGCGGTCTCGTCCGAGGCGTCGGCCGTATGGGCCGGCGCCTCCTCGGCCGCGGCCGGAACGCCGGCGGCATCGGAGTCGCCACCGGCGTCGGTGGCATCAGCCGGGACGCCCGGTACGGCGGGGGTGGTGGCATCCGCCGCGAGGGGCTCGTCTTCCACAGTTTCGGGCTCGGCCGCGGCAATTTGATCGGGCGCGGCGGGAACCGCGACCGGCGGCGCACCGCTCGGGTCTCGATAGATGTCGATGACGGTCTTGGTGTAGTTGTAGAAGTCGTTCACCCGCGCGCCCGGTGGCGCGGCCAGGGTCACCGTCAGGCTGCCGGCGGTGCTGTCCACACCGACGAGCCGCAACCGAGACGGCAGGCGCGCGGCCAGCGCGTCGCCGTCGATGCGGGCGCCCGCCTCGAATCGGACCTCGATCAGCCCCCCGTTGTTGGTGACCGTGTAAGGCACGCGTTCCGGCCAGTCGAACACGATGCGGTCATAGGCATCGTGCAGCCCGTAGCGAACCGAGAGCATCCCGTCGACGATCCGCGGCGGCGGTGGCGTTTCGGCTACCGATCCGCTCGGCGGCGACACGGCTCCCGATGTCGATGACGGCGAAGCCGAGGGTGACGAAGCCGGGGGTGACGAAGCCGGGGATGACGGCGAGGTCGGCGCAGAGGGCGCCTCGGCGACGGATCCAGGCGGCACCGCCGGACTGGTCTCCGGCGCCGGGTCCGGGGTCTGCGCCACCGCTACGGGTGGGTCGCCCTGCGCGGAGGTCAGGTCGAGGACGACGAGGTCGCCGCGAGCGAAGGAGGTGACATGGCTGGGCTCGGCGAGGGTGAGCACCACGCTCTGGCCGTTGCCCGCGATCTCCATGCCGACGATGCGATCCGGCAGCGCCTGGAGCACGCCGTCGAAGGTGGCGGCGAGCGGTCGCTCGAAGCTCACAGTCACCCGCGTGCCGCTGACGGTGGTGGTGAAGGCGACCGGCGCAGGCCAGTCGAAGACCACCCGGGCGCCGCCCTCGATCAGGGCCGCCCGCGCCTGGACAGCTTCCTCGGCAGCGACCGGTGCGGGGGGGATCGCCAGCGCCGCTCCCATCACGGCGACGATGCCGAGGCCTGCGCGCGGCAGCAACCGGTGCCTGCGCGGGACAGCTCTGCGGATCATGGAAGCCTCGCAGTCATGGGCATCATGGTTGACGAACAGTATACCCGGTAATGACGTGATCTTATTGAGGAATCGTTAGGAAAAGAAGGCACGGAGCCCGGAGCCGCCGCTACAGGCGGAGTGCGACGGTCAGCAGGATCGCCGCCGCAAGAGAGGTTGCGGTGCGCACATGGTTCCAGACGGTCCAGCCGGCCAGATAGGCGGCCCAGAGCAGGCCTGCGTCCTCCGATGCCGGATCGACCGCCGCCAGCCGATTGTTTCGCGGCACGTTGAACAGGATCGTGACCAGGATGACGCCGGCCAGGTAGAGCACGGTGCCCGCCAGGCCGTATCCGGCGGCCGGCTCGTGCAGGTCGGGCACCAGGGCAACCGCGAGCACGACGCAGGCAAGCCCGGTCCCGAACAGGAGCAGCATGAACAGCGGCGTTAGCGCGGTAACGTTGATCGCCTGCATTGCGGCGATCCCCTGGGCCGGTGGCAGCCTGCCCAGGGCCCTCATCACGAAGACGGAAAAGGCGAAGAACACGCCTGCGACGACGCCGCACCCGGTGGCGGCGACGACGGTCAGCGCAAGCTGGAGGGAAGGAAGCATTGCGGGCCCGCATTCCAGGTTCGCGGCAATCCTAGCGATGGGCAGCGCGGGTTCAAGCGGGCATGGCTTGACATCCGCTGTGAATCCGTATACTTAACATATCGGTTATTTAACCAGGGGGTACATCACGACGTGGCAGCGGATCGCTTGAGTACCACCCTGTCAGCGCTTGCCGATCCGACCCGACGCGCGATCCTGGCGCGGCTTGCGCTTGGAGAGGCCTCGGTGACCGAGTTGGCGGAACCCTTCGCGATGAGCCTGCCCGCGGTCTCGAAACACCTGAAGGTTCTGGAGCGCGCCGGGCTGATCGCGCGGGGCCGCGAGGCCCAGTGGCGGCCCTGCCGGCTGCAGGCCGGCCCGCTCAAGGACGTCGCCGACTGGCTCGATCATTATCGCCGGTTCTGGGACGCCAGCCTCGACCGGCTCGAGGAGTACCTGCAGGCCCTTCAGCAATCGGCGCCAAGCCGGGACGACACGGCCAACTGAGCAGTCCTGTCCTCAGCCGAACAGGGCGTCGATCTCGTCCTGGCTGGTCGCGTTGCCCGGTAGCTGCGGGCCGTTGAGGAGCTTCGCCTCCGGGTCGTCGTCAGCCTGGCCGGAGTCGACCTCGACGGCTCTACCGACGCGCAGAATCGATGCCTCCCTGCCGCCGAGCAGAGTCAGCATGCCCTCGACCTTGGTCTCGATCTGCTTGAGTGCGCCGACCACCTTGGAGATGCGTTGGCCGGTGATGTCCTGGAAGCTGCACGCCTGATAGATTCGCGTTACGGCGTCGCCCAGCACCTCCTGATGCGCCGGTGCCAAGTCGCCCGAGATCGACTCGACGGCCTCGGCGGCTTCCATGATCTCGTTGGTCGCATCCTCGGTCGCCGAGACGATCGCGTCCAGCTCGTCGGAAGCGACCAGCAGGTGCTGGCTCTTGATCTCATCGGGCCGGATGGCCGCGATTTCGGACTTCGCCTGGTGGATGAACTGCACCAGTTCGCGAAGGTCTTTCAACATGTCCTGGGACGTCCTCAGTCGGCGTGCCCGCGGGTCAGCTGTCCCGTCGGCTTCGCATGACACGTCATTGGATTGCATCATCGGCTTCACTCGACCATCGTTCTGGGCACTAGGATCGCCGGGCGTGCTGGTTCAGAAAGCGCCGATCACGCTGGTGAGCTTCGTCTTCAGGGTCGCCGCGTTGAACGGCTTGACGATATAGTTGCTGACGCCGGCTTCCTTCGCCGCGATGACATTCTCGGTCTTGCTTTCGGCCGTGATCATGATGAACGGCGTCTGCGCCAGGTGCGAGTCCTTGCGGACCTCCTTCAGCAGCTGCAGGCCGGTCATCGGCTCCATGTTCCAGTCGGAGATCACCAGCCCGTACTCGCGCTGGCGCAGCTTCTGGAGCGCCGAGCTGCCGTCGATGGCCTCGTCGACGTTGTTGAAGCCGAGCTGCTTCAGCAGGTTGCGAATGATCCGCAGCATCGTCTTGTAGTCGTCGACGATCAGGATCGGCATGTTGGTATCAACCGTCATTTCTTCGCTCCAATATGCGGTCGCGGCCAGCGCCGGGGTGGTCATGCGCCATATTGGCGTTCCCCGGTTAAATTGGCCTTAAGCGCAGGTATTACGGTTTACTGAGGGGGGTGGGTCGGCCTACTGACCGACGGCCATGAAATCCGGGCGCTGCTGCATCCGCCTGGCGAGTTCCTCGGTGATCTGCTGGGCGCGCAGCGGGTCCATCTGGGCCAGGATCGGCGCGCTGCGGATCGTGCTCATCCGCGAGATGATCTCGAGCAGGATGTCCATCTCCAGGGTCTCGAAGATCGGCGCAGCATCCTTGGGCTTCATCGTTTCATAGATCTTGACGAGGCTCATCAGCTGCTCGTCCTGCTGTTCGTCATAGGCAGCCAGCAGGTCCTCGATCCGGGCCTGCAGGACGCCGAGTTCCGCGATCTTCTGATCGATACGCTGCTCGGCTACCGCCAGCTGGCGCTCTCGCGCCTCCAGCATCTGCTCCCGGGCGTCGAGTTCGCTCCGGCGCTCGCCCAGGGACTGCAGCAGCACCAGCTCTTCCGCCGTGTAGACGCGCGAATCGGTGCCCACCGCCTCGTAGCTGCGGTCGCCGAGCGGCAGCGGCGGCGTCTCGTAGGGCGGATCCTCGCCCAGCGCGACGACGACCGAGGACGGCGCGCCGGACGTCGCGGCCGGCAGTTCCGGCGCGGCACCGGATTCGGCATCGACTTCGGGATCGCCCGCCGCCATCGTCTGGCCCACGCCGAGCGTCGGCACATGCACGATCAGGCCGTCGGCCAGGTCGATCACCTTGATCGACAGCAGGCAGGTGGCCGAAAAGATCAGGATCGGCAGAAGCCGCAAGCGACCGCGCATCATCGGATTCCAGTGCAAGTGTGCGAGGCGACCCCGCAGCCAGGGTACGCCGGGACGTGCGTCAACGTGCCGATTCCAGCGCGCGCATCAGCGCCTGCTCGGCCTCATGCGGCCGATGCGCGATGCCGGCATCCGGCGCCGCGCCCTCCCAGCCGGCTGCCGGCTGGTCGCCGGCCTTGGCGCGCGGCCGGATCGCCTGGACGAGCCTGGCGGCGCGTGCCGCCGAGGTTGCGACAGGGGCCGCCGCTGCCTGAGCCGGGCGACCCGGCGCCGGCGGGGTCGCGGCCAGCCGGTCGGCGAGGGTGGACGCCCGGTCGATCAGGAAGCTCAGTTCCTCGCGCAGGGCCTGGCCGCTGCGCACCCGCTCCTCGACGTCGCGGCCGGTGCTTTCGGCCATCTCGCGAAAGCCGCGAAGGCTCGCCTCGGCGGCCTCACCGGCGGTCGCGAGCTGATGGACCAGGGCCTCCATGTCGCCGCGGATGCGGCGGATGCGGCCCAGCCTGACATAGAGCACGGTCGCGACCCCGATGGTTGCCACCAGCAGCGCCGCGACCACGCCGTCAACCAGCAGATCCAGTGTCATGGTTCAGCTTGTCCTTTGCACGCGGTCCTCGATCTTGACCGCGATGTTGTGGCCCTTGCGGCCCATCTTGCCGTTGAACATGGCGATCTCGCCGAAACGCAGCTCGACGTCGCTGCTCGGGGTGGCGTTCAGCACCAGCTGGCTTCCGACCTTCCATTTCAGCACGTCGCTCAGGTTCATGACCTGCTCGTCGAGCACTGCCATCACATCGACGTCGGTGTGCCAGAGCTCGGTGGCGAGATGGCTCTCCCAGATCGAGTCGCGGCCGAACTTCTCGCCCATGAACATCTGCAGCAGCAGTTCGCGCACCGGCTCCAGGGTGGCGTAGGGCAGAAGCATTTCCATGCGCCCGCCGCGATCCTCCATGTCGACCCGCAGCCGCGCCAGCACGGCCGCGTTCGCCGGCCGCGCAATGGTGGCGAAGCGGGGGTTGGTCTCCAGCCGGTCGAACAGGAACTTGACCTTGCTCAGCGGCTCGAACGCCGCCTCCATGTCCTTCAGCACCACATTGACCATGCGCTCGACCAGACGCCGCTCGATGGTGGTGTAGGGCCGGCCTTCGATCGCCATCGCAGCAGTGCCGCGACGGCCGCCGAGCAGCACGTCGACGATCGAGTAGATCAGCGAGCTGTCGACGACCAGCAGGCCGTAATTGTCCCATTCCTCCGCCTTGAACACGGTCAGCATCGCGGGCAGCGGGATCGAGTTCAGGTAGTCGCCGAAGCGGATCGACGTGATGTTGTCCAGCGACACCTCTACGTTGTCGGAGGTGAAGTTGCGCATCGTGGTGGTCATCATCCGGACCAGCCGATCGAACACCACCTCCAGCATCGGCAGGCGCTCATAGGAGACCAGCGCCGAGTTGATGATGGCGCGCACGCCGGAATTGTCGGCGGAGCTCCCGTCGTCGTCGCCGAAGCCGAGCAGGCTGTCGATCTCGTCCTGGTCTAGGACGCGCTCGCTCGCGCCGGCGGCCATCAGGCCCTCGACCGGATCGTCATCGCCGCCCGCCATTGCCTCCCATTCGGCGGCCAGGGCGTCGGCGTCCTCGCCGTCGGTCACGTCATTCTCGGGTGCCATCGCTCAGCCCTGGACCAGCATGGATTCAAATAGGACGTCGTGGACCTGTGCCGGCGCGATCGCCTGGTTGACACGGAACAGCAACTCCTCGCGGAGGCGGTAGACCGCGGCCGAACCTTCCAGGTCCGCGGCATGCAGTTCGCGCAGGTGGGTCTGGAACTGGTCGATGACCCGGGGCATCACCTTCTCGACCTCGGCGATCGCCTCCTGCGACGTCAGCTCGAGGGTGATCGAGAGCTGCAGGTAGGTCGCCCGCTGGTTGTTGGAGCGAAGGTTGACCGTCATCTCCGGCATGTTGAGGTAATACATGTCGCCCTCATGAGGGGGCGCGAACTGCGGTCCGTCCGCTCCCTCGGCGAGCTCGCCGGCGTCCTCGGCCGACTCTCCCCCGATCAGCGAGTCCAGCATGCCCGACATGTAAAGGCCGCCCAGCGCGACGATCGGAACCACGACGAAGAGCACGAGCTTCTTGCCGCTGAGCTTCTTCTTCTTCTTGGTTGAACCCGCCGCCGGGACGGCCTCGTCCATCGTCTGTTCAGCCATATGTGCAGTTTCCCAGAGACCTGTGCGGCACAACTGCCGCCTGCAGGCAACCTAGGTCGAACAGGGTTAACATCCTGTTGAGGCGGAGCGCGCAAGCGCATCGGCAAGAATGGCCGGCAAGGCTTGCCGCCCGCCCCGGTTCCGACCGGCTTGCCGGTCCCGGCCGAGCCCCTATCGCGTTGAAAACACGCGATTCACCATGTTGGCACGGTCACTGCAACCGGACTGGCAGACTGGCGCACAATGCGCCGACCCGCCTGAAAATTCGCAAGGAGCAGCCGCGGCGATGGAGAATCCGTCATTCATTGCACTGTCCCAGCAGATGGCGTTGAGCCGTCACATGGAAGTGGTGGCCAACAACCTGGCCAACATGAACACCCCGTCATTCAAGGCCGAGCGCCTGGTGTTCACCGAACTGCTGCACAAGGCCGCCGGGCTGGACGTCGACGATATGGGCCCGATGTCCTTTGTCGAAGCGCACGGGACCTATCTCGACTTCTCCGAGGGCTCGATGACGCCGACCGGCAACCCGCTCGACGTCGCGATCGCCGGCGATGGCTTCTTCGCGGTGCAGACTGCCGACGGGACCGCCTACACCCGCGCCGGCCGGTTCTCCCTCGATGCGACCGGCACGTTGGTCACGTCGGACGGACTGCCGGTGCTGGCGGCCGGCGGCGGACCGGTCCAGATCAACCAATCCGCCCAGGTCAGCATCGCCGGCGACGGCACCATCAGCGGCGACGACGGCGTGATCGCCCGTCTGCAGGTGGTCCGCTTCGAGGATGAGCAGAGCCTGCTGCGCGGGCCGAACGGCATCTACAGTCCCGGCGACCAGGCGCCGCTGGAGGTCGCCAGCCCACAGGTCGTCCAGGGCATGGTCGAAGGTTCGAACGTGTCGCCGATCCTGGAGATGACCCGGCTGATCGACGTGTCGCGCAGCTACCAGCGGATGACCCAGATCATCGAATCGGAACATCAGCGGCAGAAGCAGGCGATTTCCGTCCTGGCCAAGGCCGGTTGAGGGAGCCAGAACAACCATGCGATCCCTGAGCATTGCGTCGACCGGCATGCTGGCCCAGCAGCTGAACGTCGAAGTCATCTCCAACAACATCGCCAACATGAACACGACCGGCTACAAGAAGCGCCGGGTCGAGTTCCAGGATCTGCTCTACCAGAACAACCGGCCGGTCGGCAGCACCTCCTCGGACATCGGCACCATCGTGCCGGCCGGGGTGCAGATCGGGCTGGGCGTCCGTACGGCGGCGGTCTACCGCATCTCCGAGCAGGGGAACATGGCGCTGACCGACAACTCGCTGGACCTCGCGATCTCCGGCGAGGGCTATTTCCAGGTCGAGCTGCCGAGCGGCGACACCGCCTATACCCGCGCCGGCTCGTTCCAGCTCAGCGCCGAGGGCGAACTGGTGACCGCGGACGGCTACCGCGTCACTCCGGCGATCGTCATCCCGGAGGACGCCACCGACATCGCGGTCAACTCCAGCGGCGAAGTGCTGGTCCTGCTCGACGGCCAGGTCGAGCCGCAGAACGTCGGCCAGCTGCAGCTCGCCCGCTTCGCCAACGAAGCCGGCCTGGAGGCGATCGGCAACAACTTCCTCAAGGAGACACCCGCCTCGGGTGCGGCCGCCGAATCGACCCCCGGTTCGGCCGGCTACGGCACCATTCTGCAGGGCTTCCTCGAGACGTCGAACGTCAACGTGGTCCAGGAGATCACCAACCTGATCAACGCCCAGCGCGCCTACGAGATGAACTCGAAGGTCATCCAGGCCTCCGACGAGATGCTCTCCCAACTCAACCAGTTGCGGTGATGGTGATGACCTTTTCACGCATCAATCACGCCAGGGCGGCACGCCTCATCGCCGCCTGCATGCTGCCGGGCGCCTTGCTGGTTGCCGCCTCGGCATGGGCGGCAGAGCCTCGCGGCCAGGTCGAGGTCCAGGGCGAGATCGTAACCGTCGGCGACCTGTTCAGCGATGCCGGCGAGGCGTCCTCGCAGGCGGTCTTCTACGCGCCGTCCCCCGGCCAGTCGGTCGAGATCGGTCCGAACTTCCTGCACCGGGTCGCACTCGGCTTCGACCTGGACTGGAATCCCGGCGCCGGCATGGCCCGCGTCATCGTCACCCGGGCAGCGGTGCCGGTCGGCACTGATGCGATGGCGCCGGTGGTGCTGGCGGCGATAGCCGAGCGGGTCGGCGGCAGCTTCGACCTCGAGCGGACCAATGTCGCCTTCGATGCCGGCATCGCCACCCACTACCTGCCGGTCGGTATCGATGCCGGGCTGTCCGCCCGCGACATCGCCTACGACCCGCGCAGCCAGCGGTTCAGCGCGGTCATCGACATCGCGTCGGGCACCGCCCACGCGACCAGCGTGCGGGCCAGCGGACGCCTTCGCTCGGTGGTGCTGGCGCCGGTGCTGGTGCGCGCGATCGGCCGCGACGAACTGATCGGGCCCCAGGACGTTCAGTGGATGGAGGTCGAAGCCTCGCGGCTGGGTTCGAACGTGCTTTTCGATGCTGACCGGCTGATCGGCTACGTCGCCAGGCGCGCGCTCGCACCCAACCAGCCGATCGCCGAGGTGGATGTCCAGGCACCGCTGGCCGTCCGCCGGGGCGAAACCGTGACCATGGTGCTCCAGTCCGGCTCGATCTCGCTGACCGCCCAGGCCCGCGCGCTGCAGGACGGCAGCAGGGGCGACACCATCCGCGTGGTCAACACTCACTCCTCGATCACCCTCGAAGCCATCGTCGAAGCGCCGGGCGTGGTGCGCGTCACCGCCCCGGGCGCCGCCCACTAACCGACAAATGCGCAGTCGCGCTCCAGAAAGGAACACAGTCATGTTCACGACCTTTCCCCTGCACGCTCCCGCTTCCGGTGCCCGGCGCCGTCTGCTGCTCCCGGCCGCGATCGGCATGCTCCTGGTGTTGAGCGGCTGCGGCGCGGCGGAGCGGATTTCGAACATCGGCCAGACGCCGGACCTGACCCCGATCAGCAACCCGACGATGGCAGCGAACTACCAACCGGTGGCGCTGCCGATGCCAGCCCCCGAAACGGTGGAGCGGCAGCCTTCCTCGCTCTGGCGACCCGGCTCGCGCGCCTTCTTCCGCGACCAGCGCGCCACGCGGGTCGGCGATATCCTGACCGTGACCATCGACATCGACGACAGCGCCGCGCTGCGCAACACCACCAGCCGCACCCGGACCACCGGCGAGGCTGCAGC
>JBHJOG010000168.1:0-14140 GCA_050329975.1 Alphaproteobacteria bacterium | reverse complement strand
GCTGCGCGACCGGAGGCGATTCCGGCCGGCCAGCCGTCGTCATGTCGCAGTGAGAGGACCCTAACTGCAAATTAAGGCAGCCGCTAGACGGATGTGCGGCGGCGTCTGTTCGAAAGGTGTCGAAGTCTTGCAGTGGCGAATCGAGGCCACCCATGCGGCGGTGCTGCGCGATCTGGTCCCACCGCTCGTCGGGCTGGCCGAGCAGGCCGGCCGGGTGATCCTGGCGGTCTATGCCCGCGGCGACGGCCTGGTTGCAGCGAAGGGGGACAGTTCCCCGGTCACCACTGCCGACCACGCGGCGGACGCGATCCTCCAGGACGGCCTGCGGTTCTTGACCCCGGACTGGCCGGTCGTATCCGAGGAGCGCGCCGCCAGCCATCTCCCGGATTTCGACCGCCCGGTCTGGCTGGTCGACCCGCTGGACGGGACGCGCGAGTTCCTGGACCGCAACGGCGAGTTCGCCGTCAGCATCGGCCTGATCGTCGCCGGCCACCCGGTGCTCGGCGTGGTCCACGGACCCGCGGTCGGCCTGAGCGCCTGGGGCATCGTCGGCCCGGGCCGCGACAGGGGCGCCTGGCGCCGCGACGGCAGCGGTCCGATCCGCAGCATCGCCTGCCGACCCCGGCCGGCGGCCGGCGCCGTCGCCGCCGTCAGCCGCCGCCATGGCCGCGACGCGGCGCTGGACGCATTCCTGGCCGCCGAGAGCGTCGGCGAGACGCGGGCCTGCGGCAGCGCGCTCAAGTTCTGCCTGGTCGCCAGCGGCGAGGCCGACCTCTATCCCCGCTTCGGCACCACCTGCGAGTGGGATACGGCCGGCGGGCACGCCATCGTCGCGGCCGCCGGCGGTGACGTGACCCTGGTCGACGGCCGTGCGCTGACCTACGGCAAGCCCGGGCTGCGCAATCCGGACTTCATTGCGCGAGGCCTGTCGACCGGGCAGGCCGATGGCGAAACGAGGGCCGGATCAGGGTGATTTCTTGACGACCTCCGGTTTCGATTGACCTGGACGCCGCACCACCCAAAATGTGGCGAAACGTTCATCCGGCCGGGACTCCGATGACATTCTGGGATTTCATGCTGTCTTGGGAAATGGCACCGTTCTCGGCTGCATTCGCGTTGATTCTGCTGTTTCTGCTGCTCGAACTGCTGACGCTTCTCTTCGGCTCGTCGCTGATCGGCCTGGGCGGCGACGCCGATATCGACGTTCCCGACATCGACGCTCCCGGCCTGGATTCGCCCGACGCCGACCCACCCGACCTTGGCGCGGGCGACGCGGCCGGGTCGGCTGGCGGCCTGCTCTCCTGGCTTGGCCTGGGCGAGGCGCCGTTCATGGTATGGCTGGTCGCCCTCCTGCTCGGGTTCGGGATCACCGGCTATGCCGGACAGCTCCTGGCCCGGGAAGTCCTGGGCGCGGCGGTGTCGCCGTGGCTGGTTGCGGCTGGCGCACTGGCGGTCGGCCTGACAGTTGCCAAGCGCTTTTCGCGGGCGATGGCCAACCTGCTGCCGAGGGTCCAGACCGAGGCGGTCTCCGAGGGCCGGCTGGGCGGACGGGTGGGCGTGGTCACCGTCGGCACCGCGCGCGCCGGCCGTCCGGCCGAGGCAAAAGTCACAGACCATTTCGGCAACATCCACTACATCCGGGTGGTGCCGCTCAAGGCCGGCGACGAATTGCCGGCCGGGACCGAGATCGCCGTGATGCGGGGCAAGAACCGGATCTACCGCGCCATGCGACTGAACAAGTAACCTAGGTTGAGGAGGGGTCCATGTGGGAATTCCTGATACCGGTGATCGCCGTCGTCGTCGGCATCCTGCTCGTGATGCTGATCCTGATGCGGATGTGGCGGCGGGCGACCCGGGAGGTCAGCCTGGTGCGCACCGGCAGCGGCGGGCGCAAGGTGATCATGGACGGCGGCTGCATCGTGCTGCCGGTGTTCCATGAGATCAGCACCGTCAACATGAAGACGCTGCGCCTCGAGATCCGCCGATCGGAAGAGGCGGCGATGATCACCAAGGACCGGATGCGCGTCGACGTGGGCGTCGAGTTCTACGTCCGGGTCAACGCCACCGAGGAGGGCGTCTCCAAGGCCGCCCAGACGCTCGGCGACAAGACCTTCAACGTCGAGGCGCTGCGCGACATGATCGAGGGCAAGCTGGTCGACGGCCTGCGCTCGGTCGCCGCCCGGATGACCATGGACGAGCTGCACGAGAACCGGTCGGACTTCGTCCAGGAGGTGCAGAACGGCGTCAACGAGGACCTGGCGAAGAACGGCCTCGAGCTGGAGTCCGTCTCCCTGACCGCCCTCGACCAGACGCCGTTCGAGGCGCTGGACGAGAACAACGCGTTCAACGCCGTCGGCATGCGCAAGCTGGCCGAGGTGATCGCGAAGTCGAAAAAGGAGCGCGCGGAGATCGACGCCGATGCCGACGTGGCGGTGCGGATGTCGGCGATGGATGCCGAGCGGCGCAAGATCGACATCGAGCGCGCCGAGGAGCAGGCGCGGATCGAGCAGGTCCAGCAGCTGCAGACGCTGCGCGCCGCCCAGGAGGCCGAGATCGCCAAGCGCCAGGAGGATAGCGCCCGGCTGGCGGCCGAGGCACGGATCCAGAAGGAGCGCGAGGTCCGCGCGGCCGAGATCGCCCGCGAACGCGCGATCCGCGAGGCTGAGATCCAGAAGGACCGCGAGCTCGAGGTGGCCGAGCAGGAGAAGCAGATCATCGTCGCCCAGAAGTCCGAGGAGGAGAGCCGGGCGCGCGCCAGCGCCGATGCGGCCCGTGCCGAGGCGGTGAAGGCGACCGAGGCGGTGGTGACGGCCAAGACCGTGGCCGAGGCCGAACGGACCAAGCAGGTGGCGCTGATCGAGGCGACCCGCGAGGCCGAGCGCGAAGCGACCCGGATCCGCGTCTCGGCGCTGGCCGAGCGCGAGGCCGCCGCCGACCGCGCCGAGGCGGTGCGCGAGGAAGCCCAGGCCGAGGCCGACAGCATCACCATCCGGGCCGAGGCGAAGAAGACCGACCTGCTCGCCCAGGCCGAGGGCCAGCGCGCGATCATCGACGCCGAGAACGTGCTCAGCGCCGAGATCATCCAGATGAAGATCGAGCTGGAGAAGCTGAAGCAGCTGCCCGAGATCATCGCCCAGATGGTCAAGCCGGCCGAGAAGATCGAGTCGATCCGCATCCACCAGGTGACCGGGCTCGGCGGGTCGAATGGCAGCGGGGCCGCCGCCGGGGCTGGGGACAAGCCGGCGGTCAACCAGGCGATGGACTCGATCCTCGGCATGGCCCTGCAGCTGCCGGCGATGCGCAAGCTGGGCGAGGAGCTTGGCTTCAGCATGGACGGCGGCTTGGCCGGCGTGATCGAGGGCGCGGTGACCGACGGCAAGGCCAACGGTGCTGCCGAACCGGCGCCGCCTGCCAAGGCGGTCGCGGGCCGCGCCAGGGGCAAGCCGGCCGAAGCCGATTAGGCCGCGCGCCGGCGATCAGTCCTCGCCGATGGTGCGGGCGGCTGCCGCCAGCCGCTCGGCGGCGTCCCAGGCGTCGACGTGGCGGTTGTAGAGCGGGGCGAAGCCGAAGCGCAGGATATCGGGCGGCCGGAAGTCGCCGACCGTGCCGCCGGCGATCAACTGCTGCATCAGCGCGCCGGCGCGCGCGTGGGTGACGCAGACCTGGCTGCCACGCACGGCGGGGTCGCGCGGCGTGTTGAGGGCGAAGCCGAGGCCGTCGCAGAGCCGGTCGAAGGCGGTGATGAAGGTCTCGGTCATCGCCACCGACTTGGCGCGAAGCTGGGCCATGTCGGCCTCGAGCATCAGGTCGACCGCGGCGTCCAGCGTCGCCATCGCCAGCACCACCGGCGTGCCGCACTGGAAGCGGTCGATACCCGCGCCGGCCACGTAGTCGGGCGCGAAGTCGAACGGCCGCAGGTGCCCGATCCACCCCGAGAGCGGCTGGTGCACCAGGTCCTGGTGACGTTCGGCCACATAGGAGAAGGCCGGTCCGCCAGGCCCGCCGTTGAGGAACTTGTAGCCGCAGCCGACGGCGAAATCGGCGTGCGCCGTGTCGAGGGCGACGGGCAGCGCGCCGACGCTGTGCGCCAGGTCCCACAGTGTCACCGCGCCAGCCGCATGCGCGGCCGCCGTGACTGCGTCCATGTCGAGCACATGCCCGGTCTTGTAGTGGGCGTGGATCAGCAGTCCGACGGCCACCTCCTCGTCGAAGGCGTGGACCAGGCTGTCGCGCGGCACCGCGCGCAGCACGACCCGCTCGGGCCCGAGCAGTGCCGCCAGCCCCTGGGCGATATACCCGTCGGTAGGGAAGGTGCCGGTCTCGTGCAGGATCACCCGGCGTCCGGGACGCAGGTCGAGCGCCGCGGCGAGCGCCTTGAAGATGTTGACCGAGGTACTGTCGGCCACCACCACCTGGCCCGGCGCGGCACCGACGAGGCGACCGATCTTGTCGCCGAGCGTGCGCGGCATGCCCACCCAGTCGTTCTTCCACCAGCTCTGGATCAGGTCGACGCCCCATTCGCGGTCGACCACGTCGACCAGGCGCGCGCGCACGTCCTTGCACAACGGCCCCAGCGAATTGCCGTCGAGATAGAGGATGCCTTCCGGGAGCAGGAAGCGCTCGCGGAATCCGGCCAGCGGATCGGCGGCGTCGCGGGCCAGGCAGTCGGCGCGGCTGAGGGCGGCCGTCGCCGCCTCAGCTGCTCTCATAGATCGCTTCCAGGTTGCGCAGCGCACGGGTGAGGCCGAGCAGGGACAGCGGAATCGTGGCGTCGAAGCCGTTCGGCCCGACGACCTGGAACCGGCCCTCGATGCCGCGACGGAAGGCTGACAGCATGTCGGCGGCAGCTTCCTCGTCCTCGCTGGACCGCGCCTGCTGGCAATCGACCTGGGTGGCGTAGTCGAGCGGCAGCTCGGAGATCTTCTCGCCGTCGACCCAGACCACGAGCGTCGACCCGGCAGGCGCCGAAGGCGGACAGAGCAGGAAGTGCACGACCGGTGGCTCGGTGCCCGGGATGTATCCGATCGAGACCGATACCGTGACCGGGGTCGTCGAGCCCGCCAGTTCGGTGGCATCGTTGTAGATCCAGCACAGCCGTTGCTGGGTCTGGGGCGCCACGTCACAGCGCAGGGTCCAGTCGCGATAGCGTCGTTCCTCCTGCGCCGCGGCGGAACCGCCGAGGTTGCCGCCGACGACCGCTGCCAGCACCGCCGACAGGAGCGAGAGCCTACCCAGCCGCATCATTGTGTTGCCCCCATGTGTGCGGCGGGCGTTGCCTATTGCGCCGCCGGTTCGTCTGCTTCATCCGCCGGAACGGTGTCGTCGCCGACCGGCTCCTCGATTTCCGCCGGCACGTCGGCGGTGTCGGGGTCGTCGACGGCTGGTTCGGCGTCTGCGTCCTCCGGCTGCGCCTCGGCATCGGCCGCTTCGCCTGCCGCCTCTTCCTCGGCAGCCGCCGCCGCAGCCGCCTCTGCTTCCGCTGCCGCCGCGGCGTCCTCGGCCGCGGCGTCCATGGCTTGCTGATGGATCGCGACCAGCTGCGTATAGGCGGCGGTGAAGCCCATCAGCGACAGCGGCATGTCGATGCGGACGCTGGTCCCCTCGAGGACGAAGCTCGCGGTCGCCTGGGAGCCTGCCCGGAACTGATCGATCAGCAGCTGCGCGATCTCCCCGGCCGCCTGGGTGTGGCACCAGCCGGTGCTGCAGGTGCTGAACAGGCCGTTGAAGGGCTCGCGCTGATCCACCTGCAGCATGAAGCCGGCGGCCGGCTCTGCCGTGTCGGGCACCTCCAGGTAGACGATCGGCCCCAGATTGTCGCCGATCCCGACCACGATGCGGGCCGCCAGCGCTTCGCCGTCCACCTCGGCGACGCGTCCGGTGTAGATGAAACACAGCACTTCGCCCGTGGTGGTCTCGGTTTCGCAGCGGCCGATCCAGTCGCGGAACTCATCCTCGTTGACGACCACCTCGGCATGGGCTGCAAGGGCGAGGGACAGGGCGGCCGCGGCGCCGATCGGCGCTGCGCGGCGGAGGGCCCGGCATCTGGCTTCGCTTCGGCGTGGCGTCATGACTCTCCATCCGGCGGCGGTTGTGCGGGCTTCGGCGGTCGCTGGCCGAGGCGGCCGGCCATGCGGCAGGCGCGGCTGGTCGGAACCGGGCGACTCGTCGGGACAGCATATCGCCGCAAGGCCGTCCCGGCCATCGCGAAGCCTGTCAGGCGTGCCCCCCGGTCGCGGATACATGTCGCCGAAACATTGCACCGCGACCCAAACCGGGCTAGACACGCGGCGACCTCATACCCCCGTTGACTCCAGTGTGGCAAGGACCTGACACCATGGCACGCAACAAGATTGCGCTCGTCGGCGCCGGCAACATCGGCGGCACGCTGGCGCTGCTGGCCGGCCTCAAGGAACTGGGCGATGTCGCGCTGTTCGATATCGTCGACGGCGTACCGCAGGGCAAGGCGCTCGACCTGGTTCAGGGGTCCCCGATCGAGGGCTATGACGCGGCCTTCTCGAGCGGCAGCGACTATTCGGTGATCGCGGGGGCCGACGTGGTCATCGTCACCGCCGGCGTGCCGCGCAAGCCGGGTATGAGCCGCGACGACCTGATCGGCGTCAACACCGGCGTGATGGAGCAGGTCGGGGCCGGAATCAGGCAGCATTGCCCGGACGCCTTCGTCATCTGCATCACCAACCCGCTGGACGCCATGGTCGGCGTGCTGCGCGACGCCGCCGGGCTGGAGCCGGCGAAGTGCGTCGGCATGGCCGGGGTGCTGGACAGTGCGCGCTTCCGCTATTTCCTGGCCGAGGAGTTCCAGGTTTCCGTCGAGGACGTTACCGCCTTCGTTCTCGGCGGCCATGGCGACTCCATGGTGCCGCTGGTCCGCTATTCCACGGTGGCCGGCATCCCGCTGCCCGACCTGGTGGAGATGGGCTGGACCAGCCAGGCGAAGCTCGACGCGATCGTGCAGCGTACCCGCGACGGCGGCGCCGAGATCGTCGGCCTGCTGAAGACGGGATCGGCCTTCTATGCGCCCGCCTCCTCGGCGATCGCGATGGCGGAGGCCTATATCAAGGACAAGAAGCGGGTGCTGCCCTGCGCGGCCTATCTGTCCGGCCAGTACGGGGTCAGCGACCTCTATGTCGGCGTGCCGGTGGTGATCGGTGCCGGCGGGGTCGAGCGGGTGATCGAGATCCGACTCAACGCGGAGGAGCGGGCGGCCTTCGACAAGTCGGTCGCCGCCGTGCGCGGCCTGGTCGAGGCCACCGCACAGATGCGGGCGACAAAGGGTTGAACGCGCTCGTCCCATTGCCAGCACAGTCCTAGGACAGATCCATGAACATCCATGAGTACCAGGCCAAGGAGCTGATCCGCCGCTTCGGGGTGCCGACACCGCGCGGCAGCGTCGCCTACACCGCCGACGAGGCCGTGGCAGTCGCCAACGAGCTCGGCGGGCCGGTCTGGGTGGTGAAGTCGCAGATCCATGCCGGCGGACGCGGCGCCGGCCGGTTCAAGAACGATCCCGACGGCAAGGGCGGCGTGCGCGTCGTCAAGTCGGTGGAGGATGTCCGCAGCAGCGCGCTGGCAATGCTGGGACAGATCCTGGTGACCAAGCAGACGGGCCCGGCGGGCAAGGAGGTCAAGCGGCTCTATATCGAGGAGGGCTGCGACATCGCCCGTGAACTCTACCTGAGCATGCTGATCGACCGGGCGTCCAGCCGGGTCACGATCATCGCCTCTGCCGAAGGCGGCATGGATATCGAGGAGGTCGCGGCCACCAATCCGGCCGCCATCGTCAAGGTGGCGATCGATCCGGCCACCGGTCTGCAACCCTTCCACGCCCGCCAGGTCGCGTTCGCCCTCGGGTTGAAGGGCGGGGAGATCAAGGCCGCCGTCCGCTTCCTCGCGGCGATGTACCAGGCCTTCGTCGACCTCGACGCCAGCCTGGTCGAGATCAACCCGCTGGTGGTGACCGGCAGCGGCGCGGTGCTGGCGCTGGATGCGAAGATGAACTTCGACGACAACGCGCTGTTTCGCCATCCGGAGGTCGCCGAGCTGCGCGACGAGGACGAAGAGGATCCGACCGAGGTCGAGGCGGCGAAGCACGAGCTGAACTACGTGAAGCTCGACGGCAATATCGGCTGCATGGTCAATGGCGCAGGCCTTGCAATGGCGACCATGGACATCATCAAGCTCTATGGCGGCGAGCCGGCCAACTTCCTGGATGTCGGCGGCGGGGCCACCAAGGAGCGGGTGACGACCGCGTTCAAGATCATCCTGTCGGACCCGAACGTTGAAGCGATCCTGGTCAACATCTTCGGCGGCATCATGCGCTGCGACGTGATCGCCGAGGGTATCGTGGCCGCTGCGCGGGAGGTCAGCATGAACGTGCCGCTGATCGTCCGGCTGGAAGGCACCAACGTCGAGTTGGGCAAGAAGATCCTGGCCGAATCCGGCCTGCCGATCCTCAGCGGCGACGACCTCGCCGACGGCGCCCGCAAGGCGGTGGCCGCGATCCGGCAGGCGGCCTAGTGACGGCGGTTTCTGGAGTGCGTGTCCGTTCGACGTCCGGGCACTAGGGGAGCAAGATGGCGGTACTTGTCGACAGCAACACAATGGTCATCTGCCAGGGCTTCACCGGCAGCCAGGGGACATTTCATTCCGAGCAGGCGATCGCCTACGGCACCAGGATGATGGGCGGCGTCACCCCCGGCAAGGGCGGCGAGACCCATCTCGACCTGCCGGTGTTCGATACGGTGGCGCAAGCGGTCGCCGCTACCGGCGCCAATGCCAGCGTGATCTATGTGCCGCCGCCCTTCGCCGCCGACGCGATCCTCGAGGCCCTGGCGGCCGAGGTGGCGCTGGTGGTCTGTATCACCGAAGGCATTCCGGTGCTCGACATGGTGACCGTGAAGCGGGCGCTGCAGGGCTCCAGGACCCGGCTGATCGGCCCCAACTGCCCCGGCGTGATCACGCCCGACGCCTGCAAGATCGGCATCATGCCGGGCCACATCCACCGTAAGGGCAGCGTCGGGATCGTCTCGCGCTCCGGAACGTTGACCTACGAGGCGGTGGCGCAGACCACGGCGGCGGGGCTCGGCCAGTCGACCTGCATCGGCATCGGCGGGGACCCGGTGAACGGCACTAACTTCATCGATTGCCTGGAGATGTTCCTGGCCGACGACGAGACCGAAGCCGTGATCATGATCGGGGAGATCGGCGGCTCGGCCGAGGAGGAAGCGGCGGATTTCATTAAGAGATCCCCGGTAAGAAAGCCGATTGCCGGCTTCATCGCCGGCATGACCGCGCCGCCGGGGCGGCGGATGGGCCATGCGGGCGCGATCATTTCCGGCGGCTCGGGCGGCGCGGAGGACAAGGTGGAGGCGATGAAAAGCGCAGGCTTCACGGTCGCGAACTCGCCGGCCAGCCTGGGCGAGGCCGTGTTGAAGGCGATGGGGCGCTAGACATCGCGCGGCGATGCACGGCCCCATGAGATCCCGAGCCCGGCACGTCGGGCCTCCGGCGGAGTGCATGCGATGGACATGACGTCGTTTCTGAACGGTCACAACTCGATCTATATCGCGCAGCTCTACGAGCGGTTCCTGCGGGAGCCGGGCAGCGTCGACGCCGAGTGGCGGCACTTCTTCGGCGCCCTCGACGACGACCAGGCCGGGCTGATGGCCGAGCTGACCGGTGCCGCCTGGGCGCCGAAGGATGCCGCGGTGATCGGCGTTGCCGGCCCGAACGGGCAGGGTGTGGGGACCGCGCTGGCGCCGGCCGCAGGCTACGGCGCGCCCTATCCGATGCCGATGATGCCCGCGGACCAGATCCGGCGGGCGACGCTGGATTCGATCCGCGCCCTGATGCTGATCAGGGCCTACCGGGTGCGCGGGCACCTCGAGGCGACGCTCGACCCGCTTGGCCGGGCGAAGCACGAGCCGCATCCCGAGCTCGACCCGCGGACCTACGGCTTCGGCGATTCCGACCAGGACCGGCCGATCTTCATCAACTACGTGCTCGGCCTGGAATCGGCCTCGCTGCGCCAGATCATGGCGATCCTGCGCGAAACCTATTGCGGCAATATCGGCGTCGAGTTCACCCACATCCAGGATCCGGACGAGAAGGCCTGGATCCAGGAGCGGATCGAGGGTGCGCGCAACCAGACCGACTTCACCGAGCGCGGCAAGAAGGCGATCCTCGACCGGTTGACCGCAGCCGAGGTGTTCGAGCATTTCCTCGACAAGAAATACACCGGCACCAAGCGCTTCGGGCTCGACGGCAGCGAGTCGCTGATCCCGGGGCTGGAGCAGATCATCAAGCGCGGCGGCCGGCTCGGCGTGCGCGAGATCGTTCTCGGGATGGCCCATCGCGGGCGGCTGAACGTGCTCGCCAACGTCATGGGCAAGCCTTACCGCGCCATCTTCTCCGAGTTCCAGGGCAACTCGGCCTCGCCGGAGGACGTGCAGGGCTCGGGCGACGTCAAGTATCACCTGGGCACCTCGTCCGACCGCGAGTTCGACGGCAACATCGTCCACCTGTCGCTGACCGCCAATCCGTCCCACCTGGAGGCGGTGAACACGGTGGTGCTCGGCAAGTGTCGCGCCAAGCAGCGCCAGCGCAACGACACCGAGCGCGACCAGGTCATGCCGTTGCTGCTGCACGGGGATGCCGCCTTCGCCGGCCAGGGCCTTGTCGCCGAGGCGCTCGACATGTCGGGCCTGCGCGGCTACCGGGTCGGCGGCTGCATCCACGTCATCATCAACAACCAGATCGGCTTCACCACGTCGCCGACCTACAGCCGGACCGGGCCCTATTGCTCGGAAGTGGCCAAGATCGTCCAGGCGCCGATCCTGCACGTCAACGGCGACGACCCGGAAGCCGTGGTCCACGTCGCCCGCATCGCCATGGAGTTCCGGCAGAAGTTCAAGCGCGACGTCGTGATCGACATGTTCTGCTATCGCCGCCACGGCCACAACGAGGGCGACGAACCCTCGTTCACCCAGCCGTCGATGTACAAGGCGATCCGCAGCCACCCGACCACCCGCGAGATCTACGCCGACCAGTTGTGCCGGGACGGCCTGATCGCCAAGGAGGACGCTGACCGCCTGGTCCAGCAGTGGGTCGACCGGCTGGAGCAGGAGTTCGACGGCGCCTCCAGCTACAAGCCGAACAAGACCGACTGGCTGGAAGGGCGTTGGTCGGGCATGGCGGTGGCCAGCGGCGAGGCCCGCCGCGGGGTGACCGCGGTCGACATCGAGGTCCTGCGCCAGGTCGGCCTGCAGATGACCGAGACGCCCAGCCACATCAACGTCCACCCCAAGCTGCAGCGGGTGCTGAAGAACCGGCGCGAGGCGATCGAGCAGGGCGTGGGCATCGACTGGGCGACGGCGGAGCACCTCGCGATCGGCACCCTGCTGATCGAGGGCGTGCCGGTCCGGCTGTCCGGCCAGGACAGCGGCCGCGGCACCTTCAGCCAGCGCCACGCCGTGATCACCGACCAGGAGAACGAGGACCGCTATCTGCCGCTGAACAGCCTGAGCTTCGGCCAGGCGCCGTTCGAGGTGATCGACAGCCCGCTTTCCGAGGCCGGCGTGCTCGGCTTCGAATACGGCTATGCGCTGGCCGAGCCGCATTGCCTGGTGATCTGGGAGGCGCAGTTCGGCGACTTCGCCAACGGCGCCCAGGTCATCATCGACCAGTTCCTCAGCTCCGGCGAATCCAAATGGCACCGGATGTGCGGGCTGGTGATGCTGCTGCCGCACGGCTACGAGGGCCAGGGCCCCGAACACAGTTCGGCCCGGGTCGAGCGCTACCTGCAGCTTTGCGCCGAGGACAACCTGCAGGTGATCAACTGCACCACGCCCGGCAACTACTTCCACGCGCTCAGGCGGCAGATCCATCGCGACTTCCGCAAGCCGCTGATCGTGATGACGCCGAAGTCGCTGCTGCGCCACAAGCGCTGCGTCTCGGCACTCGACGAGCTGGCGCTCGGCTCCAGTTTCCACCGCGTGCTCTACGAATCGGAGCCTCCGTACCAGCCGAACGACGTGAAGCGGGTCGTGCTCTGCTCGGGCAAGGTCTATTTCGACCTGCTGGAGGCGCGCGAGACCCGCGGCAGCACCGACGTGGCGTTGCTGCGGGTGGAGCAGCTCTACCCGTTCCCCGACGCCCCGCTGAAGGAAGAGCTGGCGAAATATCCGCAGGCCGAGGTGATCTGGTGCCAGGAGGAGCCGAAGAACGCCGGCGCCTGGTCGTTCATCAATCCGCTGCTGGAGGACGTGCTGGTCGAGCTGGACGGCGCCTGCAAGCGCGCGCGCTACGTTGGACGTCCGGCCTCGGCGTCGCCCGCGACAGGTCTGCTGTCGCGCCACATCAAGCAACAGAACGCACTGGTCGACGCGGCGCTGACCGTCTGAGACCGGCGTCGATCGAACGCGAGACGAGGGCATTTCATGGCGACGGAAATAGTGGTCCCCACCCTGGGCGAATCGGTGGTCGAGGCGACGGTGGCCAAGTGGCTGAAGTCGGTCGGCGACCGGGTCGAGGTCGACGACCCGCTGGTCGAGTTGGAGACCGAGAAGGTGACGGTCGAGGTCAACGCCAAGGCCGCCGGCGTGCTTGCCGACATCGCGGTGCCCGAGGGCGAGGACGTGGCGGTGGGCGCCACGCTCGGCAGCATCGACGAGGCCGGCAAGGCTGACGGCAAGGCGGCGAAGCCGGCCAGCAAAGACGCCAAGACGTCGGCGAAGCCGGCGGATGCCGAGGCGAAACCGGCGAAGCCGGCGGACGCGGCGAAACCCGCGAAGGCAGCGGAGGCGAAGAAGACCGCGAAGTCCTCCGGCGGCGGGTCCGACCTGGACAACACGATCGACATCATCGTGCCGACGCTGGGCGAGTCGGTGAGCGAGGCGACGGTGGCGAAGTGGTTCAAGGCGGTCGGCGACACGGTCGACGCCGACGACCCGATCGTCGAGCTGGAAACCGAGAAGGTCACGCTGGAGGTCAATGCGCCAGCGGCCGGTGTGATCGCGGAGATCGACGCCGCCGAAGGCGCCGATGTCGCCGTCGGCGGGCTGCTCGGGCGGCTGAAGGCCGGCCCCGGCGCGACGGTCACGGTCGAATCCGCCGGTCCGGACCCGGTGGTGGCCAAGCAGGAGCCTGCCGCCACGCCGGCGCCTGCGCCTGCGCCGATGGCAGCGCCGCGACCTGCCGCCGCGCCCGCCGCGGCGAAGGCGAACCTCGCCCATCCGCTGGCCCCGGCGGTGCGCAAGCTGGTCGAGGAACACAACCTGGATCCGGCGAAGATCCCGGCCAGCGGCAAGGATGGACGGCTGACCAAGGCAGACGTGCAGGCCTTCGTCGCCCAGCCGAAGGCCGCACCCGTGTCGGCGTCGGCGCCGGCCCAGTTCCCGACCGCGGCCGAGCTGCCGCCGCGCGAGGCGCGCAGCGACGAGCAACGGGTGCGGATGACCCGGCTGCGCCAGCGCATCGCCCAGCGGCTGAAGGAGGCGCAGAACACCGCCGCCATGCTGACGACCTTCAACGAGGTCGACATGACCGCGGTGATGGCGCTGCGCAACCAGTACAAGGACGTGTTCGAGAAGAAGCACGGCGTGCGGCTCGGCTTCATGTCGTTCTTCGTCAAGGCGGCGATCGAGGCGCTGAAGGAGGTGCCGGCCGTCAACGCCGAGATCTACGGCGACGAGCTGATCTACAAGAACTACTACGACATAGGGGTCGCGGTCGGCACGGCGCAGGGCCTGGTGGTACCGGTGCTGCGCGGGGCGGACTCGATGAGCTTCGCCGCCATCGAGAGCGGGATCACCGAGCTCGCGCTGCGCGCCCGCGACGGCAAGCTGTCGATGGCCGAACTCACCGGCGGCACCTTCACCATCACCAATGGCGGCGTCTACGGCTCGCTGCTGTCGACACCGATCCTCAACCCGCCCCAATCCGGCATCCTGGGCATGCACAAGATCCAGAGCCGGCCGATGGAGGTCGGCGGCGAGGTCAAGCTGCGGCCGATGATGTACCTGGCGCTCAGCTACGACCACCGCATCATCGACGGCCGCGAGGCGGTAACCTTCCTGGTCCGGGTCAAGGAAGCGATCGAGGACCCGACGCGGCTGCTGGTCGG
>JBHJOG010000167.1:0-8619 GCA_050329975.1 Alphaproteobacteria bacterium | reverse complement strand
CCCGCCCGCCCTGTCGACCGAGCGGTCGTCACCCATGGGCACGCCGACCACGCCCGCCCGGGCCACGCCCATGTGCTGGCGACCGCCGAGACGATCGCGATCATGCGTACGCGCTACGGTGAGGTGTCGATGGGCGCCATCCAGGCGGCGGCCTATGGCGAGCCGATCCGGATCGGCGGCGTCGAGGTCGAGCTGCGTCCGGCGGGCCACGTGCTCGGCAGTGCACAGGTGGTGCTGACCCATGCCGGCCAGCGCGCGGTGGTTTCCGGCGACTACAAGCGCCGGCGCGATCCGACCTGCCCGCCGTTCGAACCCGTCTCCTGCGACGTCTTCATCAGCGAGGCGACGTTCGGCCTGCCGGTGTTCCGCCATCCCGACGACGGTGCCGAGATCGGCAAGCTGCTCGCCTCGATCGCTCTGTTTCCCGAAAGGACCCATGTCGTCGGCGCCTATGCGCTGGGCAAGGCGCAGCGGGTGATCATGCTGTTGCGCGAGGCGGGATGGACGCGTCCGATCTATATCCACGGCGCGCTGGTCGCGCTTTGCGACCTGTACCGCGACTTCGGCCACGACCTCGGCGAGCTTCGGCTGGCGACGGCGGCGGCCAAGGCGGAGCTCGCCGGCGCGCTGGTGCTCGCCCCGCCCTCGGCGCTCGCCGACCGCTGGGCCCGCCGGCTCGCGGAGCCGGTGTCGGCGATGGCCAGCGGCTGGATGGGCATCCGCGCCCGCGCCCGCCAGCGCGGCGCCGAGCTGCCGCTGGTCATCTCCGACCACGCCGACTGGGACGAACTGACCGCGACCTTCCGGGACGTCGGCGCCCCCGAGATCTGGATTACCCACGGCCGCGAGGAGGCCCTGATCCACTGGGCTCGCACCCGAGGCTTCGACGCCAAGGCCCTCAGCCTGGTCGGGCGCGACGAGGAGGCGGAGTAGGGCCGATTGAGCGCCCGAGGCAGGTGCTCGGCTACTGCAGCGGCCAGATCATCGGGATCAGGGTGATGCAGAGGACCGCGGTGAGAACGTTCATCACGGCGCCCAGGCGGACGAAATCGAAGAAGCGGTAGCCGCCGGCGGAATAGACCAGGGTGTTGGTCTGGTAGCCGATCGGGGTCAGGAAGCTGGCGCTGGCGGCGAACATGACGGCGATGACGAACGGGCGCGCCTCGACGCCGAGGGTTGCCGCCAATCCGATCGCGATCGGGGTCATGATCACGGCGACCGCGTTGTTGGTCACGATCTCGGTCAGGATCGAGCTCAGGATGTAGACGGCCGCCAAGGCCAGCACCGGCGAGCTTTCTCTGAGCAAAGGGGCGATCGAGTCGACGATGATCTGCACCAGCCCGGTCTTGTCCATCGCGACACCGATCGCCAGCATCGCGAAGATCAGCCCGAGGATGCGCCAGTCGACCGCCTGCACTGCCTCCTCGATCTCGACGCAGCGGGTGGCCAGCACCACCGTCGCCCCGATTGCGGCCAGTCCGGCGATCGGCATGAACTCGAAGATCGCACCGGCGACCACCAGCACCATCACGGCGATGGCCAGCGGGGCCTTTGCGCGCCGGAAGCTGCGCTCGCCGGGCTCGGAAACGTTGACCAGGTTCTCGTCGGTCACCAGGCGCCGGATGTCCTCCGGCGAGCCTTCGGTCAGGATGGTGTCGCCGATCTCCAGCGGCGTCGCCTCGAACCGCTCGTTCAGGTTCTCGCCGCGGCGGTGCAGCGCGATCGGATAGACGCCGTAGTGGCGGCGCAGCCTGAGCTGGCCGAGGGTCTGGCCGAGCAGTTTGGCGCCCGGCCCCACCAGCAATTCCACCACCGTCGAACTGCGGGTCCCGAGCTGCTGCATGTGGCCGGATTCGGCCAGCGCGATCTCGCCCTCCTCCTTCATCGACAGGATCTCGGCGACAGAAGATCGCACGACCACCACGTCGCCGGGCCGCAACACCACCTGGTCCAGCGCGCGGCGCAGCGACTGGTCGCCGCGCAGCACGTCGATCAGCCGCCGGTCGGAGCGGCGGAAGGCCTCGATATCGCGCGGGGCGCGCCCGACATGGGGCGAGCCGTCCTCGATCGCCGCCTGGATGATGTACTTCTTCGCCGATTCCAGGGAGGTGATCGAGGTGGGAGTGATGCGGTCGGGCAGGAAGCGCTGGGCGATGACCAGCACGAATATGCCGGCTGCGGTGATCGCCAGCCCGAGCGGTGCGATCTCCAGGATGTGGAACGGCGCCAGTCCGGCCTGGCGGGCGACGCCGTCGACCAGGATGTTGGTCGAGGTGCCGAGCAGGGTGCAGGTGCCGCCGAGGATGGCCGCGTAGGACAGCGGGATCAGCAGCTTGGAGGCGGACCGGTCGATTTCCTGGGCCAGGGCGACCGCGACCGGGATCATCAGCATGACCAGGGGCGTGTTGTTCATGATCGCCGACATCAGCGCGACCGCGATCAGGAAGCCGGCGACGGTCAGCGTCGGGCTGTCCTTGGCGCGCGCGGTGGCAAGCCTGGCGAAGGTCTCCAGCGCCCCGGTGCGGACCAGCCCGGCCGAGATCACGAACATCGCCGCGATGGTGGCCGGCGCGCTCGACGACAGCACCCCGAGCACCTCGTCGACGTCGACGATCCCGAGCACCAGCAGCAGCGACACCGCGAGTCCCGCGCTGATCTCCGGTGACCGCCATTCGGTCGCGAAGGCGACGAACAGCAGCACCAGAAGCGCGGCGACGACGAGCGGCGCGTAGGCGTCGAGCCCGAATATCAAGCTAGGCTCCGCCCTTTGCGGGCAGGCTACTGCGGGGCGCGGATCGGTGCATATGGTTGCGAGCGGTCCTGTTGAGCAAACAGCAGCAGGATGTAGCGCGGCGCCGACGGCCCGTCCAAGCCTGTTTTCCGCATACGGTCTGACGGCGGCCGATGACGCACCACCTCGTCACGGCGCGGCGAACGGGCTATGAGATGCGCCATGAACATCCTCGGCATCGAGACGAGCTGCGACGAAACGGCAGCCGCTGTGGTCTGCGACGCGGCCGAGATCGGCGCGCGTGTGCGGGCCAGTGTCGTCTTCTCCCAACTCGCCGAGCACGCGCCCTATGGCGGCGTAGTGCCCGAGATTGCGGCCCGCAGCCACGTCACCCGGCTGGACGGCATCGTCGCCCAGGCGCTCGCGGAGGCCGGGATGGATCTCGGCTCCATCGACGGCATCGCCGCCACCGCAGGGCCGGGCCTGATCGGCGGCGTGCTGGTCGGGGTCAGCCTGGCCAAGGCGCTGGCGCTGGCGACAGATCGGCCGTTCATTGCGGTCAATCACCTGGAAGGCCACGCCCTGACCGCGCGGCTGACCGGCGACGTCGCGTTCCCCTATTTGCTGCTGCTGGTTTCCGGCGGGCACTGCCAGATCCTGCTGGTCGAGGGCCTGGGCCGCTACCGGGTGCTGGGGACGACTATCGACGATGCAATCGGCGAGGCGTTCGACAAGACGGCGAAGATGCTGGGCCTGCCCTATCCGGGCGGTCCTTCGCTGGAGCTGGCCGCCCGTTCCGGCGATCCCGGGCGGTTCAGGCTGCCGCGGCCGATGACCGGCCGTCCGGGCTGCGACTTCTCCTTCTCCGGTCTGAAGACCGCGGTGCGCCGCGCGATCCAGACCCTTGGGACGCCCCGTGGCAGCTTGGGCGAACGCGAGATCGCCGACCTCTGCGCCGGCTTCCAGGAGGCGGTGGGGGCGGTGCTGGTCGACCGGCTGACCAATGCGGTCGCGGCCTGCCGTGCGCTTGGAGTCGCGGCGCCGACGCTGGTGGTCGCGGGCGGGGTGGCCGCAAACCAGGCGTTGCGGGCGCAGCTGCAGGATCTGGCGGCGCGAAGCGGACTCCGCTTCGTCGCGCCGCCGATCGCGCTGTGCACCGACAACGCTGCGATGATCGCCTGGGCGGGGCTGGAGCGGCTGCGCGGCGGGCAGTCGGATGACCTGGCTTTCAAGGCGTTGCCGCGCTGGCCGCTCGACAGCCTTGCGCCGCCCGTCGCCAGCGCCTAGTGCGTTGAGCAGACGCACAGACGGACTCGACCCGATGGCTCAGCCCCAGCAGATCCAGATCGACGTGCAGCAACTGTTCGCGACGCCGGTCGTGATCATGAAGCTGCCCGATGCCGCCGGGCTGAACGCGGCGCTGAAGCCGGCGATCCTGGCGCGGGCGGAATGGGCGCCTTCCAACGACCACTCCAATCTCGGCGGCTGGCAGTCGACCTGGGACATCGCCGACTGGGGCGGCGCGGCGATGGCCCGGCTGCTGGAGGTCGCAAAGGGGGCGGCAAGCCGGTTGACGGCACGCCGCGCCGACGGCCAGCCGGCCGGGGTCACCTGGGCGCACAACGCCTGGGCCAACGTCAACCGGCGCGGCGACGCCAACGAGGCCCATACCCATCCCGGTTCGGTCTGGTCGCTGGTCTACTGGGTCGACGATGGCGGCGCAGCGGCGGATCCGGCGCTCGGCGGCGCTTTCGAGGTGCACGACCCGCGTGGCGTCGCCCCGGCGATGCTGGCGCCCGACCTGGTGCCGGCGGTTCCCGGCGGCCCGTCCTTCGGCGCCAGCGAGTTGGTCCAGCCGACCGCCGGCGACATGATGATGTTCCCGTCCTGGGTCAGCCATTCGGTCCGGCCCTATCGCGGCGACGGCGTCCGGATCTCGATCGCGATCAACCTGTGGCCGGCCGGCGGGCCGCGCGCGAGCTAGCGGCGAGGCGGCCGGCAGGTGAAGATCCTGTTCTACGGCCTCAACTATGCGCCGGAGCTGACGGGGATCGGCAAGTTCAGCGGCGAGACCGGCGCCTTCCTCGCCGCTGCTGGCCATCAGGTGCGGGTGATCGCCGCCCCGCCCTACTACCCGGAATGGCGCGTGCATCACGGCTTCCGCCGCCGCTGGTGGTCGCACGAGCGGAGGGACGGGATCAGGATCATCCGCTGCCCGCTCTACGTGCCGCGGCAGCCGACCGGCCGGTCCAGAATGCTCCATCTGGCGAGCTTCGCTGCCTCCAGCTTCTGGCCGGCGCTGTGGACCGGGCTGGTCTGGCGGCCCGACCTGGTGATCACGGTCGAGCCGACGGCGCTGGTCCAGCCGGCCGCCCTGCTCGCAGCCGGGCTCGCCGGCGCGAAAGCCTGGGTGCATGTGCAGGATCTGGAGTTCGACGCGGCCTTCTCGCTGGGTGTGCTCGGCAGCGGCGGGCGCGCGTCGCGGCTCGCCTTTGCTTTCGAGCGCCATTTCCTGCGCCGGTTCGACCGGGTGTCGACCATCACCCTGCCGATGGCGGCGCGATTGGTCGCGAAGGGCCTGAAGCCCGAGCGGATGGTGCAATTCCCCAACTGGGTGGATTGCGACGCGATCCGGCCGCTTACCGGGCCCTCGCCGCTGCGCACGGAACTGGGCGTGCCGGAGGGGGCGGTGCTGGCGCTCTATTCCGGAAACATCGGAGAGAAGCAGGGCCTGGAGCTGATGATCGAGGCGGCGCAGGCGACCGCGGATCGGCCGGATCTCACCTGGCTGATGTGCGGCGACGGCGCGGCGCGCGCCCGTCTGGAGCAACGGGCGTCCGGTCTGCCAAACCTGCGCTTCGCGCAGCTGCAGCCGGCCGGGCGCCTGAACGACCTGCTGGGCGCCGCCGACATCCACCTGCTG
Source organism: Alphaproteobacteria bacterium (assembly GCA_050329975.1). GTDB lineage: Bacteria > Pseudomonadota > Alphaproteobacteria > CALKHQ01 > CALKHQ01 > CALKHQ01. Next base: position 2,965 of record JBHJOG010000167.1, on the reverse strand, counting down.
CCGCAGCGGGCGGACGCGGCCGACCTGGTGATGCCGTCGAAGCTGGGCGGCATGCTGGCCAGCGGCCGGCCAGTGGTCGCCGCCGCGGCGGAGGGCACCCAGGTGCATGCGGCCATCGCCGGCTGCGGCCGCGCTACCCCGCCCGGCGATTCCGCTGCATTCGCCGCTGCGGTGGCCGCACTGGCCGACGACCCGACGACCCGCTCCACGCTCGGTGCGGCCGCCCGCGAGCGCGCGCTCACCGACTGGGACCGCAGGGCGATCCTGGGACGGTTCGAGCAGGACCTGCGGGGGGTGGTCAAGGCATAGCGCCGGATCCCGTCCCGGGAGGGGCCTTCGGTTGCAGCCCGGCCCGAGTTGGGGTTGAGTAGCAGCGGAGGCGCGAGTCAGGGGGGGCACGGAGGCATGTCGGCGGGTGAGACCTTGGGGTTCGGGCTCAGCGCGCTCGCCTGCACCGCCGCCCTCCTGGCCATCGGCGTGCGCGTGCTGCGTTCGCTGACGCTGGCGCTGGAAGGCCATTTTGAGTTCAAGGGCGACAGCCTGACCAGGCGGTCGCGGCTCGCCGGCTTCACCTGGTTCTTCCTCTGGGCGGTCGCCGCGGCGATGACCTGGAGCTTCTTCATCGACTGGTTCTGGTTCGAAGACCTGGATTTCGCGATCACGGCGCTGCTGGTGCGGTTGGAGGTGATCCTGCACATCCTGGCCGAGTTGGCTGACGACTAGGGCGATGGACCAGTCGGGGGAGCACAAGGCGCGGTTCCACGTCCGACCCGGCGCCAGGCGGGCGGCGCGCGAGGCCGAGGACGACGAGCGCCGCTCGCAGCGCTTCTTCCCCTGCTCCGCCTGCGGCGCCGACCTGCGCTTCGACCCGGGCACCGCCAGCATGGCCTGCGGGCATTGCGGCGCCAACGCAGCGGTGCCGCACTTGGACGACGCCGCCGCCCAGGTCGAGAACTGCTACCACTTCTATCTCGACCGCGACACCGGGGCGCTGGCCGAGGAGGAGGCGCCCTCGCTCAGCTGCCGCGGCTGCGGCTCCAGTGTCGAGTTCCACGACGACGAGCACTCGCGTATCTGCCCGTTCTGCGACAGCGCGATCGTCGGCGACGTGGGCCTGCAGCGGCGGATCGTGCCGCAGGCCGTGCTGCCGTTCGGGCTGAAGGAGAAGCAGGCGCACGAGGCGATGCGGGACTGGCTGAAATCGCGCTGGTTCGCCCCCAACGACATCGCCGACGAGGCGCGCGCCGACCACTTCCACGGCATCTACGTGCCGTTCTGGACCTATGACGCCTACACCGACACCGACTACACCGGCGCGCGCGGCACCCGCGTCGGCTCGGGCAAGAACCGGCGGACCAGCTGGAAGAACGTCTCCGGCAACGTGAAGGGCCATTTCGACGACGTGATCGTTTCCGGCTCGAAATCGGTCTCGGCCGAGTTCAAGGACGCGCTGGCGCCCTGGCCGCTGCGCGAGCTCGAGACCTACCAGACCGAATTCCTCGCCGGGTTCCGGGCAGAGAACCATACCATCGGCCTGAAAGAGGGCTTCGCCAGGGCGCAAACCCACATGCGGGCGGTGATCACCGACTGGATCAAGCGCGACATCGGCGGCGACCGGCAGCGCGTCCACACCAGCAACACCCGGTTCTCCAAGGAGACCTTCAAGCACGTCCTGGTCCCGGTGTGGATCACCCACTACCAGTTCGCTGGCAAGACCTACCGGCTTTCCGTCAACGGCAGGACGGCCAAGGCCTACGGTCAGCGGCCGTTCTCGCTGCTGAAGCTGCTGCTGGGCACCGGCGCCCTGCTGCTGGCGCTGGGCGTTGTCGGCTTCCTGATCTCGGCTGCTCCCTGGGGGCGCTGAGGCTGCCCCTGTCGCGCCTTGGGGCTTGACGCGCGCTCCTGGCTTGACCACGTGGAAGGGCCGGGGTCACGTCCGGCCATGACGGGATTGAGGTGAGTTGATGCCGGACGATCGCACCAGGGACCACTCAGCGCGCCCGGCCCAGCATCGGCCACCGGACAGCCCTGCCACCCTGACCGGCAGAGTCAGGCGCTATGCAAAGGTCGGCACCGCCATGGGCGGCCTGGCGGCGCGCATGGCCGGCGACCGCTATCTCGGCATCAAGATCGACCGGGAGAAGCACGCCGCCGACCTGCGCGCAGCACTCGGCGGGGTGAAGGGCCCGCTGATGAAAGCGGCCCAGTTGCTGTCCACCATTCCCGACGCGCTGCCGGCGGAATATGCCCGCGAGCTCTCCCACCTGCAGGCTGACGCGCCGCCGATGGGCTGGCCCTTCGTCAAGCGGCGGATGGCAGCCGAGCTCGGGCCCGACTGGCAGGCCCGCTTCGGCACCTTCGAGCGCGACGCGGCACACGCCGCGTCCCTCGGCCAGGTCCACCGCGCGACCCTGAAGGACGGCAGCCGGGTCGCCGCCAAGCTGCAGTATCCGGAGATGTCGTCGGCGGTCGAGGCCGACCTGAAACAACTGCGGATGATCTTCTCGCTCTACGAGCGCTATGACAAGGCGATCTCGACCGACCGCATCCACGCCGAGATCGCCGCCCGCCTGCGCGAGGAGTTGGACTACGACCGCGAGCTCCGTCACATGCGGATGTACCGCAAGATGCTGGCCGGGGAGCCGACCGTGCTCGTGCCCGAGCCGGTCGCGGAGCTCTCGACCCGGCGGCTCCTCACCATGAGCTGGCTCGACGGCACCCCGATCGCCCGATTCATCGACACCGATCCGCCGGCCGAGGCGCGCAACCGGGCGGCCATGAGCCTGTTCCGTGCCTGGTACGTGCCGTTCTACGATTGCGGCGTCATCCACGGCGACCCGCACCTCGGCAACTACACCCTCCGCCCCGACCAGTCGCTGAACCTGATGGACTTCGGCTGCGTGCGCATCTTCCATCCGCCCTTCGTCGGCGGCGTGATCGACCTCTATTTCGGCGTGCGCGACGG
>JBHJOG010000166.1:0-23151 GCA_050329975.1 Alphaproteobacteria bacterium | reverse complement strand
GGGCTCGGCAGCCGCGGCGAGAGCCTGCGGGCGGCGGCGGAGGACTGCGCCCGGCGCTTCCGGCTGGAGGCGCCGGCCGTGCGGCGGGTCGCCGAGGCGCTGCGCTGCCATCCGGGCCTGGACGCGCGCCTGCTGGCCGATGCCTGCCGCAGCGAGGCGCGGCTGCGGATCGGTCCGCTGGCCGCCCGCATCGACCCGCGCTTCACCGCCGACGAGCTGGTGCTGCCGCCGGCCCAGGCACGGCAGTTCGCCGAGATCGCGCAGGCGATGCGCGCGCTGACCCGCGTCCACTACCACTGGGGCACCGCCCGGGCCTGGAGCGAAAGCGGGCTTTCGGTCCTGTTCTGCGGCCCGCCGGGCACCGGCAAGACCATGGCCGCCGAAGCGCTGGCCGACACGCTCGGGCTCGACATGTACCGGATCGACCTGTCGCAGGTGGTCAACAAATATGTCGGCGAGACCGAGAAGAACCTGCGCCAGATCTTCGAGGCGGCGGAGGCCGGCGACTGCATCCTGTTCTTCGACGAGGCCGACGCCCTGTTCGGCAAGCGCACCGAGGTCAAGGACGCCCACGACCGCTTCGCCAACATCGAGATCAGCTACCTGCTCGAGCGGATGGAGCGGTTCAAGGGGCTGGCGATCCTGGCCACCAACCGGCGCAAGGACCTGGACGAGGCGTTCCTGCGCCGGCTGCGCGCGGTGATCGAGTTCCCGGTGCCCGGGCCCGCCGAGCGGGAGCGGATCTGGCAGGCGGCGATCCCGGCGGCGGTCGACGGCTCAGCCCTGGACTTCCGGTTCCTCGCCCGGCAGTTCGCGCTCTCCGGCGGCCACATCCGCTCGGTGGTGTTCAACGCCTGCCTGCAGGCGGCCGATGCGCCGATCGAGCTGCCGCTGCCGGCCGGCAAGGTCGGGCGGCTTTCGATGCGCGAGGTGCTGGTCCAGGTCCGGCGCGAGCTGGAGAAGCTGAATCGCGCCGCCGGCGACGCACAGTTCGGCGCCTATGCAGCGCGGATGGCGGAGTGGGCGGCATGATGATCGAGATCGACAGGCTGGAGATCGCGCTGTCCGGGGTCTCGACGCTGGTCGCCGAACAGGCGGTGGCCGGGCTGGAGGCGGAGCTGCGCCGCCGCCTCGGCGCCCTGCGCGGCAGCGTGGCGGTTGCCGACGTGCCCCGGCTCAGCCTCGGTCCGCTCGACCTGCCGCCGCAGGCGGACGCCGCCGCGCTCCGCGGCCTGATTGCCGACCGGCTGCTCGGCGCCCTGCTGCGCCAGGCTGCGCCGGGCGACGATCTCGGCCAGGGGGGAGGCGCCTGATGGCCGGCTTCTACCTGCGCGGGGTGCTTGTCGAATACGGCACCGATGTGCTCGGGCCGCTGCCGAACATCGTGGTGTTCCAGTTCAACCCGGAACAGATGGTGCGCACCATCAACCTGCCGACCGGCGGCCGCAGCGCCGACCCGGAGCGGGCGTCGCGGCGGCGGGAGACCGGCCAGCTGTCGTCGCCGCCGCTGGAGACCTTCGAGATCACCGCCCATTTCTCGGCGGCCGACGATTTCGGCAAGGGCGGCGCGGTATCGGTGATCCCGCGCATCTTCGGCGTCGGCCCGCAGCTCGCGGCGCTGGAGAAGATGGCCTATCCCACCGCCGGTCTGTTCAGCGGGCTGATCGGAGCGGCGATCGATGCCGTCGGCGACGCGCTCGGGCTCGGCGGCGACGACGACGGGCCCACCCGCGCCGTCCCGCGCCAGCCGGCGCCGCGGATCCTGTTCATCTGGGGGCCGTCGCGGGTGGTGCCGGTGCAGATCCGCTCGATGGTGATCACCGAGCAGAAATACGACCCGATCCTGAACCCGGTGCAGGCCGAGGTCCGGATCGGGCTGGAGATCCCGAACTCCGTCCCCGGCAGCGACAAGCTCGGCCAGGGCGCGATGGCCTACACCGCCGCGGTCAAGGACGCCCAGGCGATCCTCAACCTCGCCAAGGCGGTCGAACTCGCCATCGACGTGATTCCGTTCTGAAGGGGGGAAGCGGATGTTTCTCAGCAACTCGCGCTATGCCGGCCTTGAGACCGTGACCACTCCCGGGCCGGACGGCCAGGAGGTGGCGGCGGTGAAGCTGCGGGTGGTGCCGGAGACGGCGGGGACGCCGACGCTGACCCGCAGCGGCGACAAGCTCGACGTGATGGCCGATCGGCTCTACCGCGACGGCACCCGCGGCTGGCGCATCGCCGACGCCAATTCGGAGCTGGAGGCGAACGCACTGGTCGCCCGCGACGGCCGGGTGATCGCGGTGCCGGAGCGGTGAACAGGACAGCCCATGCCCTCGGAGATCAGGATGTTCCTCGATAACGCACCGGCCACGGACGAGCAGCTGGACCTGTTCCGGACCATCCGCGTCGACCAGGCGATCGGCATGGCGACCGAGGCCGAGCTGGAGATGGAACTGGTGCTCGACGACACCGGCGCCTGGACCGACTTCGCCCAGGCGTTCACCGAGCCGTTCTCTCGGGTGCGGATCGAGGTCCGGATCGATGAGGGCGGCTTCGTGCCGCTGATCGACGGCCCGATGATCGCCCAGCGGATGGAGATGTCGGCCGCGCCCAACGACAGCACATTGACGTTGGTGGTCCAGGACGACAGCGTGAAGCTGAACCAGGTCGAGACGGTGGCGGTGTTCGAGGAGATGTCGCCCTCCGACATCGCCAGCCAGCTGTTCGCCGACGCCGGCTTGCAGCCGGAGGTCGGGGCCGCCGCAGTGGCGGTCGGAACGCTGGAGCGCTTCGTCGTCCAGCGCGGGACCGCGATGCAGCTGCTGCGCGAGCTCGCTCGCCGGCACGGCATGATCCTGCAGGTCAGGCCGGGCCCGGTGGCGGGGACCAGCGTCGGCGTGTTCGCGCCGCTCGACCTCGGCGTCGAGGACCTGCCGGAGCTGATCCTGGTCGGCGACACCCGCAACCTGGAGCGGATCAGCATCGAGTTCGACGGCCTGCGCCCGTTCGCGGCGGTCGCAAGCAGCCTGGATGCCGCCGACCTCAGCGTGGTCCGCGCCGAGGTGCAGACGGCGAGCCTGCCCGCGCTCGGCGACGAGGCGGCGCACGACCTGGTCGAACCGGCGACGGTGCTGCTCGCCCGCACCCGCGAGACCGAGACCGACGTGGACGGCGCGGCGACCGCGGCGGTCGACGCCGCCAGCTGGGCCTGGAGCGCCAGCGGCGAGGTCGACGCCGCCTCCTATCCCGGCGTGCTGCAGCCCTATGCGACGGTGAACCTCGCCGGCGCCGGCCCGATGAGCGGCCGCTACCTGGTCGCCCAGGTGACCCACAGCATCGACGACGGCGCCTACAGCCAGGCCTTCACGCTGAGGCGCAACGCGCGCTCGGCCATCGCCGGCGGTGGCGGCGGGCTGCCGGGAGGGGTGTTCTGATGGAGATGGGCGGCATCGAGCGGCTGGTCGCCGAGCTCTCCGAGCAGGTGCGGCGGCGCTTCTACGGCAAGTATCGCGGGCTGGTGCAGGACAACGACGACCCCCAGGGGATGGGCCGGATCCGCGCCACCGTGCCCGAGGTGCTCGACGCCGAGACCAGCCCGTGGGCGCTGCCCTGCGTGCCCTATGCCGGCGACGGGGTCGGCCATCACATGATCCCGGCGGTCGGGGCGGCGGTGTGGATCGAGTTCGAGGCCGGCGACCCGAGCCGGCCGGTATGGACCGGCTGCTGGTGGGGCTCCGGCCAGGCGCCGGCGAACAACCAGGGCAACGCGGCGGCCCCGCCGCTGAAGATCGTCCGAACCGACAGCGGGCTGATGGTGTCGATGGACGACGACGGCCAGGTGATCGAGATCAGCGACGAGGACGGCAGCAACCTGCTGAAGATCGAGGTGAGCCAGGGCAAGGTGACCCTGCAGGCCGCGACCAAGGTCGTGGTCGAGGCGCCGCAGATCGAGCTGGTCGAGAACGCCACCCACCCGGTGGTCTTCGGCGACGAGCTGACGACCTACCTGAACCAGCTGGTCATGACGCTGCAGACCCACACCCACCCGGGGGAGTTGGCCGCCGGCTTCATCCCGGTGACGCCGATGGTGCCGGGCACCACGTTCCCGACCCCGACCCCGAGCCTGGTCTCGACCAAAGTGAAGGCGGGCTGAGATGGCGATCAAGGCAGGAACGGTGGCCAGCTTCTCGGGCTCGATGGCCGAGGCGATCGAGACCGCGCTGCGGGCGGAGTACCAGGCGGTGAAGGGCGAGCCGCTGCCCGACCAGGGGCTGGAGGACCGGCGCATGCTGCTGGTGGCGATCGCCCAGGGCGTCACCCGCTACCTGAAGGACAATGTCGACGCCTGGCAGATCTCGGTGGAGACGACCCGGATCAACATCGACGACGCCGAGGGCACCGGCACGGTCGACAGCCTCTCGACCACGGGGACCTTGTACTCATGAGCGGCCGCCACCTCGCCTTTCCATTTCGCATCGCGCCGGATGGCCGCACCGCCACCCCGGCGACCGTCGACGACCACGTCAAGGGCGAGGTGATCCAGCTGCTGCTGACCAGCCCGGGCGAGCGGCCATTCCTGCCGACGTTCGGCGGCGGTCTCAGGCGGCTGGTATTCGAGGCCAACAGCGACGCCACCGCCGCGCTGGCCAGGGCGGCGATCAGCCGCGCGATCAGCCTGTGGCTGAAGACTCGGGTCGAGCTGCTGGTGCTGGAAGTGGAGAACGAGGACGCGACGCTGCTGGTCGGCCTGCAATACAAGGTGATCGCCACCGGCGAGCGCCAGGCCCTCCGCTTCGAGCACAGGAGCTGAGGCGATGCGGCGGATCGACGACGAGGTGCTGGCCGACCGGGCGCGAGACCTGCAGCTCAACGGGCTCAACGGGCTGAAGCTGCTGTTCGTCGAGCTGGTGCCGGCCGGCGCGCCGGTCCAGGCCGAATTGACGGTCCAGTTCCAGAACGCGCTGGCGGTCGCCGACATCGACACCGCGGTCAACGTCGCCAACGTGCCGCCGCGCGACATCTTCAGCCTCGGCGGCGGCACCCGGGTGCTGGCCGGCAGCCTGCCGGGGCAGCTGCACATCGAGGCGGTGGCGGCGACCGCGGCGGCCGATACCCTGCTGCTCACCACCTCGGGGGTCGGCGACTACTCGACCTATGTGCTGGGCGTGGCATTCAGCGATGCGGCGGGCGACACCCTGATCGACCCGCTGTTCGCCGAACTGCCGTTCAAGTTCCGGCCCGGCTGCTTCAACCTGAACTGCGCGCCGGCTTTCGACGTCGGCGCGCCGGCGGCGGTGCTGCCGGAGATCGACTACCTCGCCCGCGACTTCGACTCGTTCAAGCATGTGCTGATCAACGCGATGCGGGCGCGGGTGCCGGACTGGGAGCCGACCAGCGAGGCCGACCTCGACATGGTGATCCTCGACCTGATCGCCGCCGACGCCGACGAACTCGCCGACTTCCAGGACCGGGTGATGCAGGAGGCCTATCTCGGCCTCGCCCGCAAGCGGGTCAGCCTCGCCCGCCATGCGCGGCTGATGGACTACCACATCCACCAGGGCAACCAGGCGGCGACTTGGCTGATCGCCGAGGTGGCGGCCGATATGGTGCTGCCGGCCGGCACCGGGGTCTGGACCGGCGCGGCGTGGGACAGGCCGGACACGGTCATCTTCACGACCGAAGCCGCCCAGCAATGCCTGGAGGACCTCAACCGGCTCGACCTCTACAGCTGGGGCGGGGCGGTGGTGGCGCTGGACGCCGGCGCAACCGAGGCCGAACTGGCGCTGCCCGCGACGCTCAACCCGCTGCAGGAGGGCGACGCAATCATCCTCCGCGACCATCTGCGCCGGGCGGACGTCCGCCACCTGGCGATCGAGGAACGGCTGAACCCGGCGACCGGCACCGTCAACGGCCGCGATACGGGGAAACGGCAGCTGCTGCGGCTGCTCGACGGCGACGATGCGGCGGAGGTCGGCTTCGACCCGGTGGCGGGCCACTTCTTCGTCCGCGCGCGCTGGCGCGAGGCCGACCGGCTGGCGACCCGCTACTGCTTCATCTGCCGCTGCCCCGGCCAGCCGCCGACGGCGGGCGTCAGCGCGTTTGCCGGCAACATCGTCGCCGCCACCCACGGCCGACCGCATCGCCTGGTGGCCCGGCCGCCGGGCACGGACCTGGGGCCGTCGGACGCGAAGGCGTTCCGCCGCCATGACGAGATCCACTGGGAGGCGACTTCCTGGGGCACGCTGGCGACCCTGGCCCGGGGACCGCTGGCCTATCGCGAGACCCCGCCCGGTGGCGAGGTGGCGCCGGTGTCGACCGCAATGGTCACGGTCAGCGGCTTCCTCAATCCCTGGGAGGAGCGGATCGACCTGATCGAGAGCGAGGACGGCGACCCGCATTTCCGGGTCGAAACCGACGAGCTGGGGGTCAGCGCGCTCCGCTTCGGCGACGGGGTCAACGGCATGCGGTTGGACAGCGACGCGACGGTGACCTGCGACTACCAGGTTGGACGCGGCAGCGCCGGCAATGTCGGCGCCGACAGCCTCACCGGCTTCGACCCGGTGCCGCTGCCGAACCTGAACAGCCTGCGCAATCCGTTCGACGTGGTGAACGGCCGCGATCCCGAGCCGCGGCACGAGATCATCCGCCGGGTGCCGCAGGCCTATCGCCAGCGCCAGCTGCGGGCGGTGACGCTCGCCGACTACGTGAAGCGGGCGGAGGAGCTGCCGGCGGTCTCCCATGCCTTCGCCCGCTATGCGTGGACCGGCAGCTGGCGGACGGTGCAGGTGTCGATCGACCCGGCGGGGACGACGGTGCTCGACGAGCCGGCGCGGCGCGAGATCGCGGCGCATCTCGATGCGGTGCGGCTGATCGGCGAGGACCTGGAGGTGCGGCCGGCCCGGTTCGTCGCGCTGGATATCGCGCTCAAGCTCTGCGCCCATCCGGACTACTGGCCGGACGACCTCGACATCGAGCTGCAGCGGGCCTTCTCCACCGGCTGGACCGCTGACGGCAGGCCGGCGTTCTTCAATCCGGACCTCTGGACCTTCGGCCAGCCGCTGCATGCCAGCCAGGTCATCGGCCGGGCGCTGGCGGTGCAGGGGGTGGAGCGGGTGCTGTCGGTGTCGATGCGGCGCTGGAACGCCGGCACCGGGCCGACCACCAGCGTGGTCACCATCCTGCCCGAGGACCTGCCGACGGCGACGCCGGACCTGATCGAGGTCCGGCCGTTCGAGATCGTCCAGGTGGCGAACAATCCCGACCACCTGGAGCAGGGGCGCATCCTGTTCGACATCCGCGGAGGGCGGCAATGAGCTGCGAGCACGACTGCGCGCTGCCGCCGGCGTTCCCGGCCGCGATCGCCAACCGGCCCGGGCTGGATCGCATCGGCTACCGCATCGGCGACTATGCGACCTTCCGGGCGCACGGCCTGGCGCGGCTGGATCAGGCCTGGCAGTTGGCACAGTGGACCCATCGCGGCGCCGACGATCCCGGTATCGCGCTCCTGGAATGCGGCGCCATCGCTGGCGAGATCCTCGCCTTCTACCAGCAGCTCTACGCCAACGAGGCCTGGCTGCGGACGGCGGAATGGCGCGAGAGCGTGGCGCGGCTGGTGGCGCTCACCGGCTATCGGCTGGCGCCGGGGCTGGGCGGCGAAGCGGCGTTCGCGCTGGAGGTGACCGGCGACGCGCCGGTGACGGTGCCGGCGGGCTTCCCGTTCAAGGCCGACATCGAAGGCGGCGAGGCGCCGGCACTATTCGAGACCATCGCCGAGACGACCGCGGTGCCCTGGCTCAGCTGGTTCAGCCTCTACGCCAAGCGCAAGGGGCCGGCGGCGATCGCCCAGGGTGACAGGGTGCTGGAGCTGCAGGCGGTGGACGGCGCGACCGGGCTGGCGGCGCGGCAGGCGGTGGAGATCAACCCCGGCGACCGCATCCTGCTGGTCCCCGACACCGCGATGTTCGAGGCCGGCGGCGGCGCGTTCGTGCCCCAGGCGCGCTCCGAGATCCTGGTCGTCGACAAGGTGGAGACGGTGCTCGACCGAATCGCCATCACCTTCGCGGGTTCGGTGACGGTGAACCGCGGGGCGACGGCGCGGGCGTTCAAGATCGGGCGCAGCTTCAAGCATTTCGGCCACAACGCGCCGGTCCGGATCGCGGCGCTGAACGAGCTGACCGGGCGCGCCACCTTCAACCAGACGGTGTTCCACCGCGGGACCGGGACCGCCGCCGCCGACTACACCAGCTTCGCCGACAACGAGCTCGCCTTCGACGGCGAGGTCGACGACCTGCCGGCCGGCGCCGGCATGATCGTCACCGGCGCCGCCGAATTCGCCAGCGTCGCCGGCGCGGCCGAGTTCGCTGTGGTCAAGCAGGTCGACGCGGTGCGCAAGGACGCGGTGCGCTGGGCCGGGCTCGCCGGCGGCAGCACGGTGACCGCGCTGCGCGAGAACCTGTTCACCAACGCCGCGCTGACGCTGCAGCGGCTCGACGTCCGCCGGCTGCAGGCGCACGAGGTGCTGAGCCCGGCGCTGACCCTGGGCAAGGCCGCCGCCTGGGACGAGGGCCCGTTCGGCCTCGACAGCGAGCTCGATTATTTCGGCACCTACGACCAGGCGGTGGCGCTTGCCGGGCGGACGCTGCTGCTGGAGGACGCCGAGGGCGTGACCCAGACGTTGCGGGTGGACAGCGCGGCCGAGGAGTTCGACCTCGCCGGGCGCGACGCGACCGATCCCTGGATGTGGCGGATCCGGCTCGACCAGCCGCCGCGCTTCGACCGCGAGGCCTTCGCCGAGACCGGCAACACCGTCACCGTCTACGGCAATGTGGTGCTCGCAGACCAGGGCGAGACCCAGGCCGAGGCGATCATCGGCAACGGCGACGCGCGGGCGATCTTCCAGACCTTTCCGCTGCCGAAGGCGCCGCTGACCTGGCTGCTGCACGCCGCCGCGACGCCGCCGCACACCCCGGAGCTGGAGGTGTTCGTCGACGGGGTTCTCTGGTCGCGCGTCGACACCTTCTTCCATTCCGGCCCGAAGGACCGGGTCTACGTGGTGCGCGAGGACGACGAGGGCGTCAGCCAGATCCAGTTCGGCGACGGGGTGACCGGCGCCAGGCTTCCCAGCGGCCGGCGCAACGTCAAGGCGCGGTTCCGGGTCGGCTCGGGTGCGCGCGGTCCGCTGAAGGAAGGCCAGTCACCGAAGCCGATGGGCCGGCTGAAGCCGCTGAGCGCGGCGTTCATGCCGGCGCCGGCGGTCAACGGCGCCGAGCCGGAGACGGCGGACGGGGCGCGGCAGGCGGCGCCGGCGCGGATGCAGGCGCTGGGTCGGCTGGTCGGGCTCGCCGACTACGAGGCGGAAGCGCTGGCGCTGCCCGGCGTGCGCAAGGCGCGGGCGGCCTGGGTGGCGCCGACGGGTTCGCCGCGGCTGCAGCTGGTGGTGATGACCGACGGCGGCAGCGACGCCGAGGCGGCGGCGGTGGCAGCGGCGATGACCGCGGCCAACCGCTGCCGCGGCCCGAACCGGTTCCCGATCGAGACCGTCAACGGATTCCGCCAATACCTGCACCTCGACCTCACCGTCGGCTACGAGCCGGAGCGGCTGCCCGAGGACCTCGAGCCGGCGATCCGGCTGGTGCTCGGGGTCGAGGCGGGACAGGACGAGCCGGAGGACGGGCTGTTCGGCTTCGGCGGCCGGCAGTTCGGCCAGGGCGCGCATGTCTCGCAGGTGATCGGGATCGTCCAGCAGGTCGAAGGCGTGGTCTGGGTGCGGGTCGATGCGTTCCAGGCGATCGACCTGGGGGTACCGCCGGAGACCGATCCGACCCGGCTCGCGGTGCCGGCGGTTGCGCTGCGGCAGACCGCCATCGGCTGCCCGGTAACGTCGCTGCTGGCGCTGCATGACGGGCACCTGGCGCTCAGCCTGGCCAAGGTGGTGACGGCCCAGGAGTGCCCGGCATGAGCACGCCCCGCCAGCCCCTCTACCAGCGCCTGCCCGAGATCTACCGGATCAAGGACGCCGAGCTGGTCCCGGCCGGCCAGTTGCAGGCCTGGCTCGACGTGCTCGACGAGATCCCGGCCGGCATCCGCGACAACATCGAGGCGCTGTACCACGACCTGTTCATCGAGACCTGCGCCGAGTGGGTGACCCCCTATATCGCCGATCTGCTGGGAACATCCCACCTCGCCGGCGATCCGTGGAGCGTGCGCGCCGACGTCGCCCGCACCGTGTTCCACCGCCGCCGCAAGGGCACGCTGGGCGCCATCGAATCGCTGGTGTTCACGCTCTCGGGCTGGGCGGCGCAGGCAGTCGAGCTGCGCAACAACCTGGCCTGGACCCAGCACCTGAATCACCAGCGGCCGGACGCGGGCGGGGCGCCGCCGCTGCTGCAGCGGACCTCGCTGGCCTCGGCGGTGCGCGGCGGAACCCTGCCGATCCGCAGCCCGGCGGCGCTGGCCTTCCTCGACGGCCCGTTCGACCCCTTCGCCCATGTGGTCGACGTCAAGCCGGGCGAAATCGGGTCGCCGCGCTACAACCTGCCGAACCTGGGCATCTTCCTGTGGCGGCTGGAGGACTACACCGTGCCGGTGGCCGACCCGGGGCTGGCCCAGGCGCAGGCGGTGGCGGGCGCCGGGGCCGGCGAGGCGGCGGCGGTGGTGCGCTGCATCGTTCACCCGCAGGCCGACCCGATGGTGCTGTTCAACACCCACCGCTACCGGATGAACGACGAACCGCCGAACCTGAGCCATCCCGACGAGGTGCCCGGCCCGATGCCCTGGCCGCGGCTGACGTCGGAGGCCGAATTCGGCAACCCGCGGGCCTATGTCCGGGTCGACCATTATGTCGGCGCGCTGCCGGCGGCGCCGGGCGCGGGCAGCCCGGGGCTGGTGCTGCACGTGCCGCCGCCGATCGCCCCGCCGACGCCGGTCGACCTGCCGCCGTCCGAGCGCTGGCGGATCCGCGGCGCCAATCTATGCGCCTGGGAGGCGGGGCTGATGCCGCGGCTGCGCGAATACGAGATCGCGATCGACCCCGAGCGTGGGCGGGTGCTGTTCGGCCTCGCCAGCCTGGCTGCCGAGGCGCAGCCGCTCGCCGACGGCCTGTTCTGCAGCCACACTTACGGCTTTACCGGCCCGATCGGCGCCCATCCGGTGGCACGACCGCCGGTGACGCCGGCGGTGCTGATCGACCGCAGCGGCGGCATCAACGCGCTGCAGGCGGAACTCGCCAACCTGCAGGACGCGCTGGTGCCGACGGTGATCGAGATCCAGGACAGCGCCACCTACCGGCTCGACCTGGGAGCAGTCGCCGGGGTGGAGAACGTGGCGGGCACGGTCTCGCTGCGGCTCGCCCAGCCGCTGACCATCCGGGCTGCGACCGGGCAGCGCCCGGTGATCCGGCTGGTGCGGCCGCTGCGCTTCCGCCCGGACGACCTGGCGGCCGACCAGGAGGCGCTGAACGTCACGCTCGAAGGCTTGCACATCACCTGGGACCGGGCCGCCGCCGACTTCGCCGCCCCGGCCACGCCGTTGATCGCGCGGGCGGCGGTCAACAGGCTGCGGCTCGACGGCTGCACCCTCGATCCCGGCGGCGCCTGGCAGCTCGACGGTACGGCGGAAGGGACGCGGCAGGACCCGCGCCCGGGCTTCGGGCTGAGCGGTGACTACGACTTTTCGGCCGCCGACCTGGCCGATTTCACCCAGATCCCGCAGATCGAACTGGTGCGGACGATCAGCGGCGCGGTGCTGGCCGAGGCGGACGCCTACACCCTGTCGGCGGCCGACAGCATCGTCGACGCGGCGAGCGGCGTCGGCGATGAAACGCCGGGGCTGGCGATCGGCTCGCTGGCCGATCCCGCCGGCGGCTACGGGCCGGCGCTGAGCGTCAGCGGGCTGACCTGCTTCGGCGTCGCCCGGGTGGCGCGCGTGACCGGCCAGGGCGGGGTCTGGCTGCATGCGCTGGTCGCCCACGACAACCAGACGGGCTGCGTGCGGTTCAGCTATATCAGCGGTGCCGGCGACCGGCTGCCGCCGCACCATGGCTGCGTCTTCGGGCCCGGCGCCGACATCGCCTTCAGCGACGAGCGGTTCGGCATGCCCGGCTACGCCCAGCTCAGGCGGCGGTCGGACGTGCGGATCCTGGAGCAGGGTCCTGGCCGCGACCTGATGGGCGCGTTCGGCTACCTGCGGAACACGCACAAGTGGAAGAACCTGAGCATCCGGTTCCGCGAGTTCATGCCGGTCGGTATCCGGCCGATCCTGATTCCGGTGACGTGAGGTGGATGTCGTGTGGTGCGTTGCACGAGCAGGGTGCGTCCTTCGACAGGCTCAGGATGAGGATAAGTCTTTGTGGCATAAAGAAATATTCCTCATCCTGAGCTTGTCGAAGGACGCACGGCAGTTGGTCCAACGTGCCCGTTCGGGCCGGGCGATCCCCAGCGCCGCAGAAGAGGATTAGCGCCATGAAGGGTGACCTTTCGCAGTATCGCTTCCGCGCGGCGGACAATTTCACTGGCACGCTGTTCCAGCAGGGGCGGGCTTTTTCCGACCAGGACGGCAACTCGGCGGATTCCATCGGGCGTCACCTGCGCCAGTTGCTGGGTCGCGACACCATCGGGCCCGGCGTGGCGGCGGTGCCGCAGGAGGACGGGGACTCGCTGAAGGTGCTGGAGGCCGAGAGCGACGGCGCCCAGGTAACGATCACGCTGAATGCCGGCCGGGTCTGGATCGACGGGCTGCACGTCTATGTGCCCGGACCGGGGCCGCTGGCCTGGACGGCGGAATATCTGGGACCGCCGGTCGAGAGCCCGGCGCCGACGGCGGCCGAGATCGCGGCCGGCGTGCGCGACGCGGTGATCCTGGAGGTGTGGGAGGAGGCGCTGAGCGCCTACCAGATGCCGATCGACCTGATCGAGCCGGCGCTGGGCGGGCCGGACACGACGGCGCGGGTGGTGGTGCGGCACGCGCTCAGGCTGCTGCGGCTCGCCGACGGCGAGGACTGCGGCAACATCGGGCCGCGGCTGGCGGACGACCTCGACGGCCAGGGCCATCTGACGGTGACGCCCGACCCGACGCTGGCTATCGCCGGCGAATGCCCGGTGCAGGCCGGCGGCGGTTACACCGGGTTCGAGCATTTCCTCTACCGGATCGAGATCGCGACCCCGGACGCAGCCGGCGACGCCCGCTTCAAGTTCTCCCGCTTCAACGGCGGGCTGGTGGGTCGGGGCGTGCTCGACACGGCGGTCGACGAGATCCTGATCCGGGCCAACGACCAGATGATCAACCTGTCGCAGCTGACCGACTTCTACCTGGAGGTGCTGGCGCCGGGGCCGGCCGACGATCCCGGCCGCTGGCGGGTGGTGATGACGGCCGATGCCAGCCTGGTCGCCGACGGGCGGCTGGACTTGACCAACATCCAGGGGGCGTGGCCGGGGCTGCCGACGGACGAAGCCTTCTTCCGGTTGTGGGACGGGGTGCGGCGGATCATCGACTTCCCGACCGGGCTGGCCGACCCGAACCCGCTGGAGCAGGGCATCCGGCTGGCGTTCGACCCGCCGGACGCCGACCTCGGCAACTACCGGCCCGGCGACTTCTGGCTGTTCCCGGTGCGCGCGGCCGGCGTCGATTTCGACCCGGCGACCTGGCCGGTCGATGCAGCCCCGCAAGGAGTGCTCCACCACCGGGCGCCGCTGGCGGTGCTGAACTGGGACGCCGGGCCGGTGGCGCACCTGGTCGGCGCGCCGGCGATCCACGACTGCCGGGCGGTGTTCCCGCCGCTGACCCGCATCCAGTCCTGCTGCACCTATTCGGTCGGCGACGGGATGCTGAGCTTCGGCGACTTCGAGACCATCCAGGCGGCGGTCGACGCGCTGCCGCCGACAGGCGGCGAGATCTGCGTACTGCCGGGGACCTATGTCGAGAACGTGGTCGTCGACAAGGACAATGTCCGCATCCACGGCTGCGGCATGCGCAGCCGGGCGATCGCCGACACAGCCGACCCGGTGTTCCGGGTCAGCGGCCACAGCCGGATCCGGATCGAAGGGCTGTTCATCCAGGCCGACGAGACCGGGATCGGGGTGCTGGTCGAGACCGATGTCCAGGGGGTGGTGCCGCAGGAGATCGGGCTGCAGGGGCTGGGGCTGCAGGCGGCGCGGGATTCGGCGGTGAAGGTGCTGGGCGCGCGCGGGGTGACGGTCCGCGACTGCGTGGTCACCATGCTCGACCTGCCCGGGCCGTGGCACGCGCTCTACCTGCGGGCCGAGGACGCGTTGGTCGAGCACAACCTGGTCGTGGTGACGCCGACGCTCGTCGGGGAGATTGGTATCCCGACCGTGCTGGCCGGCCGCGGCGGCATCCATCTCGCCGGCACCTGCGAGCGGGTGCAGGTGATCGACAACCGCATCGAGGGCGGGATGGGCAACGGCATCACGCTGGGCTCGCTGGTCGAGATCGTCGACGACCAGGTGGTCAACGAGGATCCGGGCTGGGTGGTGAACAAGGACGATCCCTGCGACCCGTGCAAGCCGGGCGACACCGGCGTGCCGCCGGGGGGCGGCGGGCGCGGCGACCCGCGCTTCGAATCCGCCGGCGCGCTCTACGAGATCCGCATCGAGCGCAACCGCATCTCGGGCATGGGCCTGTCGGGCATCGGCGTGGTCGGGTTCTTCGACCTGGCCGGGGCGGACGAGTTCATCAGCGTCGTCGGCCTCGACATCCTGGGCAACCGGATCACCGGCTGCCTGTTCCGCGAGCTGGAGGAGATCCCGCAGGCGATGCGCCGGTTCATGGCCTATGGCGCGGTGGTCCTGGCCGATGTCGAGGACCTCCGGTTCTACGACAACCTCATCGAGGACAACGGACCCGACCAGCGGTTCGCGGTGTGCGGGCTGTTCGTGCTGCACGGCGAGGCGCTGGACATCCACCGCAACCGGATCGTCAACACCGGGGCGAAGACCGAGGGCGACCCGCGGGACCTGGCGCCCGGCTACCGCGGCGGCATCGTCATCGCCTTTGCCGTGCCGGGGGTGACGCCGCTCGAGGTCAACCGCGCCTTCCGGCCGCGCCAGGACGGGCGGCCGGCGGCGCGCATCCACGACAACGTGGTCAGCCAGCCGCTGGGCCAGGCCCTGTTCCTGCAGGCGCTGGGCCCGGTCAGTGTCCAGGGCAACGCGCTGACCAGCCGCGGCACGATCGCTCGGGTGGCCGACCCCAGCTTCTGGGCGACCGCGGTGTGGATCCTCAACCTGGGCTGGTCGAACGAGTTCTACCTGCAGTTCCTGTTGTTCACGGGAGCGACCGCCGACCCCATCGAGGCGGGCGACCTGCCGCAGGGGGGCGACGCCTTCGTGCCCAGGGCGCGGGCGGGCCTCGACGACTTCGGCCTCGGCCGCTACATGGCCAGCGGCAACGTCCAGTTCTGCGACAACCAGGTGGTGACCGACCTCACCGAGCGGCAGCTCAGCTTTGCCATCTCGTCGGTGCTGATCATCAGCCTCGACGACGTGACCGTGCAGGACAATCAGCTGGACTGCGATTTCCTGATCGACCTCATGTTCACCAACCTGATCGCGGTGGGCATGACCGTGCGGATCAACAACAACCGGTTCAAGGAGTCGCTGTTCATCACGCTGTTCTCCTCGGTCGGGCTGGGGCTGATCTTCAACAACACCAGCGACAACCAGGCGACGCACTGCATCCTCAGCCTGGTCTCGCCGCTGGGATCGATGATCCCGTTCATCACGCCCAGCATCGTCGAGCGGGACAACCAGGAGCTGTTCAACGCGATCAGCTTCCTGGGCTTCTGGTGCGAGCGGCTGTCGACGTTCCGCAACATCCTGGTCCGCGGCAGGGGCTTCACCCCGGTCGAACCGGGCCGGCCGGTGACGGATTTCGACAGCAACTTCGGCTTCATCGCCAACCGGGGATAGGGACATGGCCAAGGCAAGCAAGACATCGGAAGCCCCGCGGATCGCGCTGGACCAGATCGAGGATGCGATGGCGAAAAGCGGCGTCCAGGGCGATGCCCTGCGCGCCGACGGATTGGCGGGCCTGATGCTGGTCAAGCGGGCGAAGGTGGTGCAGGCCCGGAGAGAGCGGGCCAGGGTCGCCGTGCGCCATGGCGAGGGCAGCGAGCGGGTCGCCCGGCTCGACCGCCAGCTGGCGATGGAGCACGGCTGGCTGGTCAACGTCCGAGCGGAGGCCGACCGGGTGCGCGCGCCGATCCTGGAGCGCGACGACGAGGCCTGGCAGATCCACGGCTACCTGCGCAACCAGGACGGCCTGCCGCGGGCGAAGTACCAGGTGGGGCTGTTTCCCGACGCCAAGGGCGTGAAGGATGCACGGCTGACGACCCGCAGCGACGACAGCGGCTATTTCCTGCTCCAGCTGAAGCTCGACTCCGTCTTCACCCCGTCGGGCAAGGTCGACGTCGACGAGGCGCGGGAGAAAGCAGAGGCGGCCCGCCGGGAGCGGGAGGCGAGCCTGTTCGTGGCCTCGCTGAAGAACCCGGTGTTCCTCGGGGTGACGGTGCCCGGCCAGTCCGGACCGACGATGGACGACCGTGCCTTCCATCCGCGCGGCGGCGCGATCGCCTATCGCGACCTGACCGTCGCCAATCCGAAGGACGACGGCTCAAGCTGCCAGCTGCCGACCCGGCTGCTCGGCAACTCGAACTCCCGCGAGCTGCACGACCTCGACAACGAGAAGCCCGGCTGCCAGATCGCCGAGATCAGGCCTGACAACCGTTTCTTCTTCCAGAACGAGCGCCAGGCCGAGGCGCTGGGCTACGACTTCTGCGCCTATTGCTTCGGCAAAGAGCGCTCGAAGCGGTAGGGGGGACCGATGCACAGCCATCAGCGGCGCGAACTGCGCCAGCCGGCGCGGCGGGCGTCCGCGCCGGCACCGAGGCCGGGCACGCGGGCCGGGCTGCCGCAGGGACAGCGCCGCTGCCCGTGCGGCGGTGGCTGCGTGGGCTGCGGCGGGGCGGCCGCGCTGCCGTCGGGGGTCAGGCTCGGCGCGCCGGGCGACCGGCTGGAGCGGGACGCCGATCGTGCCGCAGAGGCGGCGATGCGGATGCCGGACGGGACTGCCGGCCATGCGCCGCTGCGCGCCCTGGCGCCGCAGCCGGCGGGCGCGATCGTGCCGGGGAGCGGCCGGCCGCTCGATCCGGCGACGCGGGCGTTCATGGAGCCGCGCTTCGGGGCGGATTTCGGCCATGTGCGCGTGCATGCCGACGGCGCGGCGGCGGCGGAGGCCGACAGCCTCGATGCGGCGGCGTTCACGCTCGGCAGCCACATCGCCTTCGGCGCCGGCCGCCATGCGCTGGACTCGGCGGCGGGGCTGCGCCTGATCGCGCATGAGCTGGCGCACACGATCCAGCCGGATGCCGGTGCGGTGGTCCGGCGGAAGCCGAAGGTCGAGGTCCGCTCGCCGGTGCTGGAGGAGACGGTGACCCAGCTGAGCGAGGTCGCCGGAGCGGCCGCCGGCCGACCGCTGATGGAGCGGGAGATCGCGCTGGCCATGCCGGTGTTCGGGCGCAGCGTCGACTATACCCGGGTACGGCTGATCGGCGCGGAGGTCCCGCAGTTCGTCACCATCGGCAACAACATCTACGTACCACCGGACTTTTCGATCGGCGACGCCTATCACGCGCAGACGCTGATCCACGAGCTGGTCCACGTCTGGCAGTACCAGCGCGGCGGCACCGCGTATATCAGCCGGGCGCTGGCCGCCCAGATCGGCGGCATGCTGAAAGGCTCGCGCAACCTCGGCTACGACTACACGCTGACTCCCGACGCCGCCTTCTACGAGTACAACCCGGAGCAGCAGGGACTGATCGTCGAGCATTATTTCGCGATGACCCGCGACGAGGCCGAGATCACGGCGGCCGGAGCCGCCGCCGCCGCTGCAACCGCGGCCGGCACGGCGCCAGCCGCCGCCAAGCGCTATGTCTCCAACCACATGGACGCCTCGGGGAACTGGAAATGGATCTCGGCGGCGGATCGGCTGGCGGAGATCCGGCGCGAGCTGCCGGCCCACGAGGCACTGATGGCGCAGGTGCGCGCCTCGGTGCCGCAGCCCGAGTTCATGCTGCTGCAGCAACGCGCGGCGGAGGTGATGCGCACGCCCGGCCAGGGAATGTTCCCAACCGCGCCCGAGCGGGAGCTGACCCCGGTGAAGCCGTTGCTCGAGATCAGGTTCTGAGCATGGCACAGCGACCGACAGCGGCCGGCGGCGGGAAGCCAAGGGCGAGGTCAGACCGATGATGCGCGCCCTCAGGCCCGCCCGCGCGTCCTACGCCCGGAGTCCGGCGCAGGTCGGTGTGCGGCGCAGGCCCGCCGATCCCCGGACGGCGCCGTGGATCGGGCCCGAGGCCGCTGCGCACTGCGCCTGCGGCGGCGGCTGCCCGCGCTGCGCACAGGCGCCGGTGAGGCCGGCGGCGGAAGAGGCGCAGCCGGTCGTCACCTTCGAGCCGCAACCGGCGGGCGGGGAGAGCGGCGCCGTGGAATCAGGCACCGGCGCGGGCACGGAGACCGCGCCGGCGCAGCCCACGAAATGCCAGGTCAAGAGCTTCGGCATGACGTTCAAACAGTGGAACCGGCAATGGCCGAACGGCAGTGGCGAGTACGAGCTCCGGCTGCCGGTCGACTTCTCGCTGGAGCTGGCGAACGGCGTGAGCCGCAGTGACTGCCTGATCGGTCAGCAGAAGAAGGGCCACGTCGAGTATGGCCGGTTCCGGAAGCTTGGCCGGGTCAACGTGCCGATGCGCGACCGCGTCGTCAACACCCACTCCAGCTGGACCAGTGACGCACCGCGCGGCCAGCGGTACTGGTGGGACGGCACCACCTGGCACGCCGGGCTGGGCGACTGGCGGTTCCGCTGGCTCGGGCAGGGCAACGAGCGGGCCTCGTTCAAGGACGAGCCGGGCTTCGCCAGCCCGTCCACCCTCGGTGCGGTGCTCTCCCGCGGCTACGGTGCCGACGGCCTCGGCCCACACAGCTTCCCGATCTACTGGGGCGGCGCCGGTCGCAACGGCCACTTCCGGTTCCGCACCTTCGTCGAGGACGCCGCCACCGGCTCCATGGTGCGGGAACTTGGCTGGGGGATGCTGATCGACTATGCCGATCCCGCGAACGGCGCCCACTATTTCTACACTTGAGCGAGGCGGCCAATGGCGCAGCGTTCCCGTCCGCATTCCCAGCGCGAGTCCTCCGGCCCGGCGCGCGTCGCCAACCGGTCTGCGGAGCCGACCGCCTCGCCCGGCCGGACGCCCACCGCGGATGGCGAGGCCCACGAGCCGCTGCCGTACCGGGCGGAGATGGAGCGGGCGTTCGGGCTTTCCTTCGGCGACGTGACGGCGCGGACCGGGATCGGCGCCGCGCTGGACCTGCTCGGCGCCGATGCCGCGACCCATGGGACCGAGGTCGCGTTCCGCGCGACCAACCCGCGGCCGGGCCAGGTCGCGCACGAGCTGACCCACGTGCTGCAGCAGCGCCGGCCGAGCAGCGAGCGTGGGATCGGCGCGGCCGGCGGCGCCGCGGAGCGGGAGGCGGCGCGCAACGCACTCAGGGTCGACCTCGGGCTGGCGCCGAAGCTGCCGCAGGAACGCGCCTCGCCGGAGGCGGTCTATCGCGACGTGAAGAGCGACCTGCGCAAGGCGATGGCCGGCTGGGGTACCGACGAGGACGCGATCTACGACCGCCTCGGCCGGGCGACGCCGGACGAGAAGAAGCTGGTTCGCGAGGACGTGGCGCTGATGGAGGAGCTGCGCGACGAGCTCAACCGCGGCGAATGGGTCAAGGCGCTCTACTTCCTCGGCGAGGGGGTGGAGACCCAGATCCGCGAGGCGGGATCCGGCTGGGGCACCGACGAGGAGGGGATCTACCGGGCGGTGGAGACCGCGGACGCGGCCGCGCTGAAGCAGATGCTCGGCAACGGCGCGACCCTGCTCTACCTGCGCGACGAGCTGAGCGACGGCGAGCTCGGCCGGGTGCTCGGCTCGGCGGCCGGCACCATGCACAAGGACGCGGCGATCCCGAAGGAGGAGGTGTTCCACACCCTGATGCTGTTCCCGTCGGCAGTGGAGAAGGCGTGCAACCGGTTCGACGCCGTGGGCGGTGCGACCGCGCTGGCCACCGGCGTGATCGCCGCCCTGCCGCTGGGGGCGACGATGCCGGCGGGCACGATCGCCGACGTCGACGTCCATATCGAGCGCGACGGCAACAAGGACCGGATCATGGCGTCGCTGCGCCGGCGCTGGGACTTCGGGACCGGCCGGCAGACCCAGGCGCCGGTCTCCACCCCCGGCACCGGCGACTGGACGACCGACCTGATCCGCAAGGTCCACCGGGCGCTGAAGATGGTGCCGCCCGAGCATGTCACCCAGACGACGGCCGATATCAAGTTCGTGGGCGTCGATCCGACGCTGAAGGGGACCACGACCGGCGGCTGGTGGATGGGCGGCGGCACCAACGTGATCGGGCTGAACGAGGACAGCTCGGGCATCGCCGACACGGTGCGGCACGAGGTCGGCCACGCGATGGACACCCTGCTGCAGAACCAGGCGGGCGACCTCTCCACCGCCTGGAAGAAGAACGCGCTGAACAACTGGGACTGGGGGGCCGGGCTCGCGATCTGGGAGAACCGGATGACCGATCCCTGGAAGCAGCGGGACGGCACGTTGGTGCCGGCAGCCGACCAGGCCACGATCCGCACCGCGATCGAATCCTACGCCACCACCACCGACTGCAAGCAGGATCTGCGGGCCTATGTGCGCGGGCTGTCGCCGACCCACGCGATGCTCAACTACTGGGGCAATCGGGTGGCGGTGATCGAGGCGGCGAAGTCGATCGCCGGGATCGGCGGGCAGGTCTGCTGGCAGAAGGGCAAGATGGCGCTGAACAACGGCTCGCGCTTCAGCTGGAAGCCGAACCGGAGCTTCCTGGTGTTCAGCGATTTCGTCTGGCAGAACGTGGCCAACGACTATGCCTTGTCGAACCATCCCGAGTTCTTCGCCGTGCTCTACGAGATCTACTATTCGAAGGGATCCGGCAACGAACGCAAATCAACGCTGAAGGTGGCGAATTGGCAGAGCTTCTTCGACAACACGGTGCACGGCGCGCGCTGACCGGCGACCGCCCGGCGGCGGCGGCGGCGCTGGTGGCGGCGGCGCATCCGGGTTCGACGGGCGAGGCGCTGGCCGCGGCCGAACGGTTCGCGCCGGAGTTCGCCGACTATGGCGAGCTGATCCGGAACCGGCGCGGCAGCCTCGCCGGCTTCATGGTGCGCGGCGAGGATGCCGGCTTCGCGGGGCGGGTGCGCGAGCAGCTGCGCGACCTCGGCGCGCCCGGCGAGGCGCTGCGCCAGCATGCGGCCTGGCTGGCGGCAATCGGCCCGCAGCGCAGCTTTCTCAAGCTGGAATGGGAGGCCGGACCGGGCGGCGCGGTGCGGCGGCTGGCCGCCCTCTACGTCCGGCGGCGGCTGCCGGTGGCCGAGGCGATCGCGCTCATCGCGGGCGAGGCGTCCGGCGCGCTGCCGACCGCCCAGTTCCGGACGCTGGCGCGGCTGCTCGGCAAGGAGAGCGTGCATTTCATCGCGCTCGCCTGCCGGCCGGCCGAGCCGGTGCACTACAAGCTCTACATCTCGCAGCTGCAGGACACGGCGAACCGCGAGGCGGTGCAGGTCCGGCTGGCGCGCGCGCTGGCGCAGTTCGCGCCGCACCGCCCGGCGGTCGCCCGCTGGGCCGCCTATCACGACCGGCTGGCGCCGGCCGGGCCGGAGCGGACGCTGTTCGTTTCGCTGGCGATGACCCGAGACGGGGTGCAGCCGTCGATCAAGATCGACTATCCTGAGGTGGCGCCCGACGTGGCGGTCGGCGTGCTGGACGTGGCCGAGCAGCAGCCGGCGGCCGAGGGCTTCGCCGAGCTGTGTGGGCGGGCGGGCAGCGCGCGGCTGTCGTTCCTGGGCGTCCGGCTCGGGGTCGGCGCTATTCCGGTGCTCAAGGGATATGCGGATTTTCCCGATGCGTGAGGTCCGGTGAGCAAGTTCGAAGTCCACACCGTCCGATGCCCGGCCTGCGGCCACTCCCAGGAGGTGGAGCTCTATGTCAGCATCAATGCCGACCGGATGCCCGAGGCGACCGGCAAGCTGATCGACGGCAGCTGGGAGCACTTCGTCTGCACCGCCTGCGCCGACAATTTCCGGATCGACCACCGCCTGCTCTATACCGACCTGCCCCTCAAGCGCTGGATCGTGCAGCATCCCTGGAGCACGCGGGGACGTTTCGCTACGCTGGAGGCGGAGGCGGTACGGGTATTCCGCGAGGAGTATCTGGAGCGGCCGCCGCCCGAGATCAGGCGCCAGGCCGAGGGCATCTCGCCGCGCATCTGCTTCGGCCGGCCCCAGCTCGCCGAGAAGCTGATCCTGTGGCGGCTCGGCATCGACGACCGGGCGCTGGAGTCGTTCAAGCTGGTCCTGCTGCGCAACCACCTGGAGCAGCTGATGCCGCTCGGCCCCTGCGAGCTGCAGCTGATCGCGGCGACCCAGGCGCAGCTGGAGTTCATGGTGGTCTCGCTCGGCTCCGGCACGGCGCTGGACCGGCTGCAGGCGGCCGCCGGGGAGTTCCGGCGGGTGGCCGATGATCTCGACGCCTTTCGCCCGGCCTTCCCGGACCTGTTCGACCACGCCTATGTCAACGCCAGCCGCTACCTGCTGTAGCGCTCCCTGCAGCGCCTGGCCTGGACCGATTGCAATATGGAATCGGTCGTGCTAACTGATTGCGTAACACAATCGGTTTGGACGCGACCATGCTGTTTCTTCACATCCTCACGTCGCTCGATGGCTACATCGAAGACGAGAACGGCGGCATCGACTGGTTCCGCGAGAGCGATGATTTCGATGCCTACATCCTGACGCTGCTGGGCTCGATCGAGGGCATGGTGTTCGGACGGGTCGCGCACGACCTGTTGGCGACCTACTGGCCGACAGCGGCCGATCGGCCCGGCGTGCGGCCGATCGACCTGGAGACGACGCGCCTGATGAACGCCCTCCCGAAATACGTGCTCACCCGCAGCGGCGGGTGTGCGGATTGGAGCAACTCGCATCCGGTCGATCTCGAAGGCATCGCGTCGCTCAAACAGAGGTCCGCGGGCGACATCGCACTGTTTGCGG
>JBHJOG010000165.1:0-2238 GCA_050329975.1 Alphaproteobacteria bacterium | reverse complement strand
TCCTGCAGCGGCACGATGGTGCGGTCGCCCTCCAGCCGGTAGGTGGTGATGATCAGGTCGGTGGTGCCGCCGCCGACGTCGATGCTGGCGACCCGCAGGCTCGGCCGCTCGACCGGCTGTCCGCCGCCGCCGTTGCCGAGGGAGACCATGCGCGGCCGCCCGATGGTCGAGAAGAAGCCGCGGATGTCGCCCTGGAATTTGTGCGCAATCTCGCTGTAGAGATAAACCAGCTGGGTGCAACTCGCCTCGTCCCAGTCCAGCAGCACCTTCGGCGGCTGCGGCTGGTTCGGGTCGTCGCCCTTCCAGCCCATCGACTTCCACAGCAGGCGCACCGCTGCCTCGGCGCGGTGGCGCAGGATGTCGCGCTCGGCCTTCGGCATCGCGGTCGGCATGGTCATGATCACCCGCTCGAGCTGGCGCGGCACGTCCTCATAAGGCCGCTTGCCGCGCTGCTCGGCCGAGTTGGCCATCACCAGCGCGTGCAGGATGATTTCCGAGAGCACGAAGATCATCAGCGACGAGCGCGAATAGCGCGAACGCAGCGCAGGGATCCGCGCCGCCGCCGGCAGCTTCGGGTCGTCCAGCGGCACGCCGTCCTCGGTCAGGTGCTGGACGAAGATGCCGGTGGTCACCGGCGGCTCGAACGCCTGGTCGTCCTGGTCGAAGCCGGCGGTGCCGGGTGCGGCGCGGCCGTTGAACCGCCAGTCCTGGTTGCGCGCCCGCACGTCCCACAGATAGCGCTTCGGGCTCGACATGCCGGTGGCGCCCTCGGTGCCCTTGGCCTGGCTGGCAAGCCAGGCGGCTTCCGGGCCGACCCGGGCGACCAGCGGCCAGTTGAAGGCGTTCGGCCGGCCGGAGCGGCGGCTGAGGTGGTCGCGGCCGAAGGCGGGCTTGGCGAACTCCAGCCGGGATTCGAACGGCCGGTTGTAGGCGAGGTGCGGCCGCGACAGGTCGCGCAGCTCCAGCACGTAGGAGTTGTTGAGGTCGATCTTGTCGTCGGGATCGGCCTCGATCAGGATGCCGCAGGTGCGGCTGTTGCCGACGTCGAGCACCAGGTCGACGCCGATCGGCCGGTACTTGCGCGGCCGGGTGTCCGTGTCGACCAGCTGGATGCGCGGGAACAGCTTCAGGTCGGCCAGCACCTGCAGGAAGGTCAGGTAGCGCGCGTAGTGCTCGCAGGCCCATTGCAGATCGCCCTCGGCGACCGGCCGCCCGCCGCGCTGGCGGCGGCGGTAGTCGATGAACAGCTCGTACAGCCATTCGTCGACCCAGTCGTCGGCTATGAACCAGCTATTGTCGCGGTCGTCCTCGGCCAGCGCGAACACCTGGCCGGAGCGCGCGTCCTCCGGCGTCGGCGCCAGATAGTGGCCGCCGTCCGCCCCCCCGCCCTGTTCGGCGAGCTCGGTGTCGAAGGCGAGCGTGACCCGGTGGGTGTTGCCGTCCCGATCCTTCTCGCCCTGAGCCTTTTCGCCGGCCGCCTTCTCGTCCAGCGCCACCACCCGCACCCGCGCCCAGTTCGACGGCCCGCGGGCGAACACCGGATGGCCGTCGGGCGCGCGTTCGCGGATGCGCAGGAACGGCACCGGCACCCACTGGCCGAGGAACACCTCCAGCGCGCGGTCGGCGTTGATCACATAGGAGGGCTCGATCGCCTTGTGGGCCGCGTCCTTGGTCACATAGTCGCGGGTCTGCGCGTCGCGCTCCAGGCAATGCAGGTTGACCGGCGCGTCGGCCGCCGTCCCGGTCGCCTCCTCCCAATAGGCGCGGCTGACCCGTGCCGCACGGTCGATGTCGAACCCGGAATCGAGGAACTGGATGCCGCTGCGGGGAATCAGACTGGTCAGCGGACGGTATGTGGGCAGGGATTTCAGCATTTCGGCAATATGGTCCTCGTCTCCGCCCCAGGGTATCTCTCGGGGGAGAATATGGCTTGCTTAAGGCAGTTGCGCCAGCGGTGGAGGTGCGACCGGCGGCGGCCCCGCCCGCTTCGGTCGTGGTCCGGTCAAGCCAGGTCAGGCCGGAGCATGGCAACACGGCAACGAGTCCAGGTTAACGCGCAGGGGGGAAGACGAGCGCGGCGAGGACTTCGGGGCTCCATCCTGCGGCCTTGCGGGCGGTTTTGATGGATCGCTTTCCTCTTCCTTGTCGGACGATGTTGAAGGCGAACCGTCGGACGAGGGCCATGTTGTGAGCACCGTGTCCGGTTCGGAGCCTTGAGAGGTCCTCGCGGAAGACGAC
>JBHJOG010000164.1:0-24117 GCA_050329975.1 Alphaproteobacteria bacterium | reverse complement strand
TTGATCATCCCGCCGGTCGTGGTCGGCTACCTGCTGCTGATCGCGTTCGGCCGCCGCGGCTGGCTCGGCGCCTGGCTCGACGAGACGTTCGGGGTCCAGGTCGCCTTCACCTGGGTGGGGGCCGCCATCGCCGCGGCGATCGTCGCCTTCCCACTGTTGGTGCGCGCGGTGCGGCTGTCGCTGGAGACGGTGGACCGCAGGCTGGAGCAGGCGGCGCGAACCCTGGGCGCCAGCCGCGGCGACGTGTTTCGTTCGATAACGCTGCCGATGATCCTGCCCGGCATCGTCACCGGGGCGATCCTCGCCTTCGCCCGCTGCATCGGCGAGTTCGGCGCCACCATCACCTTCGTCGGCAACATCCCGGGCGAAACCCAGACGTTGCCGCTGCTGCTCTACCAGTTCGCCAACCAGCCGGGGCAGCAGGACGCGGCGGCGCGGATCGTGGTGATCTCGCTGGTCGTCGCCTTCGCTGCCCTGTTCGCCTCCGAGATCCTTGCCCGGCGGGTGGCCCGCCGCCTCGGCCAAGCCCAGTGAGCGCAGCCGGAATCGAGGCGGCGTTCGGCCTGGCCCGCGGCGGCTTCTCGCTGGAGGCCGCGTTCGAGGTGGAACAAGGCTCGATCACCGCGCTGTTCGGTCCTTCGGGCTGCGGCAAGACCACGACGATCAACTGCGTCGCCGGGCTGGAAAACCCGGACCGGGGCCGCATCGTCATCGGCGACCGCGAGGTGTTCAACGCCGGCCGTCGCATCCGCGTCCCACCTGAACGGCGCGCGGTCAGCTACGTGTTCCAGGAAGGCCGCCTGTTTCCGCACATGAGCGTGCGCGACAACCTGCTGTACGGGCGCCGGCGGTCCGGCCGCCGCGGCCAGGGTCCGAGCCTGGAGGCGATCGTGGACCTGCTCGGCCTCGCCGACCTGATCGCGCGTCGACCGGGCGGGCTCTCGGGCGGCGAGCGCCAGCGGGTGGCGCTCGGCCGCGCGATCCTCGCCGATGCGCAGGTGTTGCTGCTGGACGAGCCGCTCGCCGCGCTCGATGCCGCGCGCAAGGCGCAGATCCTGCCGTTCATCGAGGCGCTGCGCGACCGGCTGGGGACGACCATGCTCTATGTCAGCCACGACCTGCGCGAGGTGGCGCGGATCGCCGACCGGATGGTGCTGATGGACTCCGGGCGCGTCCTCGACACCGGCACGGTCGCCGCGCTGACCCAGAGCGACGCCCACCACGCCCGTTTCGCCGAGGCCGGCGGCGGCACGGTCCTGGAGGCGCAGGTCTGCGGCAAGGACCTGGTCTTCGACCTGATCGAGCTCAAGCTCGCCGGCAGCCTGATCCGCGTTCCCGCCTTTCCCACCGCCGTTGGCCGCCAGGTGCGGCTGCGCATCGACCCGCAGGACGTGGCAATCGCGCTGGAGGAGCCGCGGGGGCTCAGCATCCGCAACATCCTGCCCGGCACTGTGCGGTCCCTGGTGCCTCACGGCTCGGCGCAGACCGACGTCGCCATCGCCTGCGGCGAAGCGACGATCTGGTCGCGGGTGACGAACCGTGCCGCCAGTGAGCTGGCGCTGGCGCCAGGCCGGCCGGTACTGGCGCTGATCAAGGCGGTGGCGGTGGACCGGTCCTATCGCTGAGCGCATGTGGTGCGGCTGGCGACCCCGGCAGGGCTCGAACCTGCAACCCTCAGCTTAGAAGGCTGATGCTCTATCCTGTTGAGCTACGGGGTCGTCTCGCGCCGATAGTGCCGCCCGCAACGGCCGCTGGCTAGTGCGTCCACGGCTGGCGCCGGCCATAGGCGAAGTTGTCGGCATAGGCCTTGGGCTGGATCCGGTGCGGCTTCGGCTCCTGGACCGTGTACATCAGCCCCTCGGCGCGCGCATAGGCCACCGCCTCCTCCTTGGTCGAAAACCGGAGTCGGAGCTGCTGGCGGGTATCGCGGGAACTGGTCCAGCCCATCAGGGGGTCGTGGGTGCGCGGCGCGGTGGGCTCGAACTCGAGCACCCATTCCTTGGTCTTGGCCTTGCCCGACTGCATCGCATTCTTTGCCGGTCGGTAGATCCGCACATCCATTGCGCGTGGTCCTCGATTGCCTGTTGCGCTGCTGCCTGTTGCACTGGTCGGGGCGACTGGATTCGAACCAGCGACATCTTGCTCCCAAAGCAAGCACTCTACCAAGCTGAGCTACGCCCCGAACGCGTGCGGAACATAAGGACTTGCCGGCCGCCGGACAAGCGCAACCTCCCGATCCCGAAACGGCTTGGTTCGAGGGTGGGCGACGCTAAGATGGCGCCGGATGCATCGGGAGCGAGAGTTTGGAACGAAAACGCAGATGGAGCCGACTGACACCGCCGGCGGTCGTCGCCCTCCTCGCGGCCGCGGGTTGGGCAAGCCCAGCGCCGGGCCAGCTGCTGGGCACGCGCGACGCCCAGGATCTGCCCCGGTTCCGCGACTGTGCCCACTGCCCGGAGATGGTGGTTCTGCCCCCAGGTAGCTTCGAGATGGGCGCGGCCGAGGGCGATCTCGATGCCTACCCCAACGAGTCGCCGCGCCACCGAGTCACCATCGACTATTCCTTCGCAATCGGAGTGACGGAGATCACCTTCGAGCAGTGGGATGCCTGCGTAGCCCGCAACGGCTGCCGGCACCGTCCCGACGACCTGGGGTGGGGGCGCGGCAGCATGCCGGTGATGGACATCTCCTGGAACGACGCGGTCGAGTATGTGGTCTGGCTCTCCGGGCAGACCGGCATGCCCTATCGCCTGCCGAGCGAAGCCGAGTGGGAATATGCCGCGCGGGCCGGGGCGGAAGGCAGTCACTTCTGGCCGGGGGAGCGATCGGACGGCTGCGGCCACGCCAACATGGCGGACCTCTCTGCCGGCGCCGACTTTCCGCAGTGGGACACGGTCGACTGCGATGACGGCCACGTGGTCAACGCACCGGTGGCGAGTTTCGCGCCCAATGCCTTTGGCCTGCACGACGTCCTGGGCAATGTCTGGGAATGGGTGGAGGACTGCTGGAATCCCAGCTACGCCGGCGCACCGGTCGACGGCTCGCCATGGCTTGCCGGCGACTGCCGCGGGCGCGTGCTGCGCGGCGGTGCCGCGACCGGCCTTCCCCGCGAAGTGCGGCTGTCGCAGCGCGGGGTGAATGACCCGGAGGTGCGCGCGGTCTATAACGGCCTGCGCGTGGTGGTCCCGCTGGGTGGAAACTGACCGCCTTTCCCGAGAC
The DNA here is from genome assembly GCA_050329975.1 of Alphaproteobacteria bacterium. Lineage (GTDB taxonomy): Bacteria > Pseudomonadota > Alphaproteobacteria > CALKHQ01 > CALKHQ01 > CALKHQ01. The sequence goes on along the minus strand of JBHJOG010000164.1, from coordinate 20,898 downwards.
CCTGTCTGGAACTGGAACATCCATGTCGAGCCGAACCATTCAAGTCACCGAACGACTGCTCGCCTACCTCTTGAGCGTCGGTGTGCGCGAACCGGAATCGATGCAGCGCCTGCGCAAGGAGACCGCCTCGATTCCAGGGGCAGGGATGCAGATCTCGGCCGAGCAGGGGCAGTTCATGACGCTGCTGGCGGAGCTGATCGGGGCGCGGCGCGCGATCGAAGTCGGCACCTTCACCGGCTACAGCGCCCTGGCGGTCGCCCGCGCGCTGCCGAAGGACGGCCTGCTGATTGCCTGCGACGTGAATTCCGAGACCACCGCGATCGGGATGCGCTACTGGCAGGAGGCAGGGGTTGCCGAGCGCATCGACTTGCGGATCGCGCCGGCGGCCGAAACGCTGCGGGCCCTGATCGACGATGGGCAGGCGGGCAGCTTCGACATGGCGTTCATCGACGCCGACAAGACCGGCTATGCCACCTATTACGAGCTATGCCTCACCTTGCTGCGTCCCGGCGGCCTGGTCCTGATCGACAACGTATTGTGGGGTGGCAGCGTCGCCGACCCGGCGGCTACCGACCCGGACACACTGGCGATCCGCGAGATCAATGCGACCATTCACAAGGACGAGCGGGTCAGCATGACTCTGGTGCCTGTCGGCGACGGCTTGACCCTGGCACGCAAGCGCTGATCGTCCGCCCCGATGAGCAACGTCCCGACCGGCGCAGAGATCGCCTACTGGACCGTCGCATCCGGGTTGCGCGAAACGGAGATCGCGCCGGTGGTCGCCGGCTTCGCCGAGCGGCTCGCGGCCGCCGTCCCCGGCTTGTCCCGCGTCCTGGTCGGAGCGCCGACCCTGCACCCGACCATCGTCAGTGCAACCTGGATCTGGCAGCGCGGACTGACACTGGAAGGCGCGCGCCATGGCCTGGAGTCGACGGCCGATGAGGACTGGCTCAACAGCCCGCTCTATCTGGCCCTGCAGACGGGGATCGAGACGATGCGGTTCGACCTCACCGCCCCGGAGCACGTCTCCCGTTTCCCGGTCTTCGAGAGCTTCGCAGCCGCCGGTCATACCGACTACCTGCTGCGGATGGTCACCTTCGAAGGGGAGACCCGCGCGTCCGGCATCGAGGGGATCATCGTCACCTTTCTGGGCGATGCGCCGTCGGGCTTCTCCGACAGGGAGGTGGCGCTGTTCGAGCAGGTGCTTCCGGCGCTCAGCCTGGCGGTGTTCCGGCTCGCGGTCAGTGAGATCGCGCGCAACCTGCTGTCCGCCTATCTCGGCGCTGACGCCGGCCAGCGCGTGCTCGGTGGCCGGGTGCATCGCGGCGATGTGGAGCGGATTAGGGCGGCCGTCTTCTTCGCCGACCTGCGCCATTTCACCGACATCAGCGAGCGCCTGCCGCCCGCCGAGATGGTCACCTGGCTGAATGCGGGGCTGGCAGAACTCGGCGATCCCACCGCCCGCCATGGCGGGGAGATCCTGAAGTTCCTCGGCGACGGCCTGCTGGCGATCTTTCCGACCGAATCCGGCGAGGCCGACGCCTGCCGGCGCGCGCTGGCGGCGGCGATGGAGGGCATGCAGGCGCTGGTGGGTCTCAACGGCGACAACGGTGGCGAGAATTCCTACGCCGCCGACATCGCGCTGCATCTCGGCGAGGTCGCCTACGGCAATGTCGGCGCCTCCGACCGGCTGGATTTCACCGTCATCGGTCCGACCGTGAACGAGGTCTCCCGGATGGAATCCCTGTGCGACGAACTCGGCGTGCACCTGGTGATGTCCGAACCGTTCGCCGCCTGCCTGGAGATGCCGGTGCGCGACCTGGGGACCTACAGCCTGCGCGGGCTCTCCCGGCCGCGGCGACTCCTGACGTTGACGGAATGCTAACCAAGGAACCGGCACACTGCCGGGTATGACCGCGGATCATGCCCAGCAGGCGACCTGCCCTGCCCGTCTTCGCGCCGTGCTGTGCGGCCTGGCCGGCTGCATCGTACTGGCGATGCCGGCGGCGGGCGAACCGCTGCTGATCACGGTCCCCGAGCCGGTCGCGTTTCCGGCGGCGGACGCGCCCGACCCGACTCCAGCCGAGAGTGCCGGTTGCGAACCGGCGATCGCGGCCGCCGCGGCGGCCCATGCGGTTCCCGCCGACCTGCTGCTGGCCATCGGGATGGTGGAATCCGGGCTGACGCCCTGGGTACTGAACGCCGAGGGTACCCCTTATTTCTTCGACGACCCCACCTCGGCTGTCGCCGCCTTGGAGCGCCTGCAGGCCGAGGGCATCCACTCCATCGATGTAGGCTGCATGCAGGTCAACCTGCGCTGGCATCCCGAAGCCTTCGCCGACTCGGCAACCGCGCTCGATCCGGTCGCCAATGCCGACTATTCAGCCAAGTTCCTGCTTGGCCTGTTCGCGATGACCGGCTCGTGGACCGATGCGGTCGCCTACTACCACTCCAGTGCCCAGCGCTACCAGCGGCCCTATGTCTGCGCCGTCTCGGCACGCCTGGAGGAACTGGGCAGCGATATGGACCTGAACTGCCTGCCGTCGGACGAGATCGACCTGCCCCAGGTGGCGGCATCGTCCCCCGCACGCATTGCGACGCCCACAGTGGAGACCGGTCCCCAGCACATGCTGCGAATCGCCCCCGCATCCGGATCGACCCCGACGGTCGTCCGCGGCCAGAGCTCGCCACCGGCGGCCGCCGACACCGACTCGACCACCGGTCCGCGGGTTATCCGCGTCCGCTGAGTCATCAAACCGACTGCCGAATCGAAACGGGCGGCCCAGATGGCCGCCCGCTCCGTTTGGAAGGCGCCGGATGGCGCCGGCAATGCTGGACCTAGTTGGTCCAGAGCGAGTAGGAGTTCTCGATCCCGCCGTTGTTGTAGACGACGATCGTGAAGTTGCCGGTCCAGCGCGGCGTCCATTCGCAATATTCCGACGAGGTGTAGCTGGCGCCCTCGCAGATCAGGTTGCCGTACTCGTCATAGACGTAGAGGTCCAGATCGGTATCGTCCCACCCGTTGAGCGTGACGATCGCACGCTCGTTGCCGAAAAAGCCCTCGTCATAGGCGATCGAGTCATAGGGACCGATGTAGTCCTCATAGGATCCCTCGCCGTAGATGCTGCCCCGAGAGCCTCCGGCCTCCACGTCTTCGATCAGCCCGATCAGATCCTGCCGGTCGCCGGCCAGGTCGCGCGCGGCCGCCAGGATGTCGGAGACGCTCGAGATGACCGGCGTCACGCCCTCCGGGATCTCGCCACGGGAATCGCGCGGCTGCAGGTCGCTGTCGGACAGCAGATACTGATCCATGATCTGGGCGGCGACGATCAGGGACATGGCATCCTGGTTCTCGACGCCATAGATCGCCAATTGCTGGGCCAGGGTCAACTCATGGACCGGCTCGACCGACTGGGCGCCGAGCGGCTTCTCGGCGGTGGCATTGATTGCGGACTGGGCAATCGCCAGGCCGCTCAGTGCCGTGGTTGCCAGGACTGCAAGGCCGAGGCCCGCAGTGGCGCGTGTGAGCTTCTTCATCGAGTATCCTCCAAACTCTGGTCTTCGGAACAGCACCGACCCGCGTGGATCGGAGCCGGCTAGGCGGCAACGGAGGTGGAATCGTTCACATCCCGTCCTCACAACACTCTCTTCAATGATTGTGGCACTATTTTGCGCAATCCGAGAAAGTGTCAGCCTGAATTGTGATCGAAGGCCCTATTATCTAACAACAAATCGGGCCCAGTGCAAACGTCGCGAATAGAACCGCGCCCGTCTCGAAGAACAGGCGCGGGGGATCGTCACGAGGGTTGCGTTGGGACGAGTTCGCCTTGGGTGGGTGCCGGCGGGCGGCACCCGCAGGGGTCAGTTGGTCCAGATCGTGAAGGCGACCGAGGCATCGTCGAGATTGCTGACCTGGATGGCGTAGTCGCGCCCTGCGTTCGCCGGCCATACGCACGAATGGCTGCCGTCGACCAGCTTGCCTTCGCAGACCAGTTCGCCCTGCGCATCGACAACCCGAACCTGGAGCTCGGCAGCCGCGGTGGCGACCAGGGTCAGCACCGCATCGGTGTCGGCCTCGTAGCTGCGGTTGAACATCAGGGAGTCCCGCGCGGCCACCCAGCTTTCCCCGCCCTGCCCGTTATAGGTCTCGATCTCGAAAACGCTGCCCCGGTCTCGCTCTGCCAGTTCGTCGTCGATCATGGCCAGGATCACAGCATCGTCGAACGCCAGGGCGCGCGCCTCGGCAAGCAGGTCGTCTCCGGCCAGCAGCGACAGGGACGAGCCGGGGATCGGGGCGACGTTGAGGTCGCTGATCATGCCGGCCGCAACCAGGAGTGCAGCAGGGGACCCCGAAGCCTCGCCGTAGCGGGCCACCTCGTTGGCCAAAGCCAGGGCGCGCACCGCATCCTGCGCACTCTCGAGCAGCGCATCGGCAAGGTCAGCCGCAGGCGCGAAATCCATGCCGCATTTTGCGCCGTCCGGACAGTCGGCGGTCGCATTGCTGAAAGGGATGGACGCCGCTAGCGCGCTCAACGCCAGGGTCGAGGCAGCAACCAGTTTGAACATGAGCCAGTCCTTCCACCGAGGTGCGGCCAGTCGGATGGCCGCCAGCCCGCTTGTTGGATATTGAGTGGAGAGACACATGCCGCCGAACTAAGGCAAAATGGCGACGGATGCGTGATGTTGTTGCGACGCAATCGAAGTCGATAAATCTTTCCCGATACTTTGAGTGCGCAAGTCGTGGGATCTCCCGCCCAAGCGTTCTCTTTTACGGTATGGTAACCCTTTGCCGGTGGAACACCTTGCCCGCGCCGTATGCGCGCCACAAATCACGGCCAGATCTATCCGCGGTCGAACAACAACGGCGCCGGGAACCGCGCGCCTTCATTGGAAGGGACAAGAGGCATGCACCGCGCTCTGCTCGCGTTCATGCTTGCAATTGCGACACCTGTGGCGGCACAGGCTGGCTATCTTGCAGGCGTACATGCATTCAACGACGGCGATTTTGCCACCGCCTTTGCCGAGCTCGCCCCCCTGGCCGAGGACGGCAACACCAGCGCCCAGTACTATCTCGGCCAGATGTACCTGACCGGCCGCGGCGTCGAACGGGACGAAGCTCGGGCCTTCGTGCTGCTCAGCGCGGCCGCTGAAGCCGGCGACGCGCGGGCCCAGGTCAACATGGGCCTGTTCTACGAGTCCGGACGCATGGTCGAGCGAGACCTGTCGACAGCCGCCAGCTGGTTCGCCAAGGCCGCGGAGGCCGGCATGCCGTTCGCCCAGACCAAGCTGGGTGTCCTCTATCAGCGCGGTGCCGGCCTGGCGCTCGACTATGACCGTGCGCGCGAACTCTACCAGGCTGCCGCCGCCCAGGGCGACGTCTACGCGCTGCGCAACCTCGGCTACCTTTACGAAAACGGGCTCGGCGTCGAGCAGGACTACGACGAGGCCGAGCGCTGGTATCGGGCCGCGATGGCCGAAGGCTATCCGGGCGCGATGAACAACCTCGCCTGGATGCTTGCAGCCCGCCAGGTTCGGCTCGACGAGGCGCTCGAGCTCGCCCAGCACGCCGTCGACCTCCATCCGACGCCGACCTTCATCGACACGCTCGGTTACGTCCACTTCCAGCGTGGCGAGTATGAGGCGGCCGTCGCCGCCTACGAGCGGTCGCTTGCGATGTTCGACGGCGACTGGTCGGTGATCGCCCGCCTGGGCGACGCCTATAACGAGGTGGGTGAGGTGAGCAAGGCACAGGAAACCTGGCAGCGGGCCCTGGGCGCGGCACCGGCCGGGCCCGAACGGGACGCGCTGGTCAAGAAGCTGGAGGAAAGCCAGAGCTGATCCGCTGCGCGACGCAGCCGCCAAGAGAGCCGCCAGCGAGACCCGCTGGCGGCTCTTTTCATTCCGGCCCAGGCAGGGAAGCGATGCGCCCCGCGGGCGCCGTGGCGGCGACGCTGGGAGAGCGGAGGGGCACCACGCGCCCGGCGAGAGATCCCCGCCCGCTTGGCAGGGACCGCACGTCGGGGCGACCCTGGGTCGCCGGGGCGCTTGTGGACCACGACTGCCGCCGCATGTGAGGCCGCGTGACAGGGAAATGCCGCCCGGAGACCGGAACGGCTGGACCAGGTGCTCCAGCGGCGCATCCATGTGGTGCAGAGCTTCCCAGAGGCGTGCGCTGCCTGCGTCAGGTACGGGTGCCGGCAGCGGCTGAGCGGGACCGACGCCGGGTGACGCAGGGGCTCTGCACCGGTCACGACCGCATCGCCACCGTCACCCATTTGCTGGACGTGACGCACACAGCAAATCGGCCGCTGCGGCGAAAGCCGAGCGGCCGATTCAAGTCCGGACGACAGGGTGCCCGGCAAGCCGTGGCGTGGAGGGGCACCGGGCAGGTTACGCCCGGCACCGGTCGAAACGGCGAGGTCAGTTGGTCCAGAGGGTGAAATAGGTGCCCTGCGGATGGCCCTCGTTCTCCACCCGGATCGTGAAGTTGCCGGTCCAGCGCGGGGTGAACGAGCAGGTTTCATAGGAGGAATACCCGGTGCTCGAGCAGATGAGGTTGCCGAACTCGTCATAGATCCAGAGATCGATGTCGGAGGGATTGTGGCCCTGCAGGGTTATCACCGCCTGCTCGCCGCCAAAGAACGCCTCGTCGTAGTACAGGTTGTCGCCGCCCGAGATGTAGCCCTCATAGTAACCGGAGCCGTAGATGCTGCCCCGTGCGCTCTCCGCCTCGGCGTCCTCGATCAGACCCAGCAGATCGTCACGGCCACCCGAGAGCGCCCGCGCAGCGGTCAGCATCTCGGCGGCTGTATGCAGTGCTGGCGAATCGCCGGCCGCGTCGACCATCTCGTCCCGCGTCCTGACGGTCGATTCGCTGACATCCACCTGGCTGGCGAGGCGTGCGGCGGCGATCAGCAGGATCGGGTCGCCGGTTTCGACGCCACGGCTGGCGAGCTGCTGCGCCATCGCCAGCCCCTGCATGGCCGCGATCACGCCTTCGTCGTGCGGGGCGTCGGTGGCGACGTTGAACCTGGGCGCTTCGGCCAAGGCCACCCCGGAGCAGACGGCCAGGGCGGCGAGCGATGAGATGGTTGCAGTGCTGAGTCGTGCCATGGGAAGTCCCCCTTTCACAAGTGTTCGCGGCGACCGGCTGGCCACCGCAGCACGGATTACTGGAGCGGCGCGACCGTCCAGCTGAACGCCGACATCGTGGCGAGCGAGGTGACCGGCCGCCCCCCGCCGCGCGTCGCCGCAATCTCGACCCCGGCGTCGCCGAGGATGTCGGCGATCGTCGCACCGGGCAACCCGGTCAGCGCCAGGGCCCGCGTCGCCATTCCGCCCTGGGCGAGGAATGAGAAGTCGGCGCGAGGCGCACCCGGCTGGACCGCCGCGGCGATGAACAGGAACCGCTCCACTCCGACCGTCGTCTGATTCACTTCGAGCGTCGAGTGCAGGGTCTCGCCGGGGTGCATCCGGTTCGACTCGCCCTGATAGGGGAACCAGGGCTCGATGCCGTAGGTGCTGTCGATGAAGAGCGCGGTCAGGTCGACCACCTGTTCGGACGTGTTGGTGATGCTGAAGGTGATGATGTCACCGTCGTAGAGAGTGGGGAAATCGGCGAGGCCGAGCGCCTCGACGGTACCATCGCGATGCCGGATCTCCAGCTCGACGGTGAGTTCGCGGCCGATCGCGGTCGCCGACAGCTGGTTCGCCAGCTCGAACAGCGCGTTGACCCGCGCGACCTTGCCGAGGTTGCTCTCCAGCTCGGCCACGAACGCAGCCAGCGCCGCAGCGTCGTCGGGCGCGGGGATGGTCAGGTAAGTCGTCGTCTGGGGACCATCACGGTGCCACTCCCCGGAGGGCGGCAGGAACCAGAGCCGGCCATCGGCGATATGCAGGCGGATATCGGCGCTCTCGCCCGCCGCTACCCAGTCGAGCGCGACGCGATCGAGGCCGGACTCTGCCAGCCGGTCGAGCTCCGCCAGGGCCGGAGCCGAGGAGGGATCCGCAGATCGTGCCGCCTCCGGCAGCGCCACGGTCAGCGAGACCGTGAACTGGGAATCGACCAGCCTGGCAAAGGCGCCGGCCGGAATCGCTTCGATCGCCGGCGCGTCGCCATAGGCGATGGGCTGGACGAGGCTGTGCACCACCTGCGCATTGTCGACCGTGACATAGCCGAGGGGAAGCGCATCCGCGCTCTCCGTGGCACTGGCGAACACCGCGAGGATCGAGCCCTCGTCGACCTGGTTCAGACGGCCGGCCGGGATGCGATAGCTGCCGCGATCCTCGGCGATGGGCCACTGGCGAATCTCATCGGCCGCCTCGCCGCTGAGCAGGATCGCGTCCATCGCCTCGCCGGAGCTCTCGAACAGCGGCGTCGGGCTGTTGCGGTTGCCGGCAACATACTCGGCCAGGACCTGCTGCGAGGCCTGGCGGTAGGTAATGCCGGGATTGGACGACAGGACGCTGGCGAGGGTGAAGCTGAACAGGCCGTAGGTCTGGCGGTTGGGATCCCCGGCCGGCAGCCGCAGCTCCGGCGTGGTTTCGGTGGTCTGCGCCGCGTAGAAGGCGACATAGCCGCCGAGTTCGGCGGTCCCGACAGCCGCGTCCAGATCAAGGAAGCGGTCTGTCGGCGTCTTGCCACCGCGGGTGACGACGGCCGTCGCCTGGGCGGCCGCAAGCGCCTCCTGGGGAATTCCGAGCTGCGCCGGATCGAGCCTCCGGTCCCGTTCGTCAGAGGTAACGGCACGCAGCATGGTGCCGGAGTGGCAGCTGTCGAACACCACGAAGACGAATGCGCCGGCCTCGCGCAACGCCATGATCCGCGGCTCCAGCTCATTGTCGACGATCGCGTTCTCGACCACCCCCGCCCGGCCGTCCCACGGGCCAACGTCGCTGGGCAGGAAGATCTCGTCCAGGCCGTCGAGTTCACTCGGGTCGTCATAGGCCGGCTGCTGAGAGCCATGACCGCCGAACTGCAGGTAGACGAAATCGCCCGGGCCCACCGTCTCGACCAGCGAATCGATGGCCCCCAGGATCGCCGCCCGCGTCGGCTCGGCGTCGGCGTTCTCGCCCTGGGAGAGCACGGTGATCTGTTCCTCAGGAAAACCCTGCTGCAGCAGCACCTGCTCCATCAGGACGACATCATTTGCCGGTCCATTGAGCCAGAGCCGCTCATCAAGAGCCGGATACTCGGTCACGCCGACGAGCAAGGCGTGCCGCTGCGCAGCGAGGGCATCTGCGCTGCCGGCGGCAAGGCCCAACAACCCCAGTGCGCCGGCCGCCGTCGTTGTCGCCAGCAGGGAACGGAGTCGGACAGTCATGCTCATTTTCCCGTCTCAATGGTCGAAAAACTCTCTTAAGCGGTGTTCATGTATACTGCAAATGTGGCCTCAGCCGGGGCCGATTGTGGCAAACTTGCAGTGGCGAGGCAGGGAGCTGATGTGATCCGAAGACATCTGGCCGGATATACGCATATCGAGCGTCGGCGAGACCGGCGCCACGCCACGCAGCTGTCTGCCCGGATCGGCGACCAGCCGGCGACCATCGTCGACGTAAGCCTCGGCGGCTTGCGGATGGCGAGCGTCGTCGCGCGCCCCTCGCGGGCGCAATCCTACCGGCTCGGCGAGGAGCACCGGATCCTGCTCGACATACCGAGCTTCGGGCAGCTGGAGTTGAGGGCGATCGTCGCGCGCGTCGATGCCGCACAGCAGTTCATCGGCTTGCGTTTCGTGGAACTGGACCTCGCCAGCTACCGTGTCATCGAGCGCCTGGCGATCGGCAGGCCGGTGCGCCCTCAGCCCTGAAGGTCAGTCGGAGAGCTCGGGAAAGACGTGCCGGCCCTGCGCGTCGAGAGGCAGCGGCAGTGACCACACGACTGCCGCTGGCGGCAGCGGACCGTAGAGATGCGGGAACAGCACGCCACCCCGCGACGTTTCCCAGCGCAGCGCTTTGCCGAGCGCCTCCGCATCCACGGCCAGAAGGAGAAGGTCCGCCTCGCCGCTCCGGTGCTTGCGGGCGCTCTCGGCGATCTGGCCGCTGGTCGAGAAGTGAATGAACCCGTCGCGGCGATCGTGGCCGCCGCCGGCATAGGCGCCCGACGGCCCGCTTTCGTGCCACTCCTCGGCCCGGGCCAGGTGATAGATCAGCACGCATCCATCCTCTTTGCAGCGCTCCCGACCCGGGTCTGCAGCGGCATGGCTAGGAGAGCCGATCGATCAACGCCATGGCGGCGGCCGGATTGCGTTCCTTGAAACCACTGATGACATAGAGATAGACCTCGCGGCCGACCTCCTCCGGCGCCGTGGCCCCAACCTGTTGCAGGTCGGCTGGCCGGCCGCCCGCCGCCCAGGCCCGGGCCCGCTCGGCCCACCGGTCGAGTGCCGACTCCGGATAGCCGCAAGCCTCAGCCTCGCTGGTTCCCATGATGCGGGCGTAGACGAAAGGCGCCGTGGGATCGGCGATCTGCGGGTAGGCAGAGTCGCCGGCGACGACGATGGCGACTCCGTGCCCGCGGGCCAGGGAGACGAAATCTGCCGACCGGAAGCTGTCATGCCGCACCTCGACCGCATGGCGGATCTCCCGCCCGTCGACGCGTTTCGGCAACAGCGAGAGGAACCCCTCGAAATCCTCGAGGTCAAGCTTCTTGGTCGGCGCGAGCTGCCAGTTGATCGGCCCCAGCTTGTCTTTGAGCAGCATCACCCCGCTGTTGAAGAAGCGCTCGACCGACTCGCCCGCCTCGGCCAGCACCCGACGGTTGGTGGCGAAGCGTGGGCCTTTCAGTGCGAAAACGAAGTCGTCCGGGGTCTCGTCATGCCACCTGGCGAAGCTCTCCGGCTTCTGCGAGCCGTAGAAGGTGCCGTTCACCTCGATCGAGCTCAGCTTCCCGCTCGCGTACTCCAGTTCCCGCTTCTGGGTGAGGCCCTCGGGATAGAACACGCCGCGCCACGGCTCATAGGTCCAACCGCCGACGCCGATTCGGATCCGTGGCTCTGTGTCGTGCGGCACGTCGCGGCCTCCCCTGTCGATTGATGGTCGAACAGATACCACTGCCTCCGCTCGGCACCGAACCGGAATTTGATTTCCGGGTCACCGGCGCCATCCTCCTGGAGGCATCAGGATCGCCCTGCGGTGACCGGAGGAATTCATGCCGACAGAGCTGAATCACACCATCGTCTGGTGCCGGGACCAGGAGGTGTCGGCACGGTTCCTGGCTGACATTCTCGGCCGGCCGGCGCCAGCGCGCTTCGGACCCTTCCACGTCGTCGCACTGGACAACGGCGTCTCGCTCGATTTCGTCGAGATCGACGGCGAGGTCGCCTCGCAGCACTATGCCTTCCTGATCGACGAGGGCGACTTCGACGGTGTCCTCGAGCGCGTGCGTGCGCGAGCGCTGACCCACTGGGCCGACCCGGCGAAATCTCGCCCTAACGCGATCAACCGCAATGACGGAGGGCGGGGATTCTACTTCGATGACCCGGACGGCCATCTCCTGGAAGTGCTGACTCGCCCCTATGGCAGCGGTGGCTGACGCGCCAGCCTATATGCGCTCGAACAAGTGTTCGTAGTGCCGAACGAGCCCTTCCTCGTCGACCAGGAGATCCGCCTCGAAGCCTGCGGAAAGTCCCAGGTCGATGTAGCGCACCCGCCCCGGCGCCTTCCAGTCGTATCGCTGGCGCGACCGCGTGACGGTCAGATCGTCCCCGTTCACATAGGCGGTATCCAGGGTAAGGCTCGCGCCATCGACCGCAGGCAGCCTGCGAATGACGAGCGTGTTGCAAAACGGGGTGACCGAGAGATCGGGATCGTCGGCGCCGTCCAGCTCCGGGCGGCGCTCGCCGTCGACACGCCAGCCTCCGCCGTCCCGCTCGAGGACAACCGTCCGGCGCCCGCTCCTGTCCCAGCGGTCGACCCGGAGCGATCGAGCTCGCCAATCGGGCGTCAACTCCCAGGCGTGGTCCAGCCGATAGCCGCCGTCCGCTGCACAGATGACGGAGGAATCCGCCCAGACTCCTGCCCTTCCCGTCCGCAATGCCAGCAGCTCAAGGCCAATCATGTCGATGCGACGCCAGCAGATCATCGCAGGTCGCCCGTGGGGGGCATCCGACATCGTTCAGGACCGGGGGGAACAGCTTCGGCGGCCGGATAACAGTCTCAGCCAAGGCGCCGAATGGAAGACACTCATCAGCAAGTACATCGGGACCATGCCGACCAGCGGAGACCCATGCTCCGTCGAGCAGAGCAGATCCAGCGGGCCTCCGTCGAGAACTTCCGTCAGCAGGGCCATGACCGGGAAGGTCGGCGCGGCCGCGAGGCTCAGCCATCGACGGCCCCTCGAAGGCGTAGGCCTGCCCCACGGCCATCCAGCACTTTAATCGTGGGTGGATGCAGCCCCCTGCGCGCGCACCCGCGGGTTCCCGGCTTGAATCACTCCCACTCGATCGTACCCGGCGGCTTCGAGGTCACGTCGTAGACGACGCGGTTGATGCCATCGACCTCGTTGATGATGCGGGTGGCGACGGCGGCGAGGAAGCTGTGGTCGAAGGGGTAGCTGTCGGCGGTCATGCCGTCGGTGGAGGTGACCGCGCGCAGGGCGCAGACCTGGTCGTAGGTTCGCGCGTCCCCCATGACGCCGACCGTGCGCACCGGCAGCAGCACGGCGAAGGCCTGCCAGATATTGTCGTAAAGGCCGGCGGTGCGGATCTCGTCGAGGAAAATGGCGTCGGCCTTGCGCAGGATCTCCGCCGACTCGCGGGTGACTTCGCCGGGGATCCGGATGGCCAGGCCGGGGCCAGGAAACGGGTGGCGGGCGACCATGCGCTCAGGCAAGCCGAGCGTACGGCCGAGCGCGCGCACTTCGTCCTTGAACAGCTCGCGCAGCGGCTCGACCAGCTTCATCCGCATCCGCTCGGGCAGCCCGCCGACATTGTGGTGGGACTTGATGGTGACACTGGGGCCACCGCTCGGCGAGACGGACTCGATCACGTCGGGATAGAGCGTGCCCTGGGCGAGGAAGTCGGCGTCGGCGATCTTCCCCGCCTCCTCCTCGAAGATGTCGATGAAGGTGCTGCCGATGATCTTGCGCTTCTGCTCCGGGTCGCCGACCCCGGCCAGCCGGTCGAGGAACAGCTCGGACGCGTCGCGGTGGATCAGCGGGATGTTGTAGCTGCCGCGGAACAGGGCTACCACGTCGCGCGCCTCGTTGAGGCGCAGCAGGCCGTGGTCGACGAATATACAAGTCAGCCGCTCGCCGATCGCCTCGTGGAGCAGGACCGCCGCCACGCTGGAATCGACGCCGCCGGAAAGCCCGCAGACGACCTTCCCGTTCGGCCCGACCTGGGCTCTGATCGCGGCAATCGCCTCGTCGCGGAACGTGGCCATCGTCCAGTCGCCCTGGCAACCGGCGACGTTGCGGACGAAATTGTCGAGCAGGCGGGCGCCGTCGGGCGTGTGCACCACCTCGGGGTGGAACTGGACACCGAAGATGCGGCGCGCATCGTCGGCGATGGCGGCGAAGGGCGCACCGCGGCTGCGGGCGACGACCCGGAAGCCGGGTGCGAGCTCGCTAACGTGGTCGCCGTGGCTCATCCAGACCGGATGCTGCTCGCCCTCTTCCCACACCCCCTCGAACAGCGCGCAACCGTCCACGACGGTCACGTCTGCCCGACCGAACTCTCGTGTCTCGCCCCTCTCGACGACGCCGCCCAACTGGTCACAGATCGTCTGCTGGCCGTAGCAGATGCCGAGAATCGGCACGCCGAGCGAGAAGACCGCCTGCGGCGCGCGCGGCGATTCGGCGCCCGTGAGGGACGCCGGGCCGCCCGAGAGGATCACTGCCTTCGGGGCAAAAGCGCGAATGCGATCATCGCCGGCGTTGAAGGGCCAGATTTCGCAATAGACCCCGGCCTCGCGAACCCGGCGCGCGATCAGCTGGGTGAACTGGCTGCCAAAGTCGAGAATCAGAACGTGGTCGTGCTGGGACACGGCCGTCATCGGCAAATCCTTACCAAGGGAATCGGTGCGGCTGGTTGCTCCGGATACGCCCTCGCCAGTGCCCTGGCCAGCCCCAAATGCGCGCCTGCCGGCGGTTATTCGGAGCAGGGCGTGCGCGCCGGCGGGATCGGAGGCTTGCCCAGCAACCGGAGCGCGCCGCGCCGTCCGGCAGCGAGCACCCGGTAGGCCGGTGCGGCCAGGCGCGGGTTGGCGAAGAACGGGCGCATCAGATGCCGCAGGAGGCCACCGCGCGACAGTCGCGTCAGCACGGCCACGGCAGCGGGACCGTGGTGGACGACGCCGCGATGCCGGACGACCATGCCGACGTTCAGATCGTAGCCTTCCGCCTGCACCGCGGCGACCCGTGGATCGTCCGAGCGGGCATCGATCAACGCCACGGGTCCCACCGCCTCGCGCAGGCGCACGAGCGCCACATAGCGGGTGCAGAACGGGCACTCGCCGTCGTAGATGATCTCCAGCGCGTCACGGTCCATGGCAGCCGTTTCCAAATCTCTTGGGGAATAACGCATCGAGCTGCCCGTAATTCCCCGCGATCAGGATGTAAGGGCAGCATCGCATGGCCGACCGTGAATCCCAATCCCACAAGCCGAGCAGGCGCTCCATCCGCCGAGCGCTCTCTGCGCCGGTTTCCGCTCAGTCGCTCGCCGCGTTCCGGATCGCATTCGGCGCGCTGATGCTCTGGGATTGCTGGCGGTTCATCAAGTACGACCGAATCTGGCGCTACTATGTCGCGCCGGACTTCCATTTCACCTATCCGGGCTTCGGCTGGGTCCAGCCGCTGCCCGAGCCGTGGATCCAGTTCGCCTGGCTTATGGTCGGCGCGACCGCTTTCCTGGTCATGATCGGGCTGTTCTACCGGGTTGCGATCGTCGGCTTCACGCTGCTGTTCACCTATTTCTTCCTGCTCGACCAGGTCGAGTACCTGAACCATTTCTACCTGGTCATCCTGTTCGCGATCCTGCTCTGCTTCCTGCCGGCCAACCGGGCCTGGGCGCTCGACACCTGGATCATGGCCGGGCGGCGATCGGTGACCGTGCCCTATGCCAGCGTCTTCATATTGCGGGCGCAGATGGAGATCATGCTGATCTATGCCGGCCTGGTGAAGCTGACGCCCGACTGGCTGGCGGGCGAGCCGCTGGGGATGTGGCTGCGGCGCCAGGCGGACGACGTGCCGATGGGCTGGCTCCTGCACTACGACGCGGTGATTGTCGCCGGGACCTGGGGCACCGTCGCTCTGCACCTGATCGGCGCGCCGCTCCTCTTGTGGCGGCGAACGCGGCTGCCGACCTTCGCGGTGTACTGCGTCTTCCATGCCGCCAACGCCTATTTCTTCAATATCGGCATCTTTCCCTGGCTGACGATCGCCGCGACAACGATCTTCTTCGCGCCGGACTGGCCAACGAGGATGCTGCGCTGCATGCGCGGACGGATCGGCACGCTGCCTGCCGCCCCGCCGGCCATGCCACACCCCGCCCGGCCGCTTCCCGCCGCCGTAATGGCGGCACTGGGCCTCTGGTGCGCAGTGCAGATCGCCGTCCCGTTGCGCTCCGAGCTCTTCTCGACCGAGGTGCGCTGGTCCGGCGATGGGCATCGCTTCTCCTGGCGGATGCGGATCTACGATCGTCATGCCGAGGGTGTCTTCGTCGTGACCGACCCGGCGACCAGCACCGAGTGGGTGATCGATCCGGAGGACTACCTGACGCCGCGGCAGGCCGACAAGATGCTGGTTCGCGCCGACATGATTCACCAGTTCGCGCGACACCTGGAGGAGATATGGCTCGAGGCCGGCTACGCCCAGGTCAGCGTGCGCGCAGAGATTCGCAAGTCGTTGAACGGCAGGCCGCCTCAGGCCTTTGTCGATCCGCACGCGGACCTGACGCTGGTCAGCGTGAATCGCTTCGGGCCCGACCCATGGATATTGCCTCTTGATCTGCCCGTCTGGGGTGTCGCCAGCGGGGTTTCCGCGCTGGGTTCGGCGGCGTTGTCCTGCGCACCCGAATTCCTGCTCCCGGACGGGTGCCGATCCTCGAATTCCAGGATTCTTCCGGAATAGGCTCGTGCCTCGGACGTTCTCCAGATGCGGCCGCATTGGGCTGCGCAACCCTGGGAGAACGCAATGAAACGCCTCATGACGATACTTGCGGTCGCAGCGGTCGGCAGCATGTCGCTCACCAGCACTGCCTCGGCCGATCACCGGCGCGGGGATCCGGTGCGGATGTTTTTCGACATGCTGTTCTCCGGTCCTCCGGTGTGGCGGATCGATCCTGTCCCCCACCTCCGCTACGTCTCGCCCTTCGGCGATGATGACGACGACGACGGCTGGTCGCGCCACGACGACGATGATGACGACGGTTGGTCGCGCCACGACGACGACGATTGACGCAGGGATCGGCCAGAAGCCGGCCCCGAGCAGCGGCGGCTGCGCAAAGCCGCCGCCCTCGCTCGCAGCAGCCGCCCGGAGGATCGCCATCCTCAGACGATGCGCTCAGTCCACGGTTCCCGCAGGCAGGGGTTTGGCGGTCTGGCATAGGCCAGTGAGCGATAGCAGCCCGTGACCGTAAATCTCGTCCCGACCCGCCGCGCCCAGATCGCGCGCAGTGGCGCTGAGCACGTCGAGAACCCGCTCAGGCGTGAGGCCTGGTGCCTCCTGCAACACCAGGACCGCCGCGGCGCTGACGAACGGGGCGGCGAACGAGGTGCCGGTTCTCGCCCGCGCGCCGCTGACCGAGGCAGCGGTCCAGACGTCGACCCCGGGAGCGGCGAAATCGATATGCGGTCCCCTCCCCGCGCGTCGGTAGACCGTGCCGGCCTGGTCGACGGCGGTGACGGCGACCACGCCGTCGTAGGCGGCTGGATAAAGCGGACCGGCCTGCGGACCGGCATTGCCGGCAGCGGCAACCAGCACGATCCCGAGAGGCCCCGCCAGTTCGGATACCGCTCGCTCGAGCACCGTGTTCGGCGGTCCGGCGAGGCTGAGGTTGATCACCCGCACGTTTTCGCCGGCGAGAAAGCCCAATGCCTCCACCAGCGTGAACACGTCGGCACGCTCATCGGACCGGACGCGGGAGAATGCGTCGACCGCGACCAGGCGGGCATGCGGCAGGAGACCCGGAGACCGGCTCGCCGGATCGCCGACAAGGATCGCGGCGATCGCCGTGCCATGGGTCGCGTCCGACGTGGCCGGCGCATCGTCCATGAGGCGACGGAACTCAAGCCGGCTGCCGGCAAAGGTCGGGTGATCCGTGTTGACGGCGGTGTCGATCATGCCGATCGGGATGTCTTCCCCGCAGGCATTCTCCCGCGACGGATCCAGCGGCCAGTCGATCAGATCCAAGGCAGGACAGTGCAGGCCCGCGCACGACACCTCCCCGGTCTGCTCGGGACGATAGTAATGGTTCAGATCGGCATCCTGGCCCGACGGCAGTGCCCTCACCGCCGCCCGTGCATCGATCAGCGAGATCCCTGGCGGAACGCGCAGCCGGCGCAAGGTGCTGCCAAAGGCAGCGATCGTCTGCTCGTCGATCAGTTCATATCCTTGGGCAAGCAGCGCTTCATAGTCCGCTGCCGAAAGATCGAAGGCGACGATCTCGGCCGGCGCAGCTGTCGGCGGCGGGGGTATCGGGGCGGGCTGGTCATCGCCGGCCCGGGTCGGGCTCGAGCCCCCATCGTCGTCGTCGTCGTCGCCCTCATCATCATCATCGTCGTCGTCGCCCTCGTCATCGTCATGGTCGTCCGCCCAGGCGACGCCGCTCATCCATGGTCGGCCATCTGGGGGTGACAACGGCGCCGCGAGAAGCGCAAGAAGAATGGGCACGAGCAAGCTCTGTCGCATCGGATCTCCGGTCCTGCCAGGCGGGATGCCGCCGACATACTGGAACCCACTACGGGGGCACGTCGAACTTATTCCACCGGCCGCTCCTCGCTCGCGGGGAAGGCGAAAGGATGACCCGATGGGCGATCGCTTCGCCGACGACCTGATTGCGTTGCTGCCCAATCTCAAGCGCTTCGCCATGTCGCTGTGCCGCTCTCCGGACATGGCGGACGACCTGGTGCAGGTGACCGTCGAACGCGCCTTCGCGGCGCGCGACCGCTACGATCCGGCGACCCGGCTCGAGCCTTGGCTGTTCCGCATCCTGCGCAATGCCAGGATCGACATGGCGCGGCGGACTCGCACCCGCGGTGCCGAGATCGACATCGCCGACGCACCGGATGCAGCGCCGGTCGACGGCGAACGGAGCGTCGAGAGCCGGCTGATGCTGAGCGCGGTGCAGGCAGCGATGGCCGACCTGGCCGATGACCATCGCATGGTCATGCACCTGGTATGCGTGGAGGAGCTCTCCTACGCGGAGACGGCCGCGGTGCTGGGCATCCCGACGGGGACGGTCATGAGCCGGCTGGCCCGGGCGCGCGTCGCGCTGGCGAGGGCGCTGGGAATAGGGTGATCGGCCGCGCGTTATCAGGTCGACAGGAAAGGGCGGCACGGTGGAGAAGGACTTCGACGACGAGACGTTGATGGCATATGCCGACGGCGAGCTCTCGCCGGATATGGTCGTCCGGGTCGAGCGGGCGATTGCGGTCGATCCGGCTGTGGCGTCGCGGGTGGCGCTGTTCGAGCGGACCCGCCGCATCGTTGCCGAGGACGCCGCGGCGCATCCGGCGCCGCCTGTACCGGACGCGGTACGCGACAGCATCCACGCGCTGGCCGCCGCCGGGTGGGCAACCGAAAGGTCGAACGTCGTGGCGCTGGCCGTGCGGCCGGGGTGGCAGTCCTGGCAACTGCCCATCGCTGCCAGCCTCGCCCTCGCCATCGGGGTCGGCGCCGGCATGCTCGCCGGAGGATCGGATGGGCCGGCGCCCGGTCTCCAGATCGCCTCCGTCAAAGACCCGGAGCTCGTTGGCGCTCTTGAAACGCTTCCGTCCGGCCAGCGGCTGTCCCTTTCGCATGGGACAGAGGTCGCCGCCATCGGCACCTTCCGGAACGGAGATGGCGAGCTCTGCCGCGAATTCGAGTATGGGCCGGCGGAAGGCGCCAGAGTGGTCTCGGTCGCCTGCCGCTCCGTTGCAGGCTGGGACGTTCGGCTGGCTTTGGCGGGTGCTGCGATCGATACCGGTGGCTATGCTCCTGCGTCGTCGCCGGAAACCCTCGACGCCTATGCTGCCTCGATCGGCGCCGGAGCCCCGATGTCGCTCGAAGAGGAGCGAGCTGCCCTTTCGGCGCCCTGAAGCGGCCGCCCCTAGGCCCCGGTCCAGCGATAGAACACCACCGGCAGCCGCTGGCCGGCGAAATCATGGACACCCTGGCCGACCTGGCGTGCCCCCATGGCGGTGTAGAAGTGCCGCGAGGGATTCGCGGCCAGCACCTCGACATCGACTGCGCGGCATCCGCCGATGAACAATCGCTCCAGGGCAACCGAGACGAGACCCCGGCCCAGACCCTGACCTTGCGCATCCGGAATCACATAGAGCGCATAGACCTCCCCGATCTGCCGGTCGAGCACATGGCGGGCCGGACCGAAGGAGATGAAGCCGACGACCTGCTCGAGTTCGGCAACCAGTGTGGTTTCAGTGGGCCCAGTCCGGCCGGCCGCGCCGATGCGCCATCCGGCTTGCCGCGCGCCGGACCTGACCCGGTGAACCAGATAGGAGTCCGGCAAGATGCCGGCATAGGTATCCCGCCAGGTGTCGACGTGAACCTGCGCGATGGCAGCGCCGTCGGCTGGTCGGGCCGGCCGGATCAGCGCGGACGTCATGTTCGTGGTCACGGCCGTGGCTCAGCCCTTCACTGCTCCCAACGTCAGGCCACGTACGATATAGCGCTGGGCGATCAGGGCCAATAGCACCGGCGGCACCATTGCGATCAGCGACCGGACCGCGACGAACCAGAACTGTACGCCGCGGGTGTCGGCACCGCCGGCGATGTGGGTCGGCATAACCGATGCCTCGGTGAGGCTGAGGATCAGCGCAAACAGATACTCGTTCCAAGCGAACGCGAACATGATCAGACAGGACGCAGCGATCGCCGGTGCGGCCAGCGGGCAGGCGATCCGGAAGAACGCGCGCAGATGGGACGCGCCGTCGACCAGCGCCGCCTCCTCGAGCTCGATCGGCAGATCCTGGAAGGTCTGCCGGACGATGACGACCACGAAAGGCAAGATGAAGGTGGCGTTGATCAGGATCAGCGAGATCAGGTTGTCCTGCATCCCCAGCGTCGTGAAGACGAAGAAGAACGGCACAGCGGTCGCCACCGGCGGCAGGACGCGCTGGGACAGGAACCAGATCGTCAGGTCCTTGTTCGGGATCTTGCGGAATCGGAAGCGGGCCAGGGCGTAGGCCGCCGGGAGACCGAGCGCGAGTGCGAGCAGGGTCGACACCGACGAGACGATCAGGCTGTTGCTGAAGGCGTTGTACGCCTCCTTCACCTGAATTTCAGCGATCCAGTTGTCGAGGGTCGGCGTGAAGTCGATGAACGGCACGCCGAGACCGGCGACGGTGAAGGTCTCGGCGGGCTGTCGCAGGCTGTTCGAGATCGCCCAGTACAGCGGGAAGAAGAAGATCAGCGTCACCACCAGGGCGATGATCGAGTAGAGCGCCGTCCCGAAGGACGAATGCCGCATGCCGGCCTCGGCGCCACGCCTACTCATAGGTCTGTCTCAGGAAGCGGAAGAAGAATGTCACGATCACCATGACCACGATCAGCAACAGGAAGGCGAGCGCCGACGCGTACCCGTAGTCCTGCAGCTTGAAGCCGGCCGTGTAGGCATAATAAGTGTAGGACTGGGTCGCCGTCCCTGGCCCTCCCTTCGTCAGGGTCGCGATGATGTCGAACAGCTTCAGCGCCTCGGCCAGTCTGAGCAGGCCGACGATAATGATGATCGGCTTCAGCGC